>CAJTOE010000007.1 GCA_910577805.1 uncultured Oscillospiraceae bacterium | reverse complement strand
GTTTTCCCCCTCACCCCCCCCCACAAACCCCGCGCTTCAAAATTCCCTCTTGCAATTCCCCCGAAAGTATGTTATAAGAAATACGGTAGAAATTGCGTAGAACGGGAAAATAGCGCGTTTCCCCATAGCAGAGAGGAGCGGTCACCGGCTGAAAGCCGCTCTGATGGGACCCCGCTTAGTTCGCCCGGAAGCAGCCCGTGAGAGCGGGACGGCCCCTGCACCGTTATCGCAGTACAAGTGCGCGTGTTGACGCGAATGCGGGTGGTACCGCGGAGGGTTTGGCCTTTCGTCCCAGTTTTTGGGAGGAAAGGCATTTTTGTTGTCCGGAAGATTTTTATTTGATTGAAGGAGTTTTCACCATGAAAGAACAGTTAGCGAAAATCGAACGCGAGGCGCTGGAAGCAATCACCGGTGCGGAGAACCCCGCCGCCCTGGAGGAGCTGCGGGTGCGGTATTTGGGCAAAAAGGGCGAGCTGACCGCCGTTTTGAAGCAGATGGGCAAGCTGTCCGCCCAGGATCGGCCCGCTATGGGCGCTCTGGCCAACGAGGTCCGCTCCGTCCTGGAGGAGACCATTGAGCTTACCTCCCAAAAGCTGGCCGCCGCCGCGCTGGACCTGAAAATGAAAGCCGAGGCTTTGGACGTGACCATCCCCGGCCAGGAGGCCGCCCTGGGCCACAAGCATCCCATGTATATCGCCCTGGACGAGATCAAGGACATTTTTGTCGGCATGGGCTTTACGGTCCTGGACGGACCGGAGGTGGAGCTTGCCTCCTATAACTTCGACAAGCTCAACGCCGAGGAGGGCCACCCCTCCAGAGACTGGTCGGATACCTTCTACTTCGACGCGGACAGCCGGGTCATGCTCCGCTCCCAGACCAGCCCCATGCAGGTCCGGGCCATGGAGACTATGCCTCTGCCCATCCGCATCGTAGCGCCGGGCCGGGTGTACCGCAAGGATGAGGTGGACGCCACCCACTCCCCCATGTTCCATCAGGTGGAGGGCATGGTCATTGACAAGAACGTCACCATGGCGGACCTGAAGGGCACCCTGAACCTGCTGGCGGAGCAGCTGTTCGGCGCAGGCACCGTCACCCGGTTCCGCCCCCATCACTTCCCCTTCACCGAGCCCTCCTGCGAGATGGACGTGCAGTGCCACAAGTGCGGCGGCGCGGGCTGTCCCACCTGTAAGGGAGAGGGCTGGATTGAGATTTTAGGGGCCGGCATGATTCACCCCAACGTACTGCGCATGTCCGGCATCGACCCGGAAATCTGGTCCGGCTGGGCCTTCGGCATGGGCCTGGAGCGTACCGCAATGCGCCGGTTCAAAATCTCCGACCTGCGGCTGATTTTTGAGAACGACGTGCGTTTCCTGGAGCAGTTCTGATGGAGCTGACCCAAGGCCACCCCCTGAAGCAGTTATTTTTCTTCGCCCTCCCCCTGGTGTTCGGCACGGTATTTCAACAGCTTTACAGCTTTGTGGATACCGTGCTGGTGGGCCGCTTCCTGGGGGCGGACGCTCTGGGGGCGGTGGGCGCCTCTGCGCGGCGGCGTGGCTGGTGATTTTCCTGCTGAAAGCGCCCCTGACCGCGCTGGGGCTGGGGGCGGTCTATTGCTTGGGTATGACCTGTTGGATTTTAAATAAAAGTAAGGAGTTTTCGATATGAATTTAAGCAGAAAATGGCTCAGTGAGTTCGTCTCCATTGACGCCAGCGACAGAGAGTTCGCAGAAGCCATGACCCTGTCCGGCTCCAAGGTGGAGCTGACCCACGACCTGGGCGAAGAAATTTCCAACGTGGTGGTGGGCCGCATCCAGTCCATGGAGCGCCACCCGGATTCCGACCACATGTGGGTATGCCAGGTGGATGTGGGCCAGCCGGAGCCGGTCCAGATCGTCACCGGGGCCTGGAACATCCATGTGGGCGATCTGGTGCCCGCGGCCCTGCACAAATCCACCCTCCCCGGCGGCAAGAAAATCGAGAAGGGCAAGCTGAGAGGGGTTTTGTCCAACGGTATGCTCTGTTCCCTGAAGGAGCTGGGCCTGGACGAGCGGGATTTCCCATACGGGGTGATTACCGCCGCCGCTTTGCTGAACGACTACAAGCCCCTGGACCCGGAAAAGCCCTCCATTCCGGCGGATATTCAGCTGGGGCACAAGATTTTTGGCCCCGTAGTAGCCGCCGGAGCGGGTGAGGTGAAGTCCCTGGGGGATGGCCGCTGGTCTGTGGCCCTGGTCTGGGCGGAGGACGGCTCCCCTGTGGGCACTACGGTGGAGACGGAATGCCAGAATATCCACTCCATGGACCTGGTGGCTTATAATACCAAAACCCGCGCCATCTGCACCCTGGCGGACCTCCACGCCGAGCAGAAGGAGTTCCCCCACTGCATCCCCGACGGCATTTTCGTCCTTCAGGAGGACTGCAAGCCCGGCGACGACATCAAAGCCATCACCGGCCTGGACGACCATGTGGTGGAGTTCGAGATCACCCCCAACCGCCCCGACTGCCTCAGCGTGATCGGCCTGGCGCGGGAGGCCGCCGCCACCTTTGATAAGCCCTGCTGTTTCCACCAGCCGGAGGTGAAGGGGGGCGGTGCCGGAGTCCTGCCGGAGCTTCTGGACGTGGAGACCCCTGACCCGGAGCTGTGCCCCCGGTACACCGCCCGGATGGTCCGCAACGTGAAGATCGCGCCCTCCCCCAAGTGGATGCGGGAGCGGCTGCGGGCTATGGGCGTGCGTCCCATCAACAACATTGTGGATATCACCAACTATGTCATGCTGGAGTACGGCCAGCCCATGCACGCCTTTGATTACCGGTATGTGAAGGGCGGGAAAATCATTGTCCGCCGCGCCCGGGACGGCGAGGAGCTGACCACCCTGGACGGCAATGTCCGCAAGCTGAATTCCAATATGCTGGTCATTGCCGACGACACCCGTGCGGTAGGCCTGGCGGGCATCATGGGCGGACTGAACTCCGAAATCGTGGAGGACACGGTGGATGTGGTCTTTGAGTCTGCCAACTTCGACGGGACCACCATCCGCAAGACCGCCCTGGCGCTGGGAATGCGCACGGAGGCCTCCGCAAAGTTCGAGAAGGGATTGGACATTTTAAACACCCTCCCCGCCGTGGACCGGGCCTGTGAGCTGGTGGAGCTGCTGGGGGCCGGCGAGGTGCTGGACGGCGTGATCGACATTCTGAACTATGTGCCCCAGCCCACGGTTCTGAAGGTGGAGCCGGATAAAATCAACGCCCTGCTGGGCACCGATGTGGCGGAAAACGTGATGTACACCATCCTTCAGCGAATCGGCTTTACCACCACCCAGGAGCGGGGCATGATTCAGGTGCCCTCCTGGCGGGGCGACGTGAAGGAAATGGCGGACCTGGCGGAGGAAGTGGCCCGGTTCTTCGGCTATAACAACATCCCCACCACCCTGATGCGGGGCCAGACCACCCTGGGCGGTTACTCCCCGGAACAGAAGCTGGAGCAGTCCTTGGGCCGGGTGTGCCGGGCCTGCGGGTATCACGAGATCATCACCTACTCGTTCATTTCGCCCACCTACTACGACAAGATTCGCTGGCCGGAGGAGGATTTCCATCGAAAATCCTTCAAGATTTTGAACCCCCTGGGGGAGGACACCTCCATTATGCGCACGACCACCCTGCCCTCCATGCTGGATATCCTGGCCCGGAACTACAATTACCGGAACAAGAATGTGAAGCTGTACGAGCTGGGCCGCGTGTATATGCCCGGCGGGGAGGACGGCTTGGCCAACGAGAGCAAGGTGCTGACCCTGGGCGCATACGGAGAAGAGATGGATTTCTACCGGCTCAAGGGGGCCGTGGAGGCCATTTTGAAGGACATCCGGGCCAAGGAGGTCCGCTTTGAGGCGGAGCAGGAGAATCCTTCTTACCACCCCGGCCGCTGTGCCACGGTCTGGAGCGGCACGGACTGCATCGGCTGCCTGGGTCAGGTCCACCCTCTGGCGGCGAAGAATTTCGGCGTGGACGCGGAGCTGTACTGCGCGGAGCTGTGCTTTGACGAGCTGATGCAGGCCCAAGGCGAGGGCGTGGAGTACGTGCCCCTGCCCAAATTCCCCTCTGTCGCCAGAGACATCGCCGTGGTGTGCGCCGAGGAGGTCACGGTGGGCGCGCTGGAGGCCTGCATCCGGAAGGGAGCTAAGGGGCTTTTGAAGGACGTGAAGCTGTTTGACGTGTACCGGGGCAAGGGGATCGACGAGGGCAAGAAGTCGGTGGCCTTCAGCCTGACCCTCCGGGCGGACGACCGGTCCCTCACCGCGGAGGAGGCCGACGCAGATGTGCAGGCGATTCTGGACGCGCTGAAAACGGAGCTGAACGCGGTTCTGCGCTGAGGAGTGGTTTTTCACCCTCATCCGTCTGGCCTAACGGCCAGCCATCTTCCCCCGTGAGGGGGGCTCCAACAATGGCACTTGCTTGACTGCACCGTAGTATCGGTAGACGCACCGATAAGCCTTCCCCCCTGGCGGGGGAAGGTGGCACGGCAAAGCCGTGACGGATGAGGGGGAGGGCCGCAGAGCAGCAAAAAGAGGCTGGAATTTCTTCCAGCCTCTTTTTTCCCAAAAAAACACCAATCACTTGTAGCGCACGGCGGTGCCGTAGGCAATGACCTCGGCGGCTCCCTGCATCACCGAAGAGGACCCGTACCGCACGTTGATAACCGCGTCCGCGCCCAGCTTGTTGGCCTCGTCCACCATCCGCTTGACGGCGATCTGACGGGCCTCGTTGAGCATCTCGGTATAGCCGGTAATCTCACCGCCCACCAGAGTTTTCATGCCCGCCATAAAGTCCTTGCCGAAGTTCTTGGACTGGACTACCGTACCCTTCACGATCTCCAGGACCTCCAGCTCCTTGCCGGGGATGTAATCAATATTGACTAGCTTCATCTAATTCTCCTCCTTCAATTTCCCGAAAGCGCCCCTTTAACAGAAGCACTCCCGGAATTATCATAACCGTAGTAAAAACGGCTAATCCCATAAAAATGTACCAAAGCCACTGAGGCAGGTCCGGAACCAGGCACAGCGCGAACAGACACCCCGCGCTTAGAAGCTGAAAAAATCCGGCGGCGGCGACTCCGAGCACAGCTTCTTTTTTCAACTTCCGCTTATGCTCTTCAATATTTTTTGGCTTCATCCTCTTCGCCTCCTTTGACCTCCTGCCAGCGCTGGTACAAAGAGTAGCACACGCCGCCTGCAATGGCAAGTCCGACCAGGAGATAAATTCCCATCATGATAAAGAGGGTCGTTTCCACGCCGGCCCCGCCGGACAGGGCTGTGAACAGAAACGCGATCACAACGCCGATCCAGGAAACGACCAGAACAGCGGCCAGCACCGCGCCCAAAAGTCCGTGCCCGTTAGTATTTTTTCGCATCGTCCATTTCTCCTTTCTGAATTTCCTTCACCCGCTGATACAGGGCCAGATAGGTCCCCAAAATAATCAGCGCCGGGACAGCCGCCAGGACCAGCAGCAAAAACAGAGGCGGAGCCTCCTCCGGCTGGGTGAACCCGGCCCAGAGCATGCCGCCTGTCAGCGCCCCCAGCACGATGGTGACCAGCACCGTAACTACCACCGGGGCCACGTAGGACAGCCGCCGGGCGTCGCCCATCTGCTTGTCCTGGAAGGTGGTGCCCTCCTGCTCCAGAGTCTCCATCTGCTCCAGAAGGGACTGCGCGTCCAGGCTGTCCAGCCGGACCTCCTGGTCCTTCAAGGTCTCGCACAGCCGTTCGGCCTGCTCCAGGTTGTGCCGCTCCCGCTCCAGGGTGACCAAATGGCGGCGCATCCCATCCCCGACGGTATGGGCTCCGGACTGCATCTGGCGGATCTCCTCCAGGGGAACGCCCAGCTTGCGCATGAGCTTGATCTGCCGTAAAATTTTCACCTCTTCTTCACCGTAGTCCCGGTAGCCGTTCTCACTGTTCCGACGGGGGGAGAGAAGCCCCTGCTCCTCGTAAAAGCGGATGTTTTTCTTTGTGATACCCACCTGGGCCTCTACCTCATTGATCTTCATGGGTCCAGTGTATACCTTCCACCAGGGGGAAAGTCAAGGGTTTTTTGAAAAAAACTTGCTTTTTCCCAAAAAACTCGCTACAATGCTGACAGTCCGCTTCGCGCGGGACCAAGGATTCATAGGAAAGGAACGGAAAACCATGCGTCAGGAATTTTATGGAAGCCGCGACTATGTGGCCGACCCGGAGCTGCTCCGGGCCGTCAACATCGCCATGGCGTTAAAAAAACCTCTGCTCATAAAAGGAGAGCCGGGCACCGGCAAGACCGTGCTGGCGGAGGCCGTCTCCGCCGCCCTGGGGAAAGAGCTGATGATCTGGAACATTAAATCGACGACCAAGGCCCAGGACGGCCTGTATGTCTACGACGTGGTTCAGCGGCTTTACGACAGTCAGTTCGGCAATCAGGTGGGGGATGTGGAAAAATACGTCCGCCTGGGCAAGCTGGGAGAGGCCTTTTGCAGTACGGAACAGGTGGTCCTGCTGATCGACGAGATCGACAAGGCGGACCTGGAGTTCCCCAACGATTTGCTGTGGGAGCTGGACCGGATGCAGTTCCACATCCCGGAGACCGGCCGGACTGTCACCGCCAACCACCGGCCCATCGTCATTATCACCTCCAATGCGGAAAAAGAGCTGCCCGACGCCTTTTTACGCCGGTGCGTATTCCACTACATCGAGTTTCCGGACAAGGACCTCATGCGGGAGATCGTCCAGGTTCATTTCCCGGATTTGGACCAGCGGATGCTGGACCAGGTGCTGGAGGCTTTTTATAAGATACGCGCCCTGCCTCAGATCAAGAAAAAGCCCTCCACCAGTGAGATTCTGGACTGGGTCCAGGCCCTGGTCCACGGGGGCTATGACCCCAAGCGCATCGTGAAGGAGGTCCCTTATCTGGGGGTGCTGCTGAAAAAGAACGAGGACATCGAGACCATGCGCCGGTCCTGGCGGTGAAGCCATGTTTGAGGAATTTTTGTATTTGCTGCGCCGGCGGGGCCTGAAGGTCTCCCTGACTGAGTGGATGTCCCTGATGGAGGGGCTGCACAAAAATCTCCACGGAGCCAGCTTTATGGGCTTTTACGCCCTGTGCCGGGCGCTGCTGGTGAAGAGCGAGGCGGATTTTGACCGGTTTGACCGGGCCTTTCTGGAGTATTTCAAGGACGTGCCCTTTGAGCAGGAGGTCTCCCAGGAGCTTTTGGACTGGCTGGATAAGCCGGAGACGCTGGCCAATTACGACCCCATCCAGGCGGCCATCAACGCGGGCCTGTCCGAGGAGGAGATTGAGGAGATGCTCCGCCAGCGGCTCCGGGAACAGACCGAGGAGCATAACGGAGGCCGCTACTGGGTGGGTACCCACGGCATGTCCGTGTTTGGTAACTCCGGCCTGTCCCCTACGGGTATCCGGGTGGGGGGCAAGTCCATGTATAAGCGGGCGTTCCGGGTGGCCGGGGAGCGGCGGTTCCGGGATTTCCGGGGGGACAACACCCTGGACACCCGGCAGTTCCAGGTGGCGCTGCGGCATTTGAGACAGTATTCCGGCCTGGTGGACCTGCCCCCTACGGAGTTCGACGTGGACGGGACCATCCGGGACACGGCGGACAGCGGCGGAATGCTGAAGGTCCGCTATAAACGGCCCCGGCAGAACACCGTGAAGGTGGCCCTGCTCATCGACAGCGGCGGCTCTATGGATTATTACAGCCGTCTGTGCTCCGCGCTCTTTCAGGCCGTGAGCAAATCCCGGCATTTTCAGGATTTACGGGTGTATTATTTCCACAACTGCCCCTATGCCCGGTTGTATACTGAGCCGACGATGGACCCCTTTCAGCGGCTGGAGACGCAGTGGGTGCTGTCCAACCTGAGTCCGGAGTACAAGATCATTTTTGTGGGAGATGCGCAGATGGCCCCCTACGAGCTGACCGGCGGACGGCGGTACAACGGCCCCGGTGACGACCCGCTCTACCGGTCGGGCCTGGGCTGGCTGGAGCTGATTCAGACCCGGTTCCCACGGTGCATCTGGCTCAATCCCAGCCCCCGCCCCGACTGGGGGCCCTACTGGACCCAGACCTATGATGTGATTGCGGGGATGTTTCCCATGTTCCCTCTGACGGTGGACGGGCTGGAGGAGGGCATGAAAAAGCTGTTGAGCCGGTGAACCCCAAAGTCTGCGCCGCCTTACAAATCACAGTTTCTCCAACGCCGCACTTGACAAAACCACCGGAATCTTGTACAATTACACCAACCATCGGCGCAGAAATTACCAGGAATCCGACAAAAATATGAAGGAGTTGCTGCACATGAGTCAGATCGAAAAATACCAGGGCATTATCCCCGCCTTCTATGCCTGCTACGACGAGGCAGGCGCTATCTCCCCCGAACGTGTACGGGCCCTTACGGAGTACTTTATCCAGAAGGGCGTCAAGGGCCTCTATGTGGGCGGCTCCTCCGGTGAGTGCATCTACCAGAGCGTGGAAGAGCGCAAGCTGGTGCTGGAGAACGTGATGGAGGCCAACAAGGGCCGCGTGACCATCATTGCCCACGTGGCCTGCAACAACACCGAGGACAGTAAGGCCCTGGCCGCCCACGCGGAGAGCCTGGGTGTGGACGCCATCGCCTCCATCCCCCCCATCTACTTCCACCTGCCGGAAAAGGCCATCGCCGCCTATTGGAACGACATCTCCTCCGCCGCCCCCAATACGGACTTTATCATTTACAACATCCCCCAGCTGGCCGGCGTGGCCCTCACCCTGCCCCTGCTGCGGGAGATGAAGAAAAACCCCAAAATGGTAGGCGTCAAGAACTCCTCCATGCCCACCCAGGACATCCAGCTGTGGCGGGACGAGGGCGTGTTCGTGTTCAACGGACCCGACGAGCAGTTGATCTCCGGTCTGGTCATGGGCGCCTGCGGCGGCATCGGCGGCACCTACGGCGCAATGCCGGAGCTGTTCCTTAAGCTGTGGGAGAAGCTCAACGCCGGTGAGCTGGAGGCCGCCCGTGAGATCCAGAACGAGTGCTGCCGGATCATTTACGCGCTGTGCGAGCACGGCAACCTGTACGCCATCATCAAGGGCGTGCTGAAGGTCCGGGGCGTGGAAGTGGGCAACACCCGTAAGCCCATGCCCGGCCTGACCGCCGAGGACCAGCCCCTGGTGGAGAAGTGCGTCGGCATGATCGACGCGGCTATCGCCAAATTTTGCTGATTTAGAGAACGAATGACAGAACCGGCCGTACCGCATGGGCGGGATGGCCGGTCTGTTGCCTGTATGGGAGGGAAACGCCATGGAGGAAACACTGGCCTGCTGCTTTACTGGACACCGCCCCGCCCGCCTGCCCTGGGGGGAGCAGGAGAACGACCCCCGCTGTCTGGCCATGAAGCTCCAGATCAGCCGGGCCTTGGAGCGGGCCTGGGGGGCTGGGTGCCGCCATTTTATCTGCGGGATGGCCCGCGGGTGCGACCTCTATTTTGCGGAATCGGTCCTGGCCCTGCGCCAGCGCCGCCCGGAAGCCATCCTGGAGGCCGCGCGGCCCTACGAGGGGCAGGCGGACGGCTGGCTCCCCCAGGAGCAGAAGCGCTACCGGGCTATTCTGGAGCAGTGCAATTTTGAGACGGTGGTACAGCACCGGTACGACCGGGGGTGCATGATGCGCCGGAACCGGTACATGGTGGACCGGTCTGTCCGGCTGATCGCCGTCTACGACGGCGCGCCGAAGGGCGGCACGTTCAATACCCTGGCCTACGCCATGCGGCAGGGGTTAAAGATCGACATTCTGGAGGTTTCGCCATGAATACTCTGATGCACATTTGCTGCGCCCCCTGCGCCAATCTGCCCATCGACCAGCTGCGGGAGGAGGGGATTGCGGTCACTGGCTTCTGGTTCAACCCCAACATCCACCCCTATACCGAGTACCAGGCCCGGAAGCACACCCTGGAGGACTACGCCAAAACCATCGGCCTGAAGCTGGTCATCGGCGGGACCTATGACCTGCGGCCGTTTATTACGGCCGTGGCGGGGGATATTGACGGCCGGTGCAGCTACTGCTACCGGGTGCGGATGGAGGAGAGCGCCAGATATGCCGCGGAGCACGGCTTTGACAGCTTCACCACCTCCCTGCTCATCAGCCCGTACCAGAACCACGAGGGCATCTGCGCCGCGGGCCGGGAGCTGGGGGAGAAATACGGGGTGGAATTTCTGCCGCGGGATTTCCGG
Source organism: uncultured Oscillospiraceae bacterium (assembly GCA_910577805.1). Lineage (GTDB taxonomy): Bacteria > Bacillota > Clostridia > Oscillospirales > Oscillospiraceae > Lawsonibacter. The sequence goes on along the minus strand of CAJTOE010000007.1, from coordinate 24,257 downwards.
CCCCTGTTTCAGGCGGGCCAGGAGCGGGCCCGGGCGCTGGGCTTCTATATGCAGAAATACTGCGGGTGCATTTTCAGCGAAGAAGAGCGGTATAAAAAACGCAAAAAAAAGCCGGGTTGACCCGGCTTTTTTCTCATTTCGTGATAACAGGCTTTCCGTTCTCGTCCAGCAGGGGAGAGAGGCCTCCGCCGTAGCCGTCCTTGACGAACATGTAATTGACGCCAGTTTCGGTGTCCACCCAGAGTTCCACGATGCTCAAGGTTCCCTGCTTATAGATTTTCTCAAAACGATTTTTCATATACACCATTCCTTTCCGTTTTGCGGCTTGTGTTTGGGGGAGTCACCCCCAGGTATCGCTCTGCTTTCCATCAATTCACAATATGCTTGGGCGTTTCGCCCTCCAGGACCAGCCGCACGTTGTTCCACATGCTGTGATGCGCCCGCCGGAACGACCCCTCCGTAATTCCGCCCAAATGAGCAGTACAGATCACCCGGTCCCGTACCGGCTCCGGCAAATCCACCAGAGGATGGTCCGCAGGGGTTGGCTCCGGCGCAATGGTGTCCAGTCCCGCCCCGGCAAGGCGGCCCTCCAGAAGTGCCTCCCGCACAGCCATATTGTCCACCAGCTCTCCCCGGCTGGTGTTGACCAGAAACGCCGTGGGCTTCATCCGGGCCAGAAATTCCCGGTCAACCATGCCGCGGGTACTGTCATTGACAGAACAGGCCAGCATAACGATATCGCACCGGGCCGTCAGCTCCTCCAGGGGCAGATAGGTGACGGATAACTCCCGTTCCAGCTCCTCCGGGCGGCGGTGGGGCGCGAAGTAGTACAGCGGGCACCCAAAAGAATGCAGCCGCCGCGCCGTAGCCTGGGCGATGTCTCCAAAGCCCACAAGGCCCACCGAAAGCTCTCCAAGCTCCAGGCCGCCGCTCTGCATGATGCTCTCCTTGAACTGGATCTGCCGCCCCTCCCGGACCGCCCGCTGGGCGGGCAGCGCCAGACGGGTGAGCATCAGCATCAGCATCACGGCCAGCTCCGCCACCGGTGCGGCGTTGCAGCCGGCGTTGTTGCACACGTCGATGCCCCGCGCCCGTGCCGCCGTGCCGTCGATGGCACTGTAGGCCACCCCCTCGGAGTGAATGAGCTTCAGTCCGGACAGCTTGTCCATCGCCTGGGCGGATACGGGGGTGATGGCGTCCACCAAAAGGACCTCCGCCTGGGGGCAGGCAGCGGCCATCTCCTCCGGCGGCGCGTCGCGGGAGCAGAACACCAGCTCCACCGGCAGCGCCTTGACAAACTCCGGCAAAAGCCGCTGGTAACGCTCCTGGCCTCCGGCAATCAAAACCTTCATGTAACAGCCTCCTTAGCCAGCTTTTCCTGGGCGATGGGCTGGAAATACCGCTCCTTGGCCTGCTCAAACTGGCTGGCAAATTCCGCAGAGCCGCCCTGATGGAGCTGCTGCAAATAGTTGTGGATGTCCTGACGGATCAAGGCCCCGTGGGGGCTGGCCTGCTGGATGACCCGGACAGCCGCGTTGGAGCAGTGGTCGGAAATGCGCTCCAGATTGGTCAGTAGCTCCAGGAACTGGGTCCCCAGCTCTACGGTGCAGTCCCCGCGCTTGAGCCGCTCCACATGGCGCTCCCGCAGGGTGGCGGTCATCAGGTCCACCACCTCCTCCAGAGGCTCCACCCGGAAGGCGTTTTCCGCACTCCTGGTCCGGTAGGCCTCCACCGTCATGCTCAGGGCCTCGTTGACCGCCCCGCATACGTATTTCAGCTCCTCCGCCGCGCTGGGGGAGAAGGATAACTTCTGTTCACTCAGCACCGTGGCGCTCTCGCTCAAATTGACCGCGTAGTCACCGATGCGCTCGAAGTCCGTGAGGGCGTGGAGCAGATCGGACACCAGGTCGCTGTCCCGGCCGGGCAAAGAGTGGCTGGACAGCTGGACCAGGTACCGGTCCAGGGAGCTTTCCATGTGGTCCAAAAGCTCCTCGTTCTCGTGAATCTTGGCAAGCTGTTTTTCATTATAGTCAATCAGCAGGCCCTGTGCAAGCCCCAAATTCTTTTGGGCCAGCTCCCCCATTTGAATCACCACGCCCCGGCAGCGCTCCAGGGCCACAGGCGGCGTAGCCAGAAAGCGGGGGTCCAGCAGGGTAGCCACCGGGTCCTCGCCGGTCTCCGGGATAGTTTTTTCCACCAGCCACACCAGCACCCGGTTGAAGGGGAGCAGAATGAGGGTACACACAATGTTGAAAATGGAGTGCAGGTTTGCGATGGAGCCGTAGTCCATCACCTGGTTCCAGAACAGCAGCCCCACAGCGGCGTTGAGGCCGTAAAGGGCCACGGAAAAGACCAGGGTCCCGATAATGTTGAAGTAGAGGTGGACCGCCGCGGTGCGCTTGGCGTTGCGGCTGGCCCCGATGCTGGAGAGGATGGCGGTCACGCAGGTGCCGATGTTCTGGCCCATGATGATGGGCATGGCCACTGAGAACGTTACCACGCCGGAGGCGGACAGGGCCTGCAAAATCGCCACCGAGGCGGTGGAGCTTTGAATCAGCGCCGTGATGCCCGCGCCCACCAGAATGCCCAGAATGGGGTTGGAGAACTGAATGAAGAGCTGCTGGAACGCCTCCAGCTGGGTCAGGGGGGCGAGGGCGGTCTCCATGGACTTGATGCCCATGAACAAAAGGCCCAGCCCCAGGAAAATCTGGCCCCAGGTCCGCTTGTTGCCCCCGGAGAAAAACGAGTAGAAAATGATGCCAACAAAAGCGAAGATCGGCCCCAGCATCTCCGGGCGGAGGAGCAGGAGGAACAGATTGCCGCCGGACAGCCCGCCCAGACGGAGGATCTGCGCGGTGACCGTGGTGCCGATGTTTGCGCCCATAATCACGCCCACCGCCTGCCGCAGCTTCAGAATCCCGGCGTTGACGAAGCCAATGCACATGACGGTGGTGGCGGCGGAAGAGTGGACCATGCCGGCAACCACCGCGCCCAGAAGCACGCCCTTCAGAATGTTATCCGTCAGCTTTTCCAGCAGAGAGGCCAGCTTGCCGCTGGTCAGCTTTTCCAGTCCGGTGGTCATGGTGGACATGCCGAACAGGAAGGTAGCCAGAGCGCCCAGCAGGGAAATCAGATCGGGCAGCGTCAAAATAGTTCCCCCTTTTCCATTTACTTTGCCGTGAAAAAACGTTTGCTAAAATTATACACTGAATCCAGGGCGGGGTAAAGAAAAATTTTGCAAAAAGCTGTCTAATTTTTTCTGGAAACTGGGGTGGGATTCTTTTCCGCCCCGGCTTTTTGCGCAGTTTTCTTACGAATTCTCGTCACTGTCCGGCTCAGACAAATAAAATGCCTCCAGAATTTTGTTCAACATATCGCTGGAGAGCGGGGGGGCACGTTTGTTTCACCCTCATCCGTCACCGCCTTCGCCGTGACGGATGAGGGTGAAGCCCAAGGGCTGCGCTGCATTACAAACAAAAACAGAGACAAACCCGTAAGGTCCGTCCCTGTTTTGTGCTTGTTTGGGGTCAGGTCACCAGCTGCGCCATGTCATAAAGTCCCGGCGCGGATACGTTTGCCATGAACTTGGCGGCCTCCAGCGCGCCCTGGGCGAAGATCTCGCGGGAGAGGGCGGTGTGCTTAATCTCGATCAGCTCGTCGTGTCCGGCAAAAATGATCTCATGCTCACCCACGATGGTCCCGCCCCGGACGGCGGAGATGCCGATTTCTTTTTTCTCCCGGGGGCGGCGGACGCTGTGGCGTGCAAACACGTACTCCGTCTCGTGGCCGCAGCTCCCCGCCGCCGCGTCGGCGATCATCAGGGCCGTCCCGGAGGGCGCGTCTACCTTCCGGCGGTGGTGCCGCTCCACGATCTCGATGTCGCAGCTGTCCCCCAGCACGGCGGCGGCCTTTTTGACCAGCTCCAGCAGTACGTTGATGCCCAGAGACATATTGGCGGAGCGGAAAATGGGGGTTTGCAGGGCGGCGGCGCCAATCTGGGCCACCTGCTCCGGGGTATAGCCGGTGGTGGCTAATACCAGGGGTATTTTTCGGGCCATGGAAAACTCCAGCAGCCCATCCAGGGCGGCGGGGGAGGAGAAATCAATGACCGCGTCCGCCTCCCCCTGGAACTGGGCGGGGGAGGAAAAAACGGGAAAATCCCGGTCGGTGGAGCCCAGCACGTCAAAGCCCGCAGCGATTTCCACCTGGGGGTCCCCCTGGCACAGGGAGGCCACCACCCGGCCCATATGACCATTGCATCCGGATATGATTATCTTAGGCATGGTAAAAACTCCTCTTGTCCGGCTTACTTGCCCAGCAGGCCCATGCGCTCCATGGAGGCCTTCAGGGTGTTCCGGTTCGCGTCGGACATATCGCACAGGGGCAGGCGTAAAATGCCCGCCTCCATGCCCATCAGGTTCATAGCGGCCTTTACGGGGATTGGGTTGACCTCGCAGAACAGCGCGTCGATCAGGTCCATGTACTGGATTTGCAGCTCGCTGGCGGCCTGGAAGTCGTTGTCCAGGCACAGGTGGCTCATGCGGAGCATCACGTCCGGGATGATGTTGGAGGCCACGGAGATCACGCCCTTGGCCCCCAGGGACATCATGGGCACCACCTGGTCGTCGTTGCCGGACCAGACGTAAAAATCCTCCGGACACAGGAAGCGGGTGTGGGCCAGGAGGGAGAAGTTGCCGCTGGCCTCTTTCACGCCGTTGATGCGGGGATGCTGGGCCAGCTGCTGGTAGGTGCTGGCCGCGAAGGACACCCCCGTCCGGGAGGGCACGTTGTACATGATGACAGGAAGCTCCACCCGGTCTGCGATGTACTCATAGTGCTTGATGAGGCCGGTCTGGCTGCACTTATTATAGTAGGGGGTCACGTGGAGCAGCGCGTCCGCGCCGGAGTCCTGGGCGTGAAGGGACAGGTACACGGCGGCGGAGGTGTCGTTGCTGCCCGCGCCGGCGATGACCTTCACCTTGTGGTCCACCCGCTTGACGCAGTAGTCCACGGCGGCGATATGCTCCCGGATGGACATGGTGGCGGATTCGCCGGTGGTGCCGCACACGCACACAGCGTCCACCCCGGCGGCAAGCTGATAGTCGATCTGCCGGCCGAAGGCGTCGTAATCAATGTTGCCGTTCTGGTCGAAGGGGGTGACCAGGGCGGGACAGGAGCCGGTAAAGACGGGGGTTCTCATAGACAAAACATCCTTTCAAACGAAATCCAAGTCAGGGCGGACAGGGGCCGTCCCTGGACATTATTTCCGGTCAATATAGCCTTCCGCGCATAGTAACTCCGCCATCAGCACATTGCCGCCGGCGGCGCCCCGCAGGGTGTTGTGGCTCAGGCCCACGAACTTGTAGTCGTACTGGCTGTCCGGGCGCAGACGGCCGGCGGAGATGGCCATACCGCCCTCCAGGTCCCGGTCCAGCTTGGCCTGGGGCCGGTCCGGCTCCTCGAAGTAGTGAATGAACTGCTTGGGGGCGGAGGGCAGCTCCAGCTCCTGGGCGCGGCCCTTGAAATTCTTCCAAATCTCCTTGATCTGCTCCTCGGTGGGCTTTTTGCCCTCCTTGAACTTGACGAACACCGCGGCGGTATGGCCGTCGGAGACAGGCACCCGCAGGCATTGGGCGGTGACCGCGGGGGAGCTGGCCTTGACGATTTTGCCGTCCTCGATATGCCCCCAGACCTTCAGCGGCTCCTGCTCGCTCTTCTCCTCCTCGCCGCCGATGTAGGGGATCAGATTGTCGGTCATCTCCGGCCAGCGCTCAAAGGTCTTTCCCGCGCCGGAGATGGCCTGGTAGGTGCAGGCCAGGACCTTGTCGATCTCATAACCGGCCTTCATCAGAGGGGTGAGCATGGGGGTGTAGCTCTGGATGGAGCAGTTGGATTTGACGGAAATAAAGCCCCGCTTGGTGCCCAGGCGGGCCCGCTGGGCGGGAATGATCCGGGCGTGGTCCGGGTTCAGCTCCGGGACGATCATGGGCACGTCGTCGGTCCAGCGGTGGGCGGAGTTGTTGGACAGCACCGGGCACTCCGCCTTGGCGTAGCGCTCCTCCAGGGCGCGGATCTCGTCCTTTTTCATATCCACGGCGCAGAATACGAAGTCCACCAGTCCGGCGATTTTTTCCACGTCCTCCTGGGCGTCCATGACCACGATATCCTTGGCCTGGGCGGGGATGGGGGTCTGCATGGCCCAGCGGCCAGAGACCGCCTGCGCATAGGTCTTTCCGGCGGACCGGGGGCTGGCGGCAATGACGGTGAGCTGGAACCAGGGGTGGTTCTCCAGCAGGGTAACGAAGCGCTGGCCCACCATGCCGGTGCCGCCGATGACGCCTACCTTATACTTTTCCATTTCAAACAACTCCTTTAAAAAGATCGAAATAAGGAAGGGAATTTCTCTGTTTTCCGCAAAGTCCTGCGATAGGGGCAGCCGTCCTCCGGCTGCGTGAGCGCCTCCAGCGCGCCGGAGCGGACCATTTTTTCGATTCGCGTATGGATAAACAGGTCGGAAATGCGGAGCTGATACCGGCCCAGCACGTTGCCGATGACAGCGGCCTCGTAAAATTCCACCTCTGCGGCGGCAAGCTCCCGGAAGATGCAGCTGTCATACAGGGACTCCGGGACGCTGCGCAGTTCCCCGTTGACCACCGCCCGGAGGGGGGCGTTTTCCTGCACCAGCGCCTGCCATACCGCAACATAGTACCGCCGCTGTGCGTCGGGGAGGGAGGTTTCCAGAGACAACAGGCCGTACCACTCCTCCGGGGCCACCTCGCCGCAGCCCGTCCAGTGGACCAGGACGTGGTCGGTGCAGGTGAAGTCCGGAAGCTTGATGCAGGAGATGGTGCCGTGGCAGTCGGAGAGCCGGTCCAGCAGCCAGTAGAAGCCGCAGCGCTCGTCGGGCTGGTCGCTGTACCACATCCGCAGCGGCTCCCCGGCGGTGAACCGCTTTTGCAGCTCCTCCAGGCCGGCGGGGTCCGGGATGCGGGAGAGGTCCCCGGTGCTGAGGCCCAGGCCGAAGGCGAACACGTCCCCCGGTGTGCCGCCCAGGGGGACGGCGCTGGCCCAGCGGTGCTGCCGGGCTGCTGCGTGCCTTTGCACCTCCGCGATGTCTTCCGGAGTGGGGCCGCCGTGGATGGTGACGGCATGGGTAACGCCCAGTAACGCGCTGGTCCCGATGGCCTGGGCCATCTTTAAGCTGCCGCCTGCACTGTCGCTGAATACTGCCTCGATCATAATGCTCCTCCTCATTCGCTGCCGCAGGCCGGACGGATGAGGGCGTATCCAAAGGGCCGCGCTACGGGACGAATCGAAGTTCCAAAAATCAAAGGTTGCCAACCAGGGAAATTCCCGCTATAATACAAAAATGACCCTGATTAAATTATGATAACATGAGCCTTGTGGGGTGTCAATTCCAAAGGTTTTACGTTTTTTGCAGAAATGGAGCCAGTTATGAACCGAAAAATCATGCAACTTGCCGCGTTTCTTCTGATCTTCACCCTGATCCCCCCGATTTTGCCAGCCCAGGCGGCGGGAGACGGCTCAGATATGCTCCGGGTAGGCCTGACCCACGCCTCCGGCGCACTCCCCGCGGCCAATCTGGAGAACAACACCGGGTACGGTGCAGGCTACCGGTTCGGCTACTTTGACAGCAGCCTGAGCTTTGTGGAGCTGGCCCGGACCGACTCCTCCCAGACCCGGATTTCTATGCTGAAAAGCCAAAACCTCTGGTACGGCGGCTCCGGCTACGAGACCACCAGCAACGGCGGCCCACTGGTGGGGTGCTATCACATCCAGGTACCCGGCGTGTACTACAACTACACCGACGCCCGGAACGACGCGGAAATTTTCAACGGCTTCGTGGCCTGGATCGACGGTACCTATCAGGTCCGGGTAGGCTCCTACGCCTCCTCCCAGAGCGCCCAGAGCGCCCTGGCGGGTATGAGCTTCAACGGCGCCGTGGTAGGCACCAGCTCTTACGGCATTACCGTAGTGGCTACCGGCACGAACCGTATTCTGTTCCAGTTCGACGGCGGGGCCGGGCAGCATTTCGGCGTGATGCCCGACGTGACCGGAGTGCCCGCCCCCCGGACCTGGTTCGCCGGGTATAAGTACGAGGGCGGCTTTCAGTACCGGAGGATGAGCGGCGGTGACGTGACGGTCATCAACGTGATTTCTCTGGACGACTACACGCGGGGCGTGGCCCCCTACGAGATGGGCCGGTCCTGGCCCCTGGAGGCCCTGAAGGCCCAGGCCACCTGCGCCCGGACCTACGCCCGCATTCAGCTGGAGGTCCATAAGCATAACTCCAAGGGTTATGACATCTGCAACACCGACGACTGCCAGGTATACTACGGCATGGGCAGCAACCGGTCCGACTGGGGCCCCACCGAGGTCAGCAATCAGGCCTGCGCCGAGACGGCGGGTATGTACATCTGGTATCAGGGCAAGCTGGCGGAGACGTACTATTCCTCCAGCCACGGCGGGGCCAGCGAGGAGATCGCCAATGTGTGGACCAACAACAAGGCAGGGGATTTTCCTTACTTATGCGGCGTGATCGACCCCTACGAGGCGGACCTGGCAGATTCCAACAGCTATTCGTCCTGGTCCAAGACGTATACCAAAAGCCAGCTGACCAGCCGCATCCAGAGCAAGCTGGGCGGCAGCAGCCCGGTCAAGTCCTTCGCGCTGACCTACTCCCCCACAGGAAATGTGATTTCCGCCACGATCTATTACGAGAACGGGCGCAGCCATGTGATTTCCGGCGGCGAGGAGGTACGCAGTCTTTTTAATCTGAACTCCATTCATTTTGTGGTGAACGGGGCCACCAGCGGGACCCCGAACCCCGATGTGCCGGAAACTCCGGATGTCCCCGGCAATCCCGGCGGCACGACGGGAAATTATGTCATCAGCGGGAACGGACAAATCACCCAGCAGGACAGCAACCCCTATATCATCACAGGCTATGGGGACGTGTCCCCCCTGAACAGCCGGGCGGCAGATTCCCGCGCCGGGACGGTCTCCACCCCCACCGCGACCACTGTGACCATCGGCACCTCGGACAAGTTTGTCTTTACCGGCGGCGGCTGGGGCCACCAGCTCGGCATGAGTCAGTACGGAGCCAACGCAATGGCCCGGCGGGGCATGACCTATGAGGAAATTATTACGTTTTACTTCCCCGGCGTCAATGTAGCCAGGGGCTGAATTGAGAGAGGAGTACGGCGTTGAAAACATCGGATTTTGATTTTGCGCTCCCCCAGGAGCTGATCGCCCAGACCCCCCTTCAGCGGCGGGACGCGTCCCGTCTGCTCACCCTGGACCGGCAGACCGGAACCACCGGCCACCACCATTTCTATGAGCTGCCCCGGTTTTTAAGACCGGGAGACTGTCTGGTGATGAACGATTCCCGTGTGATCCCGGCCCGTCTGCTGGGCCGCCGCCCCACCGGCGGGAGCTGCGAAATCCTGCTTCTGACGGACCGGGGAGACGACGTGTGGGAATGCCTGGTGCGTCCGGGGCGGAAGCTGCGGCCCGGTGCGCAGGTCCAGTTCGGGGACGGCCGTCTCACCGCCGTGGTGGAGGGAGAGGCTGGGACCGGCGACGGCGTGCGGCTGGTGCGCTTCTTCTATGAGGGGATTTTTCTGGAGGCGCTGGAGGCGCTGGGCCGCATGCCCCTGCCGCCCTACATCAAGGAGGAGCTTCAGGACCGGGAGCGGTATCAGACGGTGTACTCTAAAGTGAGCGGCTCCGCCGCCGCCCCTACGGCGGGGCTTCACTTCACCCCGGAGCTTTTGCACGGGCTGGAGGAGATGGGGGTGACGCTGTGCTGGGTCACCCTGCACGTGGGGCTGGGGACCTTCCGGCCTGTGAAAGAAGAGGACATTCAGGCCCACAAGATGCACAGTGAGTTCTGCATGATTTCCGAAGCGACGGCCCGGACCATCAACGAGACCCGGAAAAACGGGGGGCGCGTGATTTGCGTGGGCACTACCGCCTGCCGGACCTTGGAGAGCTTTGCCGCACCGGACGGGACCCTGACGGAGCAGTCCGGCTGGACGGATATTTTTATTTATCCGGGGTATCCGTTCAAGGCGGTGGACGGCTTAGTGACCAATTTTCATCTGCCGCAGTCCACGCTGTTGATGCTGGTGTCCGCCTTTGCGGGCCGGGAACCGGTGCTGGCGGCCTACCGGGAGGCGGTGGAGCGGCAATACCGGTTTTTCTCCTTTGGGGACGCGATGTTGATTGCAGGCGGGATAGAGGAGAATAAAAGAACAGAGGAATGAACGACACCCGGAGGGATGCTGCCCTCCGGGTGTGCTTTTTTGTCTGCTAAGAAGCCTTTGGGCTTCATCCTAATTCCCCAATCCCCGGCGCTCCAGTACCTCCTGGATGGTCTGCTTGAGCTGTTCCAGCACAATCGGCTTGGGGATATGTCCGTCCATGCCGGACTCCAGCGCGTCCCGGATATCGTCCACAAAGGCGTTGGCGGTCATGGCAATGATCGCCACAGACTGCGCGCTGGGGTGGCTGCTGCTGCGTATCACACGGGTGGCCTCGTAGCCGTTCATCAGCGGCATCTGAATGTCCATCAAAATCAAGTCGTACTCCCCCTCCTGGGAGGCCTGGAAAATCTCCACCGCCGCGTGGCCGTTTTCCGCCTCCTCGCAGACGGCCCCCAGAGATGTGAGGATTTTTACAAGAATCATCCGGTTCACGTCGATGTCGTCCACCACCAGCACCCGCTTGCCCGCAATGGCCTCGCCGCCCTGGTCGATGCGCTGGGTTTCTCCCACCGTGCCCTTCATGCGCCGGATGGTCTCCTTGAAGCTGCTGAGGAAAAATGGCTTTGGGAGGAAATGCTCAATGCCCACCTCCAGCGCGTCCCGCTCGATGTCCAGCCAGTCGTAGGCGGTGAACAGCAAAATCGGAATCTGCTCCGGGTTGTACTGCCGGATGCGCCGGGCGGTTTCCAGCCCGTCCAGATCCGGCATCTTCCAGTCCAGCAAAATCAAGTCGTAGGGCTCCCCCTGCATCCGGGCGGTGCGGATCATATCCACCGCCTGACTGCCGCAGGTGGCATAGTGGGTGGTAATCCCGGATTGGGCCATTTTTTTCACGATCTCCAGACAGATATCCTCGCTGTCGTCGGCCACGAGCATACGCCGGATCTTGTGCCGGTCCCAGAACTTCGGGTCGTCCTTCCGCTCCTGAATGCGCAGCTCCAGCTCGACCGTAAAGACGCTCCCCCGGCCCAGCCTGCTCTCTACCCGGATGGTCCCGCCCATCAGGTCCACCAGGCTCTTGGTGATGGCCATACCCAGGCCCGTCCCCTGAATCTGACTGCGGGTGGCCTCCTGCTCGCGGGTAAAGGGGTCGAAAATCACCTTCTGATATTCCTCGCTCATGCCCTGGCCGTTGTCCTCGACCTCGAACCGGATGCGGGTGTAATTCTTGTCCACCTGGGGCAGCTCGCTGATACGCATATCAATGCGCCCGCCTATCTGGGTGTACTTCACCGCGTTGGACAGAATGTTTATCATGATCTGGTTGATGCGCAGCTTGTCCCCCAGCAGATGCTCGCAGGCCAGAGAGCTGGCGTGTATCTCAAAGGTCTGCTTTTTCTCCCGCGCCTGGGGACGGATGATGGTATTCAGCTCGTCGATGATCTCCGCCATGTTCAGCTCGGAGATATTCAGCACCGCGCTGCCGCTCTCGATTTTGTTCATATCCAGCACGTCGTTGATCAGGCCCAGCAGGTGCTGGCTGGCGGCGTCGATTTTCTGGGTGTATTCCTTCACCCGTTCGGGACTGCCCCCCTCCTCCCGCAGGAGGGTGACCAGACCCATGATGGCGTTCATGGGGGTGCGGATATCGTGGCTGACGTTGCTCAAAAACGTGCTCTTGGCCTTGTTTGCCACCTGAGCAATATTCAGCGCCTCCGCCAGAGCGTCCTGGCTCTTGCGCTCCTTGGTCCGGTCGGAGATGTATACGACGATTTTCTTCCGCCCCTGGACCGAGACGCAGGACACGCTTTCCCGGAAAAATTTCCGTTCGCCGGTTTTGGGATTCTCCCGCTCCGTCTCCACCGGCGCAAGAGACATGCCCGGCTGCAAGGCCGCTAACTCCTCCCGCAGGCTCTCCCCGCCGATGAAATCGCGGGCCTGAACGATTTGCTGCCGGTTATCCCGTGAGCAGGTCCAGGGGATGCCCAGCACCCGTTCGATGTTGGGGCTGACAAACTCCGCCTGTTCCCCGGCGGCGTCAAAGAGCATGTATACATCGTCCACGTTGTCAGACAGGAATGTAGAAAAAATTTCCAGCAGCTTTTCCTGGTATTGCAGCTCCCGGTCCTTCTGTGCCCAGCGCTCCGCCTCCAGGCGCTTCTGGGCGGTCACGTCCAGCAGGAACCGCTGGTACAGCAGCTCGCCGCCCTCCTCGATAAGCTTCACGTTGCCCAGGATATGTACGATATTTCCGTCCCGGTGCTGGACCCGGTATTCGGTGCCGACGCTGTCCCCCACCTGCTTCAGGGCGGTGATGCTGGCCCGAAGCCCCGGCTTGTCCTTGTCCAGCACGGACTTGGCAATCAGGTCAAAGCCGTCCTCCATCATTTCCTCCTGGGTCTGGTAGCCCAGCAGGCGCAGCGCCGCCTGGTTGACGCTGATGACCTCTTTTCCGTCCAGGGAGTGGCACATCATGCCGCAGTCCATGGTGGCAAACAGCAGCTCCAGAATCCGGCTCTTCTCAAAAATCTCCCGCTGATAGCCCCGCTCGCGGGTCACGTCCAGGGCCACCCCTACCGTGCCCGTAACGCTGCCGTCCACGTCGTACAGGGGGGATTTATACGTTGTCAAAAGCAGCTGGCCCCCGCGGGTTTGGACCACCTCGTCTGCCACGCAGGTTTCCCGCTTACGCATGACCTCCCGCTCTGATTCAATGCAGGCCGGGTCGTCCTCCTCCACGTCCCAGATATAGGCGTGGCGGCGGCCCTCCACCTGCTGCCGGGTCTTGCCAACCATCCGGCAAAAGCTCTCGTTGACCTTGACGTGGACCCCGTCCTTGTCCTTGAACCAGACCGGGTTGGGGGAGCCGTTGATGCAGGCCTCCAAAAGCTGCTCCGCCTGCCACCGGTCCACCTCCAGCTTCCAGAGCTCCTGGAGCCGCCGGAACCGGAGCCGCAGCTCCCGCGCCTCCATGGCTGCGGGCCACAGGTCCCACAGATGGGGCAGGTCCCAGGGCAGACTCTCCCGGGCCCCGTCCTCCAGCAGGACCAGCCGGGCCTCCGGCTTCCAGCTCTCCGCCAGCGGAGCCAGGGTCCCGCTCAGGGACTGCGGGGCCAGAATCCAGTCCGCCTGAGCGGCCAGCTCCCGCCGGGGGGCGGCGTTCTCCAGAAAGTGGTGGGTGAACCGCTCCAGCGGGGGCATGGCCTTCAGGACTTGGGCCAGCTCCTGGGGAACTCCGACGAGGTAAAGCTGCAAATGACAATGATACATGGCAATCTCCCCTATTTCTCCATCAAAGCCCCTGGGCGTCCGGCAGATTTTGGTACAGGGTAAATAGCTGGTCCTCTGCCGCCAGAAAGCTGTCCAGCAGGCGGGGATTGAACAGGCCGCACTGGCCAGTCCGGATCATTTCCAGCACTTGACTGCGGGGGAAGGGCCGCTTATACACCCGCCGGCAGCTCAACGCGTCGTATACGTCCGCCAGGGCCACCACCTGCGCCCAGGGGGAGATCTGCTCCCCCACCAGGCCGTCGGGATAGCCCCGGCCGTCCCAGCGCTCGTGGTGGTGCCGGGCGATGTCGCGTGCGTAGTCGTAGATGCCGCTGTCCTTCAGCTGGGAGATACGGTCCAGAATGGCCACGCCCTTGGTGGTGTGGCTCTTCATGACCTCGTATTCCTGGGGGGTGAGGGGGCCGGGCTTGGTCAGCACCGAGTCGGGTATGGTGATCTTGCCAACGTCGTGGAGGATGGAGGCCAGAGCGATGTTCTCAATCTCATCCTCCCGCAGTCCGCTGCCAAACTCCGTGCTGTGCAGCAGTATCCGGGTAATCTGGCAGATGCGCTGGACGTGGCCTCCGGACTCCTCGTTGCGGAACTCAATGGCGGTGGCCAGGGCCTCGATCATCCCCTGGTTGAGCTGAATGATCTTCTCCGCCTGCTCCAGCAGGGCGGCCCCCTGGTGCTCCACGACGGTGCTCAGGTGCTTCCGGGCCTCAAACAGCTCGATCACCGATTGGATGCGCCGCAGAATCACATAGGAGACCACCGGCTTTTGGATCACGTCCATCACGCCCAGCTGATAGGCCTCCCGCATGATATCCTCACTGCGCTCGGAGGTAATGAGGAACACGGGGATTTTGTCCAAAAGCTCCCGCTCCTTCATCCACCGCAGTACTTCCAGTCCCGACATCTCCGGCATCAGCACGTCCAGGAGGATGGCGCAGAACCGCCTGCGGTCCTCCAGGAGGCGGGCGGTCCCGACGCGGCCGTTCTCCGCCTCCTCTACGGCGTAAAAGGGCGAAAAAATCTTTCCTAATATTTTCCGGTTGATCGCGTCGTCATCCACGATCAGAATCGTGTCAGACGCGGTGTGTTCCGTCACATGAAGCTTTGGTCTCTCCACGGGGGAAGACCTCCTTTTTTCTAGGGTCCCGGATGGGGTCACGCGCTCTGGCTGCGCTGGATGCAGTCAATTAAATTGGCCTGGATGGGGAGGAGCCGCTCCAGCTCCTCTCTGGCGGCCGCGGCCTGGCCGCCGCGCAGCAGCGTCAGGGCGTTCTGATAGCCGTTGTACACCGGCGTCAGGGACAGATTCCCGGTCACGCCCTTGAGCAGGTGGACCTTTTGAATCAGCGGCTCCAGCTCGCCGTCAAATTCCTCCAGGGCGATGGGGTTGTCCCGGACGGAGTCCACGAACATCCCAAGCATCATTTCATACAGGTCCCGGTCTCCCATGACCCGCTCCAGTCCCTCGTCCACGTTGACGCCGGACTGCTTCAATTCTTCCAGCAATGTCATTTCAGCCAAAACTCCTCTACTTAAAATTACTTAAATCTTCTGCCCTGCGGCGGAGGTGTTATGGGCCTCCATCACCTGCCGGATGGCGGCCTTCAGCTTGTCCATTTGAATGGGCTTGGCCACGTGGGCGTTCATGCCCGCGTCGATGGCGTCCCGCACGTCGTCCACAAAGGCGTTGGCGGTCATGGCGATAATGGGGATGGTCCGGGCGTCGGGACGGCCGCCGGCCCGGATGGCGCGGGTGGCGGAGTAGCCGTCCAGCACCGGCATCTGCACGTCCATCAGGATCAAATCGAAGGGGTCCCCTTCGGACTGCTCAAACAGCTCCAAGGCCTCCTGGCCGTTGCCCGCCACATCGCACCGTGCGCCCAGCGTGGACAGTATCTTGACCAGGACGATCTGGTTGACCTCAATGTCGTCCACTACCAGGATATGCCGGCCTGTGACAAGGCCGTGTACATCCTCCAGCTTGTTCTGACCGCCCCGGAGCCGCCGGACGGCCTCCTGAAGGCTGCTCAGGAAGAAGGGTTTTGGCAAGAGGCTGTCTATCCCGATGCCTGCGGCCTCCTGCTCGATGTCGCTCCAGTCGTAGGCGGTCAGCAGGAAGATGGGGATTTTCTCCGGGTATTCCGCCCGGATCTGCCGTGCGGTGTCCAGGCCGTTCTGGGCGGGCATTTTCCAGTCCAGCAAAATCAGGTCGTAGGGACGGCCTGCGGACCGGGCCTTCTGCATGTTTTGGAGGGCGGCCTCGCCGCTGGTCTCCCAGACGACCTCCACAGGGGTGGAGGCCATGGCCCGGACGATGTTCTGGCAGATCTCCTCGTCGTCGTCCGCCACAATGATGCGCAGGACCCCGTGGTCCGTCCAGAAGCTGGGGTCGGCCTCCTGCTCCTGAATGGGAAGCTCCAGCTCTACGGTGAATACGCTCCCCTTCCCCAGGCGGCTGCTCACCTGGATGGTCCCGCCCATCAGGTCCACCAGGCTCCGGGTAATGGGCATTCCCAGGCCGGTGCCCTGAATCTGGCGGGTCACAGTGGACTCCTCCCGGGTGAAGGGGTCGAAGATCACCTGCTGATACTCCTCGCTCATGCCGAAGCCGTCGTCCCGGATGGTGAAGCGCAGGCGGGTATGGCTGTCCACCACCTGGGGCAGCTCCTCCACCGCCAGGCTGATGTGTCCGCCCTCCTGGGTGTATTTCACGGCGTTGGACAGAAGATTGATTAAAATCTGGTTGATGCGCAGCTTATCCCCCCGCAGGCGTTCGCAGGCGATGGGGGAGACGGAAATTTCAAAGTGCTGCCGCCGGGCCTTGGCCTGGGGACGGATGATGGTGTTGATCTCGTCAATGATCTCCGCCACGTTCAGCTCGGAGATGTTCAGGGTGGCGCTGCCGCTCTCGATCTTATTCATATCCAGCACGTCGTTGATAAGCCCCAGCAGGTGCCGGCTGGCGGCGTCGATGCGCTGGGCGTACTCCCGGACCATGGCCGGGTTGTCCGCCTCGTTCTGCATCAGGGTCAGGAAGCCGACGATGGCGTTCATGGGGGTGCGGATATCGTGGCTGACGTTGCTCAAAAAGGCGCTCTTGGCCCGGCTGGCCACCTGGGCCATACGCAGGGCCTCGGCCAGGTCGTTCTGGGCCTTCCGGTCCTGGGTGCGGTCGGAGACGTAGACCACCAGCTTCTTCCGGTTCTGGACCTGCACGCAGTATACGCTCTCCTGGAACCACTTACGCTCGCCGGTCTTGGGGTGGAGCCACTGTGTCTGCACCGCCTCGGTCCCGCCTCCGGGCTCCAGCTGCCGCAGGGACTTTAAGGCGTCCAAATCACCGGGGTGGTATGCCGCCTCAAAGCTGCGGGGGTTTGCCATGATCTCCTCCGGCGTTATGCCGAACACCCGCTCCAGATTGGGGCTGACATAGTCGAGGGTATTGCTTTCCGTGTCCAGCATCATGTACACATCGTCCGTGTTCTGGGAGAGATAGGTAGAGAAAATGTCAAATAACTGGACCTGATAGTCGATTCTCTGCTCCTTTTCCCGGATTTCCCGGTGCGTAGTCCACAGCAGCAGAACAAAAATGGCGCACACCACCAGAATCATCACCAGGAAAATCATAGCCACCTGGGAGTCGTGGAGAATCTGTTCCGCCTCGTCCATGATGGCGGTCTGGGGGACGATGGAGACCAGATACCACTGCTCCACGTTGTTTACCGGCACATAGGTATAGATGTAAGTCCCCCGGCTCCCGGTGAAGGTCATGCTGCCGCTCTCCTGGGTGCGTAAGGCCTGCATGAACTCGTCGATGGCGGTCTGCTCGCCGTAAGCCCCGGTCAGCACGTCGAAAATATTCTCATAAAGTTGGTCGTTGATTTTGCCGATGGACCGCAGCAGAATATCTCCCCGCTGGTTGACCACGTAGGCCAGGCCCCGGTCGTTGTAAAAGGACAGGGAGAAGGTTTTGGAAACCTTGCTGCGGTCGTAGCTCTTCTGGACCAGGCCCGGCACCCCGTCGGCAAAGGTGAAGCACTCATAGTAGCCGAACATGGTATCCTGGGTATACAGGCCGGAGTAGGGGTCCCGTACGCCGCTGCCGGACAAGGCACGGTAGGTGGCAAGCTCCTCCTCTGCCAGCGTGTAGATTTGGTCGGATTTGCTGCCGCAGAAGCGGCCCGTCTCCAGGTCGATGACGGTATAAAAGGCGTCCACCTCGCCGAAGAGGTCCAGCTTCTGCCGGATGTCCGCCACCTGGTCGGAGCGGTCCAGGGCAAAATACTCCGCGTAGCTGTGCAGGCGTTCCCGGTCCTCGGAGATGAAGTTGTCAAAGGCCTGCTGCTGCTGCATGGTGACGGTGAGGACATTTTGGATGGACTGCTCCCGCAGGTTGTCCCGCAGGGAGGTGAGGTAGCTGATTCCTCCGAATAAAATCAGGCCCATGCAGACCGCCAGCAGAACGATCATCCAAGCCCGCGGATTACGCTTGATCTTCTGTACCATTTCTTCGCTTCGCCTTTACTCTGTAATTCAGTCGCTTCTGTCGATTTTACATGTGTAAGGTCAAGTATATCGGAAGCCCGCGTAAAATGCAAGCGGTTTGTTGCGATTCGCGGAATTCCTCCCCCTCATCCGTCACGCCTTCACGCATTGCTCTTTGTCAAAAGCTCCGTGATCGTCTGAAACATTTTCCCCGCGTCGATCGGCTTGGCAATGTGGCCGTTCATACCCGCCTCCAGGGCTTTGTCGCAGTCCTCTTTAAAGGCGTTGGCCGTCATAGCCAGGATGGGCACACCGGCCAGCGTCTGGTCCTCCAGGGCGCGGATCGTCCGGGCGGCCTCGTAGCCGTCCATCCGGGGCATCTGAATGTCCATCAGCACCAGGTCATAGTACCCCGGCCCCTCCTGGCACAAACGCTCCACGCATTCCCCGCCGTCCCTGGCCCGGTCCACCTGACAGCCCCGGCTGGCCAGCAGCTTTTGGGCAATCAGGGCGTTCACGTCGATGTCCTCCGCCAGCAGGATGTGCAGGCCCTCCAGGGAGACCGGTTCCAAGCTCTCCGTCTGGTCTGCGTCTGGAGCCGCCGGGGCCTCTCCCAGCCGGAGGGGCAGGCGGACCGTCACACAGGTCCCCATGTTCTGCCGGCTTTTCAGGGAAATCGTGCCGCCCATCAGCTCCACCAGCTCCTTCACGATGGCCAGCCCCAGGCCGGTGCCCTGAATGCCGCTGACCGTGGAGGTCCGCTCGCGGGAGAAGGACTCGAAGGCATGGGACAAAAACTCCTCCGACATGCCGATGCCGTTGTCCTCCACCACCGTCTCCAGCCAGCAGCAGCCCGGCTCCTGGCCGGCCTGCTCCCGGAGAGTGATGGAAATACTGCCCCCCTCCGGGGTGTACTTGATGGCGTTTCCCACCAGATTCAGGAAAATCTGGGCGTAGTGTGTGGGGTCTATGTACAGGTAAGAGTGGGTCAGCTCCAGCGCCGGCGTGCAGGTCAGGCGCTTTTTCTTTAAATCGCTGTCAAAAATGGTGCAAAGCCGGTGAAACATCTCCTCCGCGCCGGTGACTTCCTCCTCAATGATGATTTTGTGGTTTTCGATGCGGGACAATTCTAAAATATTGTTAATCAAGTCCAGAAGCTGCCGGGAGGATACGTCGATATTCTGCAAATATTCCCGCTGGGTCGCCGGGTCGCCGCTCTCCAGAGCCAGATTGGTAAAGCCCAGGATCGCGTTCATGGGCGTGCGGATATCGTGGGACATGTTGAACAAAAACTCCGACTTGGCCCGGCTGGCCGCCTCGGCCCGCTCCACCGCCGACTCCAGCTGGGCGTGCTGCCGTTCCAGCTCCTCCTTCTGGCTGCGTATCTTCTGGGCCATCGCCAGCTTCTCCGAGCTGCGCAGAAGGCTGTCCACCATGCTGTTGATGTGGGCGCTCAGCTCAGAAAATTCCAGGCTGTCGTTCACGTCGGCCTTTTTGGTCAGGTCCCCGTGCTGGATGGCCCGGAGCGTCCCGTTGACCCGCTCGATCTGCTCGATCACCGTCCGGTTCGTGGTGCCCGTGACGGCGTAGACCAGAATCACAGAAATCAGAAGCAGCCCGGCCAGAAGCAGCAGCTCATTGTTGAGAATGGACTGGTAAATGCCGGCCACCGGCGTGGCCCAGACGATGTAGTTTTCTCCGATTTGCCGGGACAGGCAGAACAAACGGTTTTCTTCCGTGTTCAGATAAAAAACGTGCTCGTCCTCCAGCTCCTCCCGCTGGAACCCCACCTCTGCAAGGCTCTTTCCCACGATGTCCACCGAGGTAGCCCCCACGATGGTCTCCGTGTCCGGATTGACGGCGTACAGGTGATACCCCACCCCCAGCCGGAGCAGGGAGAAGATATGGGACAGCTCGTTTTTCTCCGTTGCCCGGAGCACGTTTGACGGCTCCATGCCGATCTGTACGATGAACTGGCCGTTTTCGCTCCAGAGCGCCGAGTACTGCACCAGCTTGCCCTCCGCCGTATTGGGGGTCACGTCCTGGACCAGCTCCAGGGAACGGTCCGTCAGCAGGGGCTTGAAAAAGCCGATCTGCTCTCCGGAGGAAAAGGCGTAGCCGAAATATTCCGGATGGGTCCCGGCGACAATGACGCCGTTGGTATCAAAGATGTGAATCTCGTCCACCTCCATGCCGGCGGCGATTTTCTTCATCTCCTCCACGCTGTTCTGGAGTTCAGGCTCAAATTCCAGGATGTAGGCAACCATTCGAGCGTCGTTCAGACACTTCGCCGCGTACTCCTCCCGCACCTGCTTCAGCTCGTTGGAGTTTTCTATCAAAATCTGCTCCACCTGGTCAAAGACATGCTGGGCGGTATCCCGGTTGGTCTGGCGTGCGCCGACCACCTGGGCCGCGGTGGAGAACACCAGGATAACAGCCACCATCAGCAGCGTGATTCTGCACATATTTTTGACCACGGTATTTTTGATCGTTAACACGGTATGTCCTCCTCTTTTCGGACCGTAAAATAATTGCCTGCTATTTTATCATGGATGCGTTCAGTTTCCAAGAGGGTACCGTATTGTTTTCCAGTTTTATGTATTTTCTCCAAACATCGGGGTAGAGAGATACCGTTCGCCGGTGTCGGGCAGCAGAGCTACAATCGTTTTGCCCTTATGCTCCGGACGCTTGGCCAGCTGCACCGCCGCCCAGACCGCCGCCCCGGAGGAGATGCCCACCAGCACACCCTCCTTCCGGCCCAGCAGACGGCCTGTGGAATAGGCGTCCGCCCCCTCCACAGGGATGATCTCGTCATAGATACCCGTGTCCAGCACCTCCGGCACGAACCCCGCGCCGATGCCCTGGATGGAGTGGGGGCCGCTGACACCTTTGCTCAGGACTGGGGAGTCCGCAGGCTCCACCGCCACGATTTTGATTTTGGGGTTTTTGCGCTTGAGATACCGGCCCACACCGGTCAGAGTGCCCCCGGTCCCTACGCCAGCGACGAACAGGTCCACAGTGCCCTCGGTGTCCTTCCAGATTTCCGGGCCGGTGGAGGCCTCGTGGGCGGCGGGGTTGGCGGGGTTGACGAACTGGCCGGGAAGGAAGCTTCCAGGCAGCGTGCGGGCCAGCTCCTCCGCCTTTTCGATGGCTCCAGCCATCCCCTTGGCCCCCTCGCTCAGGACCAGCTCCGCACCGTAGGCGTTCATAAGAAGGCGGCGCTCCTGGCTCATGGTGTCCGGCATGACGATGATGATACGGTAGCCCCGCGCGGCGGCGACAGAAGCCAGGCCGATACCCGTGTTGCCGGAGGTGGGTTCGATAATGACGCTGCCGGGCTTCAGCAGGCCTTTGCTTTCTGCGTCGTCGATCATGGCCTTGGCGACCCGGTCCTTGGCGCTTCCGGCGGGGTTGAGATATTCCAGCTTGGCCAGGATGCGGGCTTCCAGGTGTTCGTCCTGCTCCAGATGGACCAGCTCCAGAAGCGGGGTCCGGCCAATCAGCTGGTCGGCGGAGGTGTAAATGCGGCTCATAGTCAGTTCCTGCCTTTCTGATTTTTTATGGTTTCAAATTATAGACTTGCCTATTTTCCTTGTCAAGGACCTTTGGGGAATTATGGCCGGGAGGGAGTTGTGTAAGGAGTGCAGCGCTGCGGCTACACTCCTTTGAGAAAGCGGCACAGTCCTTATTTTTCTCTCACGGCGCCCAGCCGTCCATCGCCTGCTCCAGCTTGCCAAGAGCTTTTTTCTCGATGCGGGAGACATCGCGCCCTGGGTATTGCAAACGATGTGGTGTATCATTTTGTGCCAGTTTTAGTCGGTTTCCAGCTGTTTGAAGCGGAATTTGAGAATGATTTGCTTGTCGCTGGTCAGCTCCACCCGTTCGATGAGGCTGACCAGTAGCTCCCGATTGGTGGAAGCGGTTTCCAGGAACCGCTCCACCAACTTTTTTGCCAGGTCAACCTGTTCCGCCGGGGAGTAGTCCGGGCGGTCCAGCTGGCTGAGACGCTGCTCCAAAGCGGCACGGTCGTCTTTGACTTTGGCGTAGATGCGCTGGAAGTCGGCTTCATCCAGGACGCCGCTCAGCTTATCCATGTACACTTTGTCCAGGTGGGTGGTCAGGCTGTCAATTTTGGCCTTGAGGGAGTTGATCTCCTTCTCATTGTCCGCCTCTGCCAGAGCCTTTGCTACTTCCCGCTTGGCCGCGGGCAGCAGTTGGTCAGCACGCAAATAGTCCCGGCAAACCTCCTGTATCTTCTTGATTACTGCCTGGGTCACCGTCTGCTCTTTGATCGTGTGGCTGGTACAGACGCCCGCCTTGGTGAAACGCTGGTAGGTGCGGCAGACGAAATACAGCTTATCCTCCCCTGCCGCATTCTTGCGGTTGAGCACCGCCAGCGGGTAGCCACACTCGTGGCAGAAGATCAGCCCCTTGAGCAGAAAGTCGTAGGTCCGGCTTCGGGTGTGCCTGCGGCTGTTGACCAGCGCCCGTACCTTGTCGAAGGTCTCCCGGTCAATAATCGGCTCGTGGGTGCCCTCTACTACCACCCAGTCCCGGCGGTCCTGTTTGATGCACTTTTTGCTTTTATAATTGATTTTCCGTGTACGGCCCTGCACCATACTCCCGATGTAAGTCTCGTTTTGCAGCATATCGGAAATGCGCTCACTGCTCCACAGGCCAGTGTAGGGGCCAGGATTTGCCACCGGCAAACCAGCATAAGTCGCTGGAGTGGGGACTCCCGTTTCATTGAGCCAAACAGCGATTTTCCGACAGCTCATGCCCTCCAGCGCCATACTGAAAATCCGTCGCACCATCAGAGCTGCTTCCTCGTCAATGACGATTTTGTTCTTCTCCGTGGGATGCATCTTGTAGCCATAGACTGGCTTGCCGCCGATGAACAGGCCCTTGCGCTGCTTGTCATGCTTGACACTGGAAATTTTTTTCGAGATGTCCTTGGCGTACATATCATTCATGATGGCGCGGAAAGGGGTGATGTCGTTGGCTGTGGACTCTACCCCGGTGTCGATGCCGTCCAGCAGGGAGATGTAGCGGACCCGGTGCTCCGGGAAGTAACGCTCCATGTAGTGGCCGGTGAGGATGTAGTCGCGGCCCAGTCGGCTCAGATCCTTGGTGATGACCATGTTGACCTTCCGGGCCTCAATGTCGGCGATCATGCGCTGGAAATTCGGACGGTCGAAATTTGTACCGCTCCAACCGTCGTCGATATAGGTGTCGAAAACGGTCAGGCGGTGCTGCTGGACAAATTCATTGAGCAGGGATTGCTGGTTGTTGACGCTTTCGGACGGACCTTCATTTTCATCCTCCTTCGATAACCTGATGTATAATGCCGCATGGTAATCCACGGGGTTGCTTATCTCTAAGTACATATCATAACTCCAGAGATAAGCGGCCATTCATCGTATGTATCATACAATATGGCACAAGAAACTTGCAATGTTGTGAAGCTCCTTTTTAAGAAAAAGTTCTAAGGAATTTAGGATGATTTGCTGGACATCGGGTGCATCTTTTGTACAGAGGGTGGTTACAGTCAACTCTTGCGGTTTCACGGAAACACCTCCTGATCTGAGATGTTAAACTATATTCACAGTACGCGAGAAATAGCCTTGGAGATACATATGCAGATATTTTTGTAAGGAAACGCAGAATTCATAAAAAAGCGTCGGATCGACCATGTGTTGAATGATCGCATAGGGCGGGAATCGTCCGGTCCATTCGTAAGCAGTATAAATCCAAGCCATGACGGAGGTGCGTTCTTCCTTGTCCAAATTTTCTGCAATCGTCCAGAGGAAAATGTCCCGGCACCGGTCTGAGATGCTTTCCTGTGATGCAAACTGTATGAGCGACAACGCTCCAGCCTGAGCATTTTGCTCAACGGCATCCGCACTCCAGCCACTACGTTTCACATCAATCCCACTCAGATGGAGCGAGTCAATAAAGTCAGCGCGGTTCTCTTGCAGAACTTGTTGGAGCCTCAGTTCCATCAAATTCATAAGGACATCCCCTCTCATTAAAAAATTTATGATATAAGAAAAGGCCCGCTCTTGATAGAGCAGACCTTCTGAGCCATTCGCCGCATAAGTATGTTGGTTCCTTTCACTTTCCCCCTTAAAAACTCGTTCAAGAACACGAGGCGTTTGGGAGGGGTAAACAACTAATTTCTTTCTATTTCGACAAATCCATGTGCAACAATCGAATACCGCTGCTATTACAGAATGTTTTCGTCTGGCTGCTGATGTG
>CAJTOE010000006.1 GCA_910577805.1 uncultured Oscillospiraceae bacterium | reverse complement strand
CAGGGGGGAAGGCTTATCGGTGCGACTATCGAGACTGCTGTGCAGTGGGGTGAGTGCCAGTGTCCGAAGCCTTCCCCCTCACGGGGGAAGGTGGCACGCGAAGCGTGACGGATGAGGGTGTGAAGCCGAAGGTCTCCCCTGCATCTCCCCGCGGCCGCAGGCCGCTACTGCTCTGCGGACTTCTCCCTTTCCCCCTCATCCGTCTGGCCTGCGGCCATCCACCTTCCCCCGCCAGGGGGGAAGGCTTATCGGTGCGACTATCGAGACTGCTGTGCAGTGGGGTGAGTGCCAGTGTCCGAAGCCTTCCCCCTAATGGGGGAAGGTGGCACGCGAAGCGTGACGGATGAGGGGGAAAAAACTGCCCCAAAAAATTCATTCTTGACAAAATCTCTCCAGTCTGATAGGATGGCTATGCAGGAAAAAATTCAATTTGCCAATTCAGGCATAACCCACGAAACCCCTTTCCATAAAGGAGTGGACTTGGTTATGCTTTTTTTCATATTTTCCGCTTAAATACAAATCCTGTGAAAAAAAAGGAGATATACCTATTTATGCAGCTCAGTGACTTTTTAGGCCTCTTGGGCGGCCTGGCCCTGTTCCTGTACGGAATGCAGATGATGAGCTCCGGTCTGGAGGCCGCGGCGGGCAGCCGTATGAAAAACATCCTGGAACGCCTCACCGCAAACCGCTTCTTAGGCGTGCTGGTGGGCGCGGGCATCACCGCTGTCATTCAGTCCTCCTCCGCCACGACGGTGATGGTGGTGGGCTTTGTCAGCGCCGGAATGATGACTCTAAGCCAGGCGGTGTGGATCATCATGGGCGCAAACGTCGGTACGACCATCACCGGCCTGCTCATTGCCCTGGATGTGGGCGCGATGGCCCCGGTGTTCGCGTTCCTGGGCGTGACCACCCTGGTGTTCATCAAAAACCCGAAGCTCCAGCACATCGGTCAGATCATGGCCGGTCTGGGCGTGCTGTTTATCGGCATGGACATGATGAGCGCGTCTATGTCCCCCCTGCGGCAGGAGCCGGCCTTTCTGAATCTGATGGCTTCCTTCTCCAACCCCCTGCTGGGTATCCTGGCCGGCGCGCTGTTTACCGCTGTTATTCAGTCCTCCTCCGCGTCGGTGGGCATTTTGCAGACCCTGGCGGCGGGGGGCGTGCTGGGGCTGGACAGCGCGGTGTTTGTGCTGTTCGGCCAGAACATAGGCACCTGTATCACTGCGGTGCTGGCCTCCGCCGGGGCCAGCCGGGACGCAAAGCGCACAACGCTCATTCACCTGATGTTCAACGTGTTCGGTACGGTGCTGTTTACCCTTCTGTTTCTGATCCTCCCTCTGGCCCCGCTGGCGGCACAGTTCGTCCCCGGAGACCCCAAAACCCAGATCGCCCTGGTCCACGCGGCCTTCAACATTACCACGACTCTGGTGCTTCTGCCCTTTGGGACCGTGCTGGCCCGGCTGGCGGTGCGGTTCCTGCCGGACCTGCCGGAGGAGCGTACCGGGGGGATGTGTCTGGAATTTCTCGCCCCGGTCCAGGCCAGCGGCAAGGACGGCGGCTTAGGCGTGTCCGCCATCTATGTGGACCAGCTGCGCAAAGAGCTGGACCGGATGCTGCGCATGGCCCAGGAGAACGTGGCGGTGAGCTTTCAGGCGGTGCTGACCCAGGACGCGGGTAAGCTGGAGCAGGTGGAAAAGACGGAGGAATATATTGATTTTCTGAACAAAGAAATCTCGCTGTATATCTCCAAAATCATCTCCAGCGAAACCAATCAGCAGGCGTCCCGGATCGTCAGCAGCTGCTTTGCCATCTCCGGCAACATCGAGCGTATCGGCGACCACGCGGACAATATCTGCGGCTATACCAAGCTCCTCCGGGATAAGCACATCTCCTTTTCGCCGGCGGCGATCAAGGAAATCGGGCAGATGCAGGACATCTCCCTAAAAGCCATTGCGGCGCTTCTGATTCCTGGGGCGGGGGATTTGGTGTGGCTGGCGGACGTGGGAGGGATGGAACAGCGCATCGACGATCTGACGATGGAATTCCGGCACAATCAGCTGGAGCGTATGCGCGCGGGGGCCTGCTCGGAGGAGGCCTGCATCATCTACGCGGAGCTGTTGACGGACTTTGAGCGTATCGGCGACCACGTGCTGAACATTGCCCAGGAGCTTGCGTTGGCGAAAAGCTAAAAATATCCGGGCCTCCCCATGCTGGGAGACCCGGATGTGTTTTTCAGCTTTTTTCCTCAAAGCTCGCGCCGCAGGAACGGCAGGTCACAGTGATCTTACCTTTTCCGCGGGGGACCCGGAGCTGCTGGCCGCAATGGGGACACTTGAAATAACAATGCTCCTTGTCCCGGTAGATGGTGCGGCGCAGGTGGAACCAGCGCAGAAGGGGGCCGATGAGCTTGAGGAATTTCGCGTTTTCGGCCCGCCGCCGGGGCGCGTTGCGGGAGAGCAGACGGAACAGCGTCCACGCCAGCAGGGCCAGGGAGACCCAGTACAGCGGGACGAAGCGGGTAAAGAGGAAGATGCAGTACAGGACCAGGTAGGACACCAGTAAGAACAGATTCAACTGGTCCTGCCCGTAGCGTCCGTACATGAAGCGCATGAGCGCGTTGCGGATCATAGCGGGGGTCACCTCCGAAGGGACAGACGATTGACTTTTTGAAGTATTACCTATCATATCGCGCTATGCCTCGTCCGTCAAGCGCGGAAACGTAAACAAAATGTAAATTCAGGGGGAGGGAAGTCAGCACCCACCCACCCAAAAACTCTCGACAAACCGTCGAATTTTCGCTATAATGTAGGAAACTCTGCCGCAAGGAGGTCTGCCGATGAATCGTGTGGACAAAGAAAACTACTATCTGGATATCGCCCAGACTGTCTTGGAGCGCTCCACCTGCCTGCGCCGGTGCTATGGAGCCATCATCGTGAAAAATGACGAAATCGTCTCCACCGGCTATAACGGCGCCCCGCGGGGCCGGAAAAACTGCATCGGCCTGGGCTACTGCACCAGAGACGCACTTCAGGTCCCCTCCGGGGAGCGGTACGAGCTGTGCCGGTCGGTCCACGCGGAGGCCAACGCCATCATCTCCGCCGCCCGCCGGGACACCTTAGGCGCAACCATGTACCTGGCCGGCCGCAATGCCAAAAACGGAGAACTCCTCCACGACGCAACCTCCTGTTCCATGTGCCGCCGTATGATTATCAACGCGGGCATTGAGCGGGTGGTGATCCGCCAGGGCCAGGACCAATACACCGTGGTCCATGTAGAGGACTGGGTGCGGGAGGACGACTCCCTCCCGGAGCTGCCGCCCAAGCAAACAGAATAAAAAAACGGACCTCGAAGCATTCCCCGCTTCGGGGTCCCGCTTTTTATGTCCCGTAAGGCACGTCCTCCCAAAGGATCAGCTCTCCCGCCGCCAGGGATGCACTGGCCAGTAAAATGCGCTGGTTGTCCGAGCCGCGAAACCGCAGTCCTAAATTTTTCCGGGCCTCCACAAAGGGTCCGTCCACCAGCACGTCGATGCCCTCCAGCAAGGCCCGGACCGTCTCCGGGTCCCCGACCTGGCCCTGGACCAGATTTTCATAGAAATAACCGGTGTAGCACCAGACCGTTTTATGGGGAAAGGCCTCCCGGACCCGGCGCACGACCTCCAGCACGGTTTTCTGGTTGTCCGGGTGGAGCGGCTCCCCCCCCAGCAGGGACAGCCCCCGGATATGCTCCGGAGCCAGGGCGGCCAGCAGCGTGTCCATGGTCTTTTGGGTAAAAGGCTGTCCGAATTGGAAGTCCCAGGTCTCCGGATTGAAACAGCCGGGACAGCCGTGGGTACAGCCGGACACGAACAGCGAAACCCGCACGCCGGGACCGTTGGCAATATCCGTTTTTTTCAAATCTGCGTAGTTCATAACGCCCTCCTGACGGGACAAAAGTCCGCTAACAAATTTTACATAAAATAACACATTTTTTGCGCACATCACCCAGGTAAAAAATCCTGGTGCTATACTGACCTGGCATGAAATACCCATCGAAAACGCGGAAAAGGAGGCAAAAGCATGACATTTCTCATTGTGGACCAATGCCAGGAGCGGTTACAGGCGCTGTCGGACCAGCTGCACGCGCTGTTCCCGGACTGCCCGGTCATTCTGGAGACAGACCCGCTGCTGGCGGGAGATTACTGTTTTTCCAATCCCGTGGACGTGCTTTACGCGGGGTGGCACATGAAATGGCTGGACGGACCAAAGCTGGCTGCCTTTGCCCGCCGGGGGAACCCCTATGTGCGGGTCTATCTGCTGGGCGACGCGGACCAGAAACAGACGCCCCCCGGCGTTTCCGGACTGCTTACCGCAGTTCCACTTCCGGCATCAGCTCCTGTCCCACAATGCGCAGCATACGGTCCAGCTGCCGGGCATCCTCTGGGCTGAAGCGGCATTTGACCCGGTCCAGCACCGACTGTAAATACGAGCTGCTGACGTTGAAGCGGCGCATATATTTTTCCGTAGGGCGCAGATGGTATTCCCGGCGGTCGCTGGAGGACTGCCGCTTTTCCAGATAGCCCTTCTGGAGCAGGCTGTTGATTTTATAGGCCGCGTTGGGGGAGGAAATACGTACAAAGGACGCGAATTCGTTGACAGTCGGCTCGTTCAGGGCCAGGATGACCTCCATACAGAAGGTCTCCATGGCGGACAGACCGGCCTCCTGGTCCTGGAAGGCCGAGAAAATCTCTTGGTAAAAATGCAGCTTGAATTTGGTATATACCTCTGTGAAGCTGTCCTCCAGCATGTGGACTCCCCCTTTCTGATGCGGTTTGGATGCTGTCCGGTTTTGATTATACCAAAGTGGGACGGGTTTCGCAAGAGGGACAGAACGGCCAGCGGCCACGGGGAGGTGCGGGGGAGACCTTTGGCTTCACCCTCATCCGTCACCGCCTGCGGCGGCGCCACCTTCCCCCGTGAGGGGGAAGGCTTCGGACATTGGCAGTTACCCCACTCCGGAGTAGTCTCGATAGTCGCACCGATAAGCCTTCCCCCCTGGCGGGGGAAGGTGGCACGGCGAAGCCGTGACGGATGAGGGGGAAGGAGCAGAGCAGTCCGATACCAATAGACAAAACAAAAGCCCGCAGGAATCTTAAAATTCCTGCGGGCTTTGGAGCTGGTGGGGTGACTTGAACACCTGACCTGCTGATTACGAATCAGCTGCTCTACCGACTGAGCTACACCAGCATATGCAGCGCACCTGAATGAGCATCAGGAGGATGCCTGCATATCTTAACACCAGTCGGGAGGTTTTGTCAAGAGCTTGGATTGAAATTTTCTGGGGGGGAGCGTTTTTTGGGGGGAGGGCGGAGGCCTGTGGGAAATGACCCGCCCAGGGGGTCGGGTCCCCCCCGCTCACGCCTTGACCGTCACCCGCAGCAGGGTCCAGACCGACCAGACTGTCCCGGCCAGCACCAGTACCCAGACCGCCGGATACAGCCAGGGAGCCGTCCACCAATGTTCTGCCCAGGGCAGAAAGCTCTGCCCCAGCATGACCGCCATCCAGATGGCGTAGAGGGTCCAGCCGCCCACCCGGCCAAAGCGGAAAATCACCGCGCTGATAAACAGCCCCAGCGCCACGCCGCCCAGAGGCGCGACCAGCACGAGCCACCAGGGAGGCTGGATGCCGTCCAGGAAGAACACCAGGTCTACGCTCCGCCCCGTCAGGGCTTTCCAGAACGGCGGGCATAAATGCTGTTCAATCAGGGTGCCCGCGGCCACCAGGGCCACTGTAGCCAAATACTCCGCCCCCATAAGTCCGGCGTTCAGCAGCAGGCCCCGGCGGCGGGTACAGCCGAATTGAATGGCCTGGGGGTAGTTCACCAGCAGACCGGACAGGGTGAGCACCAGCATCATAATCACGCTGGAGAACACCAGAATCATTCCGGACACCTGAATGCCCTCCTCCGGCTTCGCTGCCACCATCACCACGGCAATGATGATCTGCGTCAACAGAAAAATTCCGGCAGTCAGGGATACCGTCAGGATAAAATCACCCTTGTTCAGGGAAATCAGCTTCTTGAATTGCTTCCACATACAAAACACCTCACATCCATCTTACACCACGGTAGAACGGCAGATGCTCCGCCACAAATAGATCTCGCTGCCTATGGCGATGCCCGCCGGCAGAATGGTCAGCAAAAGCCGTATCCACATCGGATTTTGCAGCAGGCCCAGCAGGACAAGGCTCATCAGGCCCACCAGGCTGGAAAAGATGGCCAGGACGGTGAGAATACTGCCCAAAACCTTGGAGCGGACCAGGCACAGCCCCACCACGCAGCCCATGACCGCCTGGCTGAAGATCATCAGCGGGAACCGCCAGCCCGCCCAATCCAGAGCATTTCTCAGCAGCAGACCCAGCTCATCCACCTGAACCCAGAGCAGGGTGACAGGGATATCCCGCAGCAGGAGAAGCACCCCATAGCCCAGCAGCGTATCGAACAGCAGGAATAACTGTATCACCAGGAAATAATTCCGCCGCTGTCCCCCGAAGGACAGAGCCAGCTGCAAGAAGGTACTGCACCGGCCCAGGTTGAACAGCAGTAAAATCATGGGGACCATCATGGGAAAGATACCGAGATAGATGGAGAACATATTTCTCGTGCCATCCGGCACGCCGGTAACCGCGGACCCCAGAAAGACCACCCCCGCGAAGATCAGAAGGGTCAACCAGTTGGCCCAGGTGAACCGCCACAAAAAACGGGCTGTACGGGTCATTGCGCTCCCTCCTTCTCATGGCCGCACAGGGCCACAAATACGTTTTGCAGGGTCATGGGGGCCACATCCACCTCCGGACCGGCCTGGTCCAGCCGCTTCACATCCCCCCGGACCGCCCAGGTGGTGTGCCGTCCCATCTGGTGGGTGGACAGCAGTTCCAGGCCTTGACAGGCCTGCTTCACCTGGTCCTCCCGGCCGGACACGTAGCGGAACTGATTCACCAGCTCGTCAGTGGGCGCGTCCTCCAGCACCCGGCCCTGGTCCAGGATAATCACCCGCTCGAATACGCTGGCGGCTTCCTCGATGATATGGGTGGAGACGATGAAGGTCCGGTCCGGGTTCTGGGTGTAGTCCTCCATAAGAAGCTGGTAAAACCGCTCCCGGACCACCACGTCCAGCCCCGCCGCCGGTTCGTCCAGAATCGTGATCGGCGCACGGCTGGCCAGGGCAATCAGAATCGTCACCATGGACATCTGGCCCTTGGAGAGCTGGTAGATTTTCTTCTTGGGGTCCAGCTCAAATTCGTGCAGCAGTCTCTGGGCGTAGTCCACGTCCCAGTTGGGGCAGAAGATGGCCGCCGTTTGCAGGTAGTGCTTGATTTTCAGGTTGTTCTGGCCGGACATCAGCGTGGGGCGCAGCTCACGGGAAAAACAGATCTGCTCCAGAGCCGCCTGGTTCTCCCACACCGGCTGTCCGCCGTAGGTGACGGACCCGCTGTCCATGGTGTTCTGGGCGGTGAGAATGCCCAGAAGGGTGGTTTTTCCCGCGCCGTTGCGGCCGATCAGACCGTAAATCTTGCCGGGCTGAAGCTCCAGGTCCAGTCCGGTGAGGACCTGCTTTTTGCCATAGGACTTGAATACGTTTTCTGCTTTTAAGATTTTCATGTGTTTTCCTCCTCTTCCACGGCTTGCTTCACCATGTCCAGCAGCTCCGGCCCGGACAGGCCCAGGGATTTCCCCTCCTGGGCCATGGGGCGGACAAATTTTTGATAAAACTCTCCCTGGCGCTTTTTGCGCACCAGCTTGGCGGCGCCGGGTGAGACGAACATCCCAATGCCCCGGCGCTTGTACAGCACGCCCTCCGCAACCAGCAGATTGATGCCTTTTGCGGCAGTGGCGGGGTTGATGCTGCAGCTGCGGGCCAGGTCGTTGGTGCTGGGGACCTGCTCCTCCTCCTGGTAGACCCCGCGTAAAATGTCATCCTCCAGGAGCTGGGCGATTTGCAGGTAGATCAGCGGCTGCCCGCTGGGTAGTACGGCCATAGCGCGCCTCCTTTCGTTGTGGTGTGTTGGTTCATTACTTGCGTAACTAACCATAGCACTAATGAGGCCGTTTGTCAAGGGGTGGGGGGAAAGTTTTTTCCCCCTCACGGGGGAAGGTGGCTGGCCGGAGGCCAGACGGATGAGGGTGAACACCCCCAAAAAATGATTCAAAAAATTCACGGAAAACTGTTTTTCATTCCAGAGGTTTTATGCTATAATAGGAAAAAGCTTCAGAGCAATAAATTTTTCAGGGAGAACGGAGGGGGAACCATGCGAAAAGTCAACGTATCCATCGCCGGCCAGGAGTACACGATGGTTGCCGAGGAAAGCGAGGATTATGTCCGCCGCTGCGCAGGCCATGTGGACAGCCAGGTGCAGGAGATTATACGGTCGGCGAGCCTCTCCAGGGCGGATGCGGGCATCCTGGCCGCGATGAATATTGCCGACCAGTATTTCCGGGAACAGCAGACCTCGGAAAATCTCCGCCGCCAGGTGAAGGACAGTGTGGAGGAGGCGGCCCAGCTGAAAAACGAGCTGTCGGAGGCCCGCCGGGAGATTTTTAAATTGCAGAACAAAAAGGCATAACGCACGCACGAGCCAATACATAGAATTATCCCCAGGAGGAACATCATGCTGGAATTACTCGCCCCCGCCGGGTCGCCGGAGGCGGTAGCCGCCGCCGTGCAGAACGGGGCGGACGCCGTCTATCTGGGATTCGGGGACTTCAACGCCCGCCGCAGCGCCAAAAATTTTACCCAGGAAGAGGCGGCGGCGGCGGTTTCTTACTGCCATCTTCGGGGTACAAAAGTTTATCTGACCCTCAATACCCTGCTCACGGACCGGGAGCTCCCCGCCGCGGCACAGCTGGCCGTCCAGGCCAGTGAGATGGGTGTGGACGCGGTGCTGATTCAGGACCTGGGCGTACTGCGGATGCTCAAGCAGGCCGCCCCGGACCTGGAGGTCCACGCCTCCACCCAAATGACCATCCATTCCCTGGACGGCGTACTGCGGTGCGCCGACCTGGGCATGAAGCGTGTGGTCCTCTCCAGAGAGCTGGACCGGACCCAGATCGCCAATATCTGCGCCCACTCCCCCATTGAAATTGAAGTGTTCGTACACGGGGCCTTGTGTATGTGCTACTCCGGCCAGTGCTTTTTCTCCTCCGTCATCGGGGGGCGGAGCGGGAACCGGGGCATGTGCGCCCAGCCCTGCCGCCTGCCCTACGGCTGGAGCGGCAAGGCCAACGAATACCCCCTCTCTCTCAAGGACATGTCCCTGGCGGGGCACCTGCGGGAGCTGGAGCAGCTGGGGGTGGCCTGCGTGAAGCTGGAGGGCCGCATGAAACGCCCGGAGTATGTGGCGGTGGTCACGGGGGTCTATTCCAGAGCCATCCGGGAAAACCGGGAGCCGACCCCGGAGGAGCTGGAGCAGCTTCGGCTGGCGTTTTCGCGGGACGGGTTTACCGACGGCTATTTTGTCCAAAAGACCGGCCGGGAGATGTTCGGCGTGCGGGGGGAAACGGAGGAGCCGAAGGACCTCTTTACCCTGGCCCGGTCCACCTACCAGGGGGAGGGGGAGAACCGGAAAACGCCTGTGGAAATGTACGCCCGCATCCGGGCGGGACAACCGGCCCAGATCGCCGCGCGGGATACCTTTGGGCACATGGCGTCTGTGGAGGGACCCGTGCCGGAAAAGGCGGTCCGGGTGGCCCTCACGCCGGAAAAGCTGCGGGACCAGCTCTCCCGCACGGGCGGGACCCCGTTTCAGTGCAGTCAGGTGATGGCCCAGGTGGAGGACGGCTTGTCGCTCCCCCTGTCCGCCCTGAACGGCCTGCGGCGGCAGGTGCTGGAGGAGCTGGGCAAACAGCGCCTCATTCTCCCCGCGCGGCAGACCGGGGAATTCCGGCCCGGAGTCCGCTACGAGAATACCAAAAAACCGCCGGTGTTCACCGTCTCGGTCCGGCTGGCAAAGCAGGTCTCCCCGGAGCTGTTGAAACGCAAACCGGCTGTGCTGTACCTCCCCGCCGGGGAGGGCGCGGAGAATCCCAAAATCGTTCAGCTGGCCCAGCAGTACGGGGTGGAAGTCGCGGCGGTACTGCCCAGGGTCTGCTGGGACAGCCAGCGCCGGGAGCTGGACGCCAGCCTGTGCCGCCTGCGGGAGCTGGGGGTGACCCAGGCCTTGGCGGGGAACCTGGGTCCGGCCCGGCAGGCCCAGGGGTTGGGCTTTGCGCTCCGGGCGGACTACGGCCTGGGGGTGTACAACAGCCAGACATTGAAAGAACTGAAACGGTTAAGTTTTTTGTCCGCCACCGCGTCCTTTGAGCTGAAGCTGGCCCAGATCCGGGACCTGTCCAAGGGCCTGCCCGTGGAGATGCTGGGGTATGGGCGGCTGCCCCTGATGCTCACGGAGCACTGCATCATTCATCACCACAGCGGCCAGCACACCTGCGCCAACCTGAACCAGCTCACCGACCGGAAAGGAGAACGGTTCCCGGTGGTGCAGGCCTTTGGGTGCCGGAACGAGATTCTGAACTGCAAAAAGCTCTTTCTGGCGGACAAGCCCAGGGATTATCAGCGGTTGGGGCTGTGGGCGGTGCGGCTGGCGTTCACGACGGAGAATGCCGCGGAATGTGTGCAGGTATTGGACCGGTATCTGGGCCGGGGGGATTATAAGCCCAACGAGTGGACCAGAGGGCTGTATTATCGGGATGTGGAGTAAGGGGGGTGTTCCCTCCCCCGCCGATTTCCGAACGAAACGCAAAAGGAGATGGCAAAGTCATTATGTTGTCTGCGATTCAGGACCGGCGCAGTATCCGTAAGTATAAAAACACGCCGATCTCCCCCAAAACCATTGCCCTGGTGCTCCGGGCGGGATATCAGGCTCCGTCCTCCAAGAATCGCCAGCCCTGGCGGTTTGTGGTGTGCGCCGGAGCCGCCAAGGCGGAAATGCTTTCCGTGATGTCCGCCGGGCTGGAGCGGGAGAGCCAGCATCCCCTGCTCCCCGGCAGCGCCCAGTATTTGCAAGGCGCGGTCCGGACCAGGGAGATCATGGCCCAGGCCCCCGTCGTGATTCTGGTGGCAAACGCCCTGAGCCTGCCTCTGGACGAGCCTCTGACCCCGGAACAGCGTATTTACGAGCTGTGCAACGCCCAGTCCATCGGGGCCTGTATGGAGAACATGTCCCTGGCGGCTCTGCGCATGGGGCTGGGGAGCCTGTGGATCTGCGATACGTATTTCGCCCTGGCCGAGCTGAACGCCTGGCTAGGAGGCGGGAGGCAGCTTATGGCGGCAATGGCCCTGGGCTATCCCGACGAAAATCCGCCCCCCCGGCCCCGGAAAGAGTTTGACAGCCTTGTGGAGTGGCGCATGTGAAATCAGGAGGATTTTATGGAACTGAAAATAAAAGCGCTGTCCCCCAAAATCGGGACAGAGATACCCGCCCCCTTCTACGCCACCCCCGGCGCGGCGGCGATGGATTTACACGCCTGCCTGGAGGGGCCTGTGAGCATCCCGGCGGGAGGGCGGCGGATGATCCCCACCGGTCTTGCCATCGCTCTGCCCTCGGCGGATTACGTGGCTTTGGTGTACGCCCGGAGCGGGTTGGGTATCAAGCATGGCATCGCCCCCGCCAACTGCGTGGGGGTCATTGACAGCGATTACAGAGGTGAAATCATGGTGGGGCTTCAAAACTCCGGGGAATCGGACTACACGGTCCAGCCCGGCGACCGCATTGCCCAGCTTATGATCACGCCGGTGGTGCAGGCACACATTCAGATGGTGGACGGCCTGGACGGCACCCAGCGGGGAGCCGGCGGGTTTGGTTCGACGGGGGTTTGAGTATGTTTGGTTTTGGCAAAAAAGAAAAGAAAGACAAAAAAAGAACCGAGCCCGAATTGGACGCGGAACTGAAAGCCTTTGCGGCGGATTATGAGCCGGAGGAATTGGACATCCTGGCCGTGACGGGGCCGGTGGGGTTCGGCGGCGTGAAGCGGGGAAGCTTCTGGCAGGCCAGCATCGGCTTGACGGCCTGGATGGAGGAGGACTCCCCCGACATCCATCAGGAGGAGATCCCCCTGTTTACCCTGGCGGACAACAGCCTGCTGGACTTTTTACGCCAGCGCACGCCGCCGGATTTTATCATAAAATTCCAGGGGCGGCGGGAAAAGAACGGCAAATCCATGCTGCTCTTGAATCTGCCGGAGCCGGGGTTCGACCCGGATTTGAAAGCCATTCTGGAGGCCCAGAAGCAGAGCGTGACCCTGGAGGTGGACGGGCTGGGGCTGTTTACGCTGAACCGCCGGGTGAGGTGGTTCGAGGCGGAGATTGACTGGTGCGGGGCAAGCGTGCAGCTTGATTTCGACCAGGGCGAGCCGGAGGAGATGGCGAAAGCCCAGGAGGTGGCGCGGACGCTGCTGGCGGACGCGGAGAACTGGGACCGCCGGGTGCGGGAGTACGCCGCCGGGGAGCTGACCAGTCTGGCCAACGACTGGGCTGAGGGGGAAGAAGAGCTGACCCCGGAGGATTTTATGGCCCGTATGGAGCTGAGTGCGATTCAGGTGGAGCCGGACGGGGAGTTTGAGTTCTGGTTTGAGGATGGGGAGATGTTTTATGGACACTCCATCCATGTTATGGGGAATCTGACCGACGGGCCGGACTGGGCGCAGATGGAGGGGTGAGCTGGTTAGAAAGCTCTGCTTGTTTTATGGAGTGATATGTTTTGATGTTTTCAAAAAAGTTGTTTGGCCAGCGGATTCTGGAACAGCGTAAGAAACAGAAAAAGACCCAGCAAGACCTGGCAAATCTGCTTGGTGTTGGCAAAAGCCATATCAGTGAGATCGAACACGGAAATCGTACCACAACTGCGGAAAAAATTGCGCAGATTTGTGATTATTTTAAGGTTTCAGCCGACTACCTGCTGGGCTTGTCCGACAACCCGAAGCCTAGAAAGTAAGCGCCTTTTTCGATGCGCAGTGCTGCCCTTTGGCTTCACCCTCATCCGTCACCGCCTGCGGCGGCGCCACCTTCCCCCGTGAGGGGGAAGGCTCCCACACTGGCACTCACCCCACTGCACAGTAGTCTCGATAGGCGCTGTGATAAGCCTTCCCCCCTGGCGGGGGAAGGTGGCACGGCGAAGCCGTGACGGATGAGGGGGGGCACGCCGCACAAGCCGCAGTCCCCCACACCCCAAAAAACCACAACCCACAATCATTTTGGAGGTCCCCATGTCCAATCAGCCCAAAATCATTCTGGCGTCCCAATCCCCCCGCCGCCGGGAGCTGCTCTCCCGTATGGGCATCACACACTTCGACGTACTCCCCGCCCAGGGCGAGGAACATATAGACCACTCCCTCCCCGCCGGCCTCCTGGTAGAAGCCCTGGCCCGCCAGAAGGCCGCCGAAATCGCCGCCTGCGCCCCGCCGGACGCTGTCATCATTGCCGCCGATACCGTGGTCGCCCTCGACAACGAAATCCTCGGCAAGCCCCATACCGCCCAGGAGGCCGCGGAAATGCTCCAAAAGCTCTCCGGGAGGCAGCATACCGTCTATACCGGGGTGGCTGTGCGGCAGAACGACACAGAGCTGGTGGAACGGGAGGCCGCGCAGGTACACTTCCGCCCCCTCTCCCCCCAGGAGATCCGCGCCTACATCGCCACCGGGGAACCCATGGACAAGGCCGGGGCTTACGGCGTGCAGGGCTACGGCTGTCTGTTCGTGGAGGGCATCGTGGGGGACTACTATAACGTCATGGGCCTGCCGGTGTGCCGGCTGGGCCGGATGCTCCGCCAGTTCGGGGTGGATCCCCTGGCGCTGGCGGCAGAACAGGAGGCACAGGCGTGAAAGACTTTTTCCGCGACAACGGCTTTTGGCTGCTGCTCATTGCCCTGCTGCTGAGTATCCTGCTGGGCCTTGGCTCGGTGATCCTCAGCGGCAGTACCGACCCGCTGTCCAATCTGGCCAATACGCTCACCTCTCCCTTCAAAAGCGGGGTGAGCGCCATGCTGGACTGGGCGGAGGGCGTATATGGCTACGTGTTCCAGTTCAGCGAGATGGAGCAGGAGCTATCCGACCTGCGCCGCCGGGTGGCAGACCTGGAGGAGCAGGCCCGTCAGGGCCAGGAGGCGCTGGCGGAAAACGCCCAGCTCCGGGAGCTGCTGAACCTCCAGGAGCGGCGGAAGGACCTGGAATTCGAGTCCGCTAAAATTACCGCCCGGTCCACCTCCAACTGGGAATCGACGCTGACCATCAGCAAAGGCTCCGCCGCCGGTGTGGAGGCCGGGGACTGCGTGATTACTGAAACCGGCGTGCTGGTAGGCGTGGTGTCGGAGACCTCCCTGCTCTCCTCCACCGTGGCGACCTTGATCGACACATCCATTGAAGTGGGCGGCGTGGTCACCCGGACCTACAGCGCGGGCATCCTGGAGGGAGATTTCGACCTGATGAACCAGGGCCTGCTGCGCCTGAGCTACCTGCCGGAGGGCGCGGGCCTGGTGGCGGGCGACGAGGTACTGACCTCCGGCCTGGGCGGCATTTACCCCGCCGGTCTGGTGGTGGGCCGGGTCCAGGGCGTGTTCAACGACGCGGCCGGAATGTCCCGCTATGCCATTGTGGACCCCAGTGTGGAGCTGGGCGGACTGATCGAGGTATTTGTCATTAAAGACTTTGATGTGGTGGAGTGAGTTTTGCTTGCCCCCGGCCACACCCCGTATGAATGATTTTGGAGGCAGAACGTGACCCGACAAGCTTTATTTCATAAATGGTTCCTCTACGCCCTGGCCCTCTTCCCCGTGTGGCTGCTGGACGCCTGCATTTTAAGCCGCTATCCCCTCTTTGGCGTGCGGCCTATGCTGCTGCC
The DNA here is from genome assembly GCA_910577805.1 of uncultured Oscillospiraceae bacterium. Lineage (GTDB taxonomy): Bacteria > Bacillota > Clostridia > Oscillospirales > Oscillospiraceae > Lawsonibacter. The sequence continues at coordinate 20,249 of CAJTOE010000006.1, read as the reverse complement.
GCTGGCGGTGGTGGCGGTGGCCGTGCTGGAGGGCAGTCACGCCGGGGCCGGGTTCGGCCTGGGCGTGGGGCTGCTATGGGCGCTGGCCTACTCCAGCGGCAAGGGCATGATGGTGATCGGCCTGACCCTGGTGGGCCTGCTGACCGGCGCCGCCGCCCAGTACGCACTGTCCCAGTCCTTTCTGGGCTGTCTGCTCTGCTCCGCCGGAGCCCTGGCCGCCATCGACCTGTGGCGCATCGCCGTGCGGCTGTTCGTGCGTAGCGCCGGTTGGACCTCCATGCTGCGGGTGGCCGTGCCAGAAATTTTGTGGTCCCTGGCCTGGACCCCCCTGGTTTATCTGATTTTCCACGCGGTCTACCGCCGCGTGGGCGGGTCGCGGCTGGCATAGAAGGAGGCCGCTTATGAACAGACACCAATTTCACCGCAGGGTCTGGGGTTCGGTATTCGGCCTGGCCCTGGTCCTGCTCTGGCTCGGCTCCGCTCTGTACGACGTGCAGGTGGTCCAGGGCCCCAGCCTGGCCGCGCGGGCCAACCATAAAATTCAGGAGACAGAGACGGTAGAGGCCGCGCGGGGCCAGATTCTGGACCGTTACGGCCGGGTGCTGGTATCCAACCGGGTGGTCTATCAGGTCACGCTGGATTTCGACGCCATGGGGAAAGAAAAAAACGACCGCCTGGAGGTCATTGGGCAGCTCATGGCCCTGGCCCAGGAGGAGGGCGTGGAATGGACGGACTCCCTGCTCCCCATCACCCAAGGCCGCCCCTTCCGCTTCACCACGGATACCCCCTATTACGAGGTCTCCGAGGACGAGGACGGCAATTTGACCGTCACCCTCAGCCGGTTAGCCAAGCTGGCCATCAAGCTGAAATGCCTCCCTGACTCGGAGTATGTGGACTACACCTACAACGCCAACAAGGACAAGACCTCCGCGGTCCTCACCCCGGCGGGCGAGGAGGCCTGGCGCACCAAAAAGCTGGACCCCAAAAAGGACGGCCCCACCGCCACGGAAATCCTGGCCTCCCTGTGCGAGAGCTTCGGGCTGGAGGACCGGTGGGAGCAGGACCCCTACCAGGCCCGGCTGCTGGCGGGCGTGCTGTATGAGCTGTATTTGCGGGAACGGGACGTGTACTGGGAGACGTATGTGTTTGCGGAGGACGTGAACATCAACTTTATCTCCAAGGTGAAAGAACACTCCCTGGCCGGGGTGGTGGTGGAGCCGACCACCGTGCGGGTGTACTCCACCGAGTACGCCGCCCATCTGCTGGGCCGGGTGGCCGCCATGAGCGCCTCCGAGTGGGAGTACTACAAGGAGCAGGGCGGCTACGCCATGGACGATAAGGTGGGCAAAGAGGGCGTGGAGCGCGCCTTTGAAAGCGAGCTGCGGGGCAAGCCCGGCACCCGCATCGTGGAACGCAACAACAGCGGCAAGGTGGTCAACCAGACCTGGAAGACCGAGCCGGAGGCGGGCAGCAACGTCGTGCTCACCATTGACATCGTGCTGCAGCAGGCGGTGGAGGATATTTTGGCCTCCTCCCTGGAGAACCTGAAAAGTGAGGAGGTGGAGGGCGCGGCCTGCGTGATTGTGGATGTACACAACGGCGAGATACTGGCCGCCGCCTCCTACCCCACGTTTTCCCTGGCGAACTACGCCCAGGATATTCAAATCAACAGTGAAAATCCCCTGAAGCCTTTTTTGAACCGGGCATTTCAGGGGACCTACCCCCCCGGCTCCACGTTCAAGATGATTACGTCCATTGCGGCGCTGGAGGAGGGCATTATTACCCCGAAAACCATCATTAACACCACCGGAATCTACACCTACTACGACAGCCCCCAGCCCAAGTGCTGGATACGCCGCCAGTACGGAGGCCAGCACGGACGCATTAACGTCACCAAGGCCATTGAGGTTTCGTGCAACTATTTTATGTACGAAATCGGGCGGCTGCTGGGCATTGACCGCCTGGGCGCGTATGCCGCGAAATTCGGTCTGGGGGAAAAGACCGGTGTGGAGCTGCCGGAGAGCAAGGGCGTGATGGCCGGACCGGCCTTCACCGAGAGCTTAGGCGGCAAGTGGCATGAGGGCGCGGTGCTGTCCGTGGCCATCGGGCAGGAGAGTACCCAGGCCAGCCCCCTTCAGCTTGCCAACTATATCGCTACCCTGGTCAACGGCGGAAACCGCTACGCCGCCCACCTGCTCAAGCAGGTCAAGTCCAACGACTTTTCCCAGATTTTGTACAGCTATGAGCCGGAGATTGTGGAGACTATAGATATCAAGCCGGAAAACCTGGAAGCGGTGAAGGCCGGAATGCTGTCCCTGACCCAGAGCGGCTCCGTCGCCAAGTATTTCCGGGACCTGGGTATCAAAGTGGGCGCAAAAACCGGCTCCGCCCAGGTCAGCGCCGAGACGGAGTCCAACGCCGTCTTTGTGTGCTTCGCCCCCTACGACGACCCCCAGATCGCCGTGGCAATCGCGGTGGAACACGGCGGCAGCGGCTCGGACCTGGGCCGGATGGCGGCGGAGATTTTGGAATATTATTTCTCCGTCCAGGAAAATCAGCAGGAAATCATTGCGGAAAACACGCTGGTGCGGTAAAATAAGAGAATCCAAGCAGAACGCAAGCAAAACAAAGGAGTTGTATCAAAATGTCAGATTGTACCCATGATTGTTCCTCCTGCGGCCAGAGCTGCAGTGAACGGGATTTACGCGCCCCCGCCAACGCCCAGTCCAGCATCAAGCATGTGATCGCGGTGGTCAGCGGCAAGGGCGGCGTCGGCAAGAGCACGGTCACCGCTTGTCTGGCCTCCGCCATGGCCAAGCGGGGCAGAAAAACCGCGATCCTGGACGCGGATATCACCGGGCCGTCTATCCCCACCGCGTTTAACATCCACGAGCGGGCCACCGGCACCGACGACGGCATTGACCCGGCGGTCACCCCCGGCGGACTGAAGCTGATGTCCTTGAACTTGCTTACCAACTGTGAGACGGACCCGGTGGTCTGGCGGGGACCCGTCATTGCCGGAGTGGTCACCCAGTTCTGGACCGACGTGGTGTGGGGCGATGTGGACTATATGTTTGTGGACATGCCTCCCGGCACGGGGGATGTGCCGCTGACGGTGTTCCAGTCCCTGCCTGTGGAGGGGATCATTGTAGTGACCTCCCCCCAGGACCTGGTGTCTATGATCGTCACCAAGGCGGTGCATATGGCGCAGATGATGAACATTCCCGTGCTGGGGCTGATTGAGAATTACAGCTATTTCCAGTGCCCCGACTGCGGCGGCAAGCACGCTGTTTTCGGCGAAAGCCGTCTGGATACCGTGGCGGCGGAGCTGGGTTTGCCCGTGCTGGCCCGCCTGCCGATGGACCCGGAGCTGGCCGCGGCCTTCGATGTGGGGGCCATTGAGAAGCAGGACCGGGAGATTTTCAGTCAGCTTGCGGAGCAGCTGGACAAATAAGCAGAAAACCTCCCCCCGGACGCGCGGCGTTCGGGGGGAGGTTTTTTACACACCCTCGTGGCGGTTGAGCAGGTCCTGCTTGATGTCGAACAGCTTTTGGCTCAGGTCTACATAGTAATTATGCGGGTTCTCGAACCGCTTGACCTCGTCCCACAGTGCATCCACCTGCCGCTGGCAGTAGGCCCGGCTGGACTGGAGGTCCGGTATCTCATACACCAGCTCCCCGTTCTGGAAAATGGGCACCAGAAGCTCCTTGGCCTCGATGTCCGTGAAAATTTTCCGCTTCCAGGTGGCGTTGGGGTCAAACAGCTCCAGAGGCTGGCTGAAGTCGATCTCCTCGTCGTGGAGACAAATCAAATCCGCCTCCGCCTTGCCGGTGTCTTTGGAGAAAATGCGGTACACCTTCTTGAAATGGGGGGTGGTGATTTTCGCGGCGTTCTCGCTGATTTTGATTTTGGGGATGATCGTCCCCTCGTCGTCCTCGATGGCGGACAGCTTGTACACCCCGCCGAACACCGGCTCGCTGCGGGAGGTGATGAGCCGTTCGCCGACCCCGAAGGAGTCGATGCGGGCGCCCTGGCGGACCAGGTCCCGGATGATATACTCGTCCAGAGCGTTGGAGGCCACGATTTTACATTCGGTCAGCCCCGCGTCGTCCAGCATCTGCCGGGCCCGCTGGGACAGATAGGTCAAATCGCCGCTGTCCAGGCGGATGGCACATTTCGTGATGCCCTTGGGCAGAAGCACCTCCTGGAACACCCGGATGGCGTTGGGCACGCCGGAGTGCAGGACGTTGTAGGTATCCACCAGCAGAGTGGCGTTGGTGGGGTACAGCTCACAGTAGGTTTTGAACGCGGTATATTCATCGGGGAACATCTGCACCCAGGAGTGAGCCATGGTGCCGGTGGCGGGAGAGCCGTAGCGCTGGTCGGCCAGGGTGCAGGCGGTGGAGGAGCAGCCGGCAATGTAGCTGGCCCGTGCGCCTAAGACCGCGCCGTCCGGCCCGTGGGCCCGGCGGGAGCCGAACTCCGCCACAGGACGGCCCTCGGCGGCCCGGACGATCCGGTTGGATTTGGTGGCGATGAGGCACTGGTGGTTGAGGCACAGCAGCAGGAAGGTTTCGATAAACTGGGCCTGGATGGCGGGGGCGCGGACCGTCATAATGGGTTCGCCGGGGAAAATGGGGGTGCCCTCCGGCATGGCCCAGATGTCGCCGGTGAATTTGAAGTCCCGCAGATAGGCCAAAAAGTCCCCGGCAAAGCAGCCCTTTTGACGCAGGTAGTCCAAATCGTCCTCGTCGAAGCGGAGCTTCTTGATGTACTCGATGACCTGGGCCAGCCCGGCGGCGATGGCAAAGCCGCCCCTGTCAGGGACGGAGCGGAAGAAAATGTCAAAGTAGCACACCCGGCTGCTCAGGCCGGTCTGGAAATAGCCGTTGCCCATGGTCAGCTCGTAGTAGTCGCAGAGCATGGTCAGGTTGGTTCGTTCTTTCATCCCGGTGGATGCCTCCTTATGCAGGGGTGACAAGACACCCCCATTTGAAGCTATTATACTCGCCTATGCCGGAAAAAGCAAGGTGAAAAGCATGGTTTTGCGGAATTTGGGGCGGGTTTTCCCCCCACCACACGCCAGGCGCACAAAAAAGCCAAGCCCTCAGGACTTGGCTTTTTCATAGCAAAACGATTTACCGATAACTCTCCGCCAGAGCCTTGAACTTCGGCAAAGAACGCTCGATCATGCCGGTGTCCACACAGAACGCCAGCCGCACATGTCCCGGCGCACCAAACCCGGTCCCAGGCACCAGGAGCAAATCAAAGTCCTTCTTTGCCCGCTCGCTGAACGCCAGATCATCCGGCTCCAGGCTCCGGGGGAACAGGTAAAACGCTCCGCCCGGCTGCGGCACGTGGTAGCCCATCTCCCGCAGGGCGGGCACCAGGATATTCGCGTTGCGCTCGTAGAACGCCAGGTCGGAGGTCTCCTCACAGCACAGAGAGGTCACCTGCTGGAACAGACTGGGCGCGTTGACGTATCCCAGGCACCGTCCGGCCCCGGCGATGGCGGCGTATACATCCGCACTGTCGGTCACCTGGTCCGGCACCAGCACATAGCCTAAGCGCTCGCCGGGGAGGGAGAGAGATTTACTGTAAGAGTAGCACACAATGGTGTCCTCATACAAATGAGGCACCCAGGGAACCTGGAAGCCCGAAAATACGATCTCCCGGTAAGGCTCGTCCGAAATCAGATAGATGGGGTGGCCGTACTGGGCGGCTTTTTCCTTCAAAATGCCCGCCAGCTTCTGGAGCGTTTCCAGAGAGTAGACCACGCCGGAGGGGTTGTTGGGGGAGTTTATCACCACGCCCTTGGTGTTGGGGGTGAGCGCCTGTTCAAACGCGTCAAAGTCGATCTGGAAATGCTCCATTTCCGGGGGAATGACCACCATTTTCGCGCCCGCTCCGGCAATGAACACGCTGTACTCCGGGAAGTAGGGGGCAAAGACAATGATCTCGTCCCCAGGGCAGGAGAGGGCGTGGAAACAGCAGCACAGCGACGCGGCCGCGCCTACAGTCAAATAGAGCTGTTCGGGCTTATAATTGCCCTGGAAGCGGCGGTTGAGGGAGTCGGCGAACCGCTGGCGGGCGGCGTAGTCGCCGGGGGCGCTGGTGTAGGCGTGTATGGGGGAATTCGGCTCCTGGAGCAGACGGATAGCAGTCTCGTTGACCACCGGGGGCGGGGCCACGCTGGGGTTGCCCAGGGAGAAGTCATAGACGTTTTCCCGGCCCACCACGGCGGCGCGCTGGTTGCCGTATTCAAAAAGCTCCCGAATCACGGAACGGGCGGTGCCCAGATTTTTCATAGCTTGAGAAACCATAATCGTTTCACCCTCCTGTTTTCATGGATGGGAGCATTATAACACGACAATTTTCTCCTGTAAAGTGGAAGTGCGGAATAGCCTTTCGGGGTTTTTCACCCTCATCCGTCACGCTTCGCGTGCCACCTTCCCCCGTGAGGGGGAAGGCTCCAACACTGGCACTTCCCCTACTGCACAGTAGTATCGGCAGTCGCACCGATAAGCCTTCCCCCTCAATACCGCCGCACCACAGCCGTTACCTTCCCCAAAATCTCCGCGCAGTCTCCGGGGATGGGGTCGTAGCCCGCGTTTTCCGGCATCAGCCACACATGCCCGTCCCGGCGGCGCAGGGTCTTTACCGTGGCCTCGCCGTCGAACATCGCAACCACGATCTCTCCGGAATTGGCGTCCTGCTGCTGGTGGACCACCACCAAATCTCCGGGCAGGATGCCCGCGTTCAGCATGGACTCCCCCCGCACCTGCAGCGCAAAATATTCTCCCGTCCGGCCGTTGGTTTCAAAAATCAAATAGTCCTCAATGCACTCCTCCGCCAGAATGGGCGTCCCGGCGGCCACGCTGCCTACGATCGGGATACGGTCCAGGGGGAGGTCCTTCTCGCTCTTGGTCAAGGGGAAGGTCTGGGGCAGGGTGATCGCCCGCGTCTTTTTCCCTGCCCGGACGATCAGGCCGGCCTCCTCCAGATGCTTCATGTGGAAATGGACTGTGGAGGGGGATTTGAGGTCCACGGCCTCGCCAATCTCCCGGACCGAGGGGGGATAGCCATTCTCCTCTGTAAACGATACAATATACTCATAAATCTGCCGCTGTCTTGATTTCAGCTTCGCCATAACAAGGCTCCTTTCCTGGGTGGTAGGGGGCGCATATTTTTGTGCCCTTATTTTACCACAGCTTCCGTAGAAAGTCAAACGTTCGTTCTTGAATATTTTGCGTTGTGAGGGGGAGCTGCCCTTCGGCTTCCCCTCCCCCGAATTGAAAAATTCACAAAATGTTCCTTGACTTTCCAGTTCGCGCTGGTATAATACGAAACACGTTAATGATTAACCAGTTAACGAATTGGAAAGGAGGCGTATCTATGGCAGCGTTTGCCCAGGAAATGGAGCTGCTCTCCCGTCAGCTCAGTCAGGCCCACCGGGCCGCGATTCAGGCAGAGCTGCTGGCGGCTGGCCTGGAGGAAGTGAACCACCCTATGCTGGTATCCCTTCTCCAGTGCGCCGAGGAGGACCCGGCGTACCCCTGCCAGGCCCAGCGGGATTTGGCACAACAGCTGCATGTGTCCCCCGCCGCCGTCGCCAACGCCCTGAAAGGGCTGGAGCGCAGCGGCTGCATCCGCCGGGAGCCCTGGCAGGACGACGCACGGCGCAACCGGGTGCTGTTGACGGAAAAAGGCCGGGCGGCGGTGGCAGGCTGCCGGGAGGCGTTCCGGCGGGTGTCCCGGACCATGCTCACCGGCTTCTCCCCGGAGGAGCAGGCCCTTCTGCTGGCCTTTGAACGCCGTATGCTTCAAAATCTGACCCGGAATACCAACAACCAAAAGGAGGATTGATCTGTTTGCTTTCCCTGTTTCTTACCCATCTGGAGGGCTACAAAAAACAAGCCTTACTCTCCCCCATCCTGATTATCCTGGAGGTCATCTGCGAGCTTCTGCTTCCCCTGGTCATGGCGGAGATCGTAGATGTGGCTATCCCCGCCGGCGATGTGGGGCAGATTTTCCGCCTGGGCGCGCAAATGCTCCTGCTGGCAGGCGCGGCCATGGCCTGCGGCGTGGGGTCCGCCAAATACGCCACCTTTGCCAGCCAGGGCTTTGGCGGAAACCTGCGTCAATGCCTGTTCAACAAAATCCAGGACTTCTCGTTCGCGGACATCGACCGCTTTTCCTCCGCGTCCCTCATCACCCGTATGACCAACGACGTGAACGCTATGACCATGATGCTGGCAATGGGCCTGCGGATGCTGGTCCGGGCGCCGGTGATGCTGGCGGCCGCCATGTCCATCGCCCTGGCCCTGAACGCCCGGCTGGCGCTGGTGCTGCTGGTGGTCATCCCCGTTATGGTCGGCGTGATTGCGGTGCTGATGAAGGTGTGTACCAAGTTATTCGAGGTCATGCAGAAGCGCATCGACGGCCTGAACAACGTCTTGCAGGAAAATTTGATCGGCGTGCGTGTGGTAAAAGCCTTCGTCCGGGAGGACCACGAGCGCCGGAAATTCAACCGCTCCAGCGACGCGCTCATGCAGGCGGGCCTGGACGTGGGCATGAAAATTATCGCCATTATGCCGGTCATGATGCTGGCCCTCAACGGGGCCACCGTCGCGGTGCTGTATTTCGGCGGCAAAATGGTCATGCAGGCGGAATTTGAGCTGGGAGATTTACAGGCGTTCATCTCCTACATCAGCCAAATCCTCATGAGCGTTATGATGGTGGCCATGTCCCTGCTCCAGCTCTCCCGCGCCCAGGCCTGCGCCCGGCGTATCAGCGAGGTGCTGGAGACAGAACCCTCTGTCCAGGACCGGACCGGGCCCGCCGCCCTGCCCGCCCCGAAGGGCCGGGTGGAGTTCCGGGATGTGTCCTTTAAATACGTGACCTCCGGCACCGGGGACGATGTGCTCTCCCACATCAGCTTTACCGTGGAGCCAGGGAAATTCGTCGCCATCGTGGGCGGCACCGGCACCGGTAAGTCCTCCCTGGTCAATCTCATTCCCCGGTTCTACGATGTGACCGGCGGCTGTGTGCTGGTGGACGGGGTGGACGTGCGGGACTATCCCCTGGAAGAACTACGCGGCCGTATCGGGATGGTGCTCCAGAGCAACATCCTGTTTACCGGGACCATTCGGGAAAACCTGATGTGGGGCCGTCCCGACGCCACCGAGGAGGAAATGCTCCAGGCCGCCAGGGACGCCCAGGCCTACGAGTTTATCATGGCCCTCCCCGACGGCTTCGACACCCAGCTGACCCAGGGCGGCTCCAACGTCTCCGGCGGACAGAAGCAGCGGCTGTGTATTGCCCGCGCTATGCTCCGCAAGCCGTCCATCCTGATTCTGGACGACTCCACCTCCGCGGTGGACTCCGCCACGGAAGCCGCCATCCGGGAGTCCTTCGCCAAGAACCTGAAAGACTCCACGGTCATTATCATTGCCCAGCGTATCTCCTCCGTGCGGTACGCCGACGAGATCCTGATTCTGGACGACGACCATATCGCCGGCCGGGGGACCCACGAGGAGCTTTTACGCACAAACGCCATTTACCAGGAAATCTACAAATCCCAGCAAGAGGGGGTGCATGACTGATGCCTGGACCGCACCACGCCCCAAAAGGGGGCTTTGTGAAGCCTAAAAATATGGGCAAAACCGTTTCCCGCCTGCTGGGTTATCTCACCCGCAGCAAGCTGCCGCTGCTGTTCGTCTTTTTGTGCCTGCTTGTGTCGGTGCTGAGTAACCTGGGCGGCTCGTATATGATGCGCAATATCATCAACGACTTTGTCTGGTCCGGCTGCACCGACTTCGCCGGGCTGGGACTGTCCATCCTGAAAATGATCGGGATTTTTCTCGTGGGCTGTCTGGCGACCTACGGCCAGTCCGCTACGATGGTCCGGCTGGGCGAAAAAGGGATCAACCGCCTGCGCCAGGAGCTATTTGACAAGCTCCAGGACCTCCCCCTCTCCTACTTCGACCAGCACCCCCACGGAGAGCTGATGAGCCGCTTCACCAACGACGCGGACAACGTGCTGACGGCCCTGGAGCAGAGCGTGGTTTCTATGTTCTTCAGCTGCCTGATGTTCGTGGGCCTGGTGGGGCTGATGCTCTTTATCAACTGGAAGCTCTTTCTGGTAACGGCCGTAATTCTGGCCGTCACCATGCAGGTGTTCAAGGCCCTGGGCAGCCGCAGCCGCCGGTTCTACCAGGAACAGCAGAGCGCCCTGGGCGCGGTCAACGGTGAGATTCAGGAGGTCATCGAGGGACTGAAGGTCGTGAAAGCCTTCACCCACGAGGAGGAGGCCAAGGCCAAGTTCCAGACGCTGAATGAGACCTACCGGGACGCGGCCCAGAAAGCGAATTTCTTCGCCGGGGTCATTATGCCCGTGGCGGGGAATTTAATGAACATCAGCTACGCCCTCACCGCCGCCTTCGGGGGACTGATTTCCATCCTCCAGGGCTTTGACCTGGGCGGACTGGTGGTCTATCTCAACTACTCCAAGCAGGTGGGCCAGCCCTTGAACCAGATTTCCCAGCAAATGACGGCCCTGCTGTCGGCGATGGCCGGTGCGGAGCGGATTTTCGAGGTGATGGACACCGCGCCGGAGGTGGACCAGGGGGTCATTACGCTGGTCCCGGCGGAGAAGAACGCCAATGGGGAATTGTCGGTCTATTCCGGCGGCGGACGGCCCCGGACCTGGGCCTGGAGGGTCCCCAAGACCTGCGGCCTGGACCTGGCCGAACACCCGGAGGGCGGCTGGGCCTGGAAATACCCGGACCCCGACGGCGAAACCGGCCTGCACCCCATCCGGGGCGCGGTGCGCAGCGTCCCCAGTGAGGATTTCTGGCTGACGGAGCTGCGGGGAGCCGTACGGTTCAGCCATGTGGATTTCTCCTACGTCCCCGGTAAGCGTATTTTGAAGGACGTGACCGTCTACGCCAATCCGGGACAGAAAATCGCCTTTGTAGGCTCCACCGGAGCGGGAAAGACGACGATTACCAACCTGATCAACCGGTTTTATGAGATCGAAGGCGGCATCATCACCTACGACGGCATCCCGGTGACCGCCATCCGGAAGGATTCCCTGCGCCGCTCCCTGGGGGCGGTCTTGCAGGACACCCACCTGTTTACCGGGACAATCATGGACAACATCCGGTACGGGCGGCTGGACGCCACCGACGAGGAGTGCATTGCAGCCGCCAAGAGCGCCAACGCCCACTCCTTCATCCGCCGCCTGCCCCAGGGGTATGACACCCCGGTCACCAGCGACGGAGCGAACCTGTCTCAGGGACAGCGGCAGCTTCTGGCCATTGCCCGCGCGGCGGTGGCGGACCCGCCCGTCATGATCCTGGACGAAGCCACGTCCTCCATCGACACCCGGACCGAGGCCCTCATTCAGCAGGGCATGGATATGCTCATGGAGGGCCGGACGGTGTTCGTCATTGCCCACCGGCTGAGTACGGTGCGCAACGCCAACTGCATCGTAGTCATTGAGCACGGGGAAATCGAAGAAAAGGGCGGCCATCAGGAGCTGCTGGACCACCAGGGCCGGTACTACCGGCTGTATACGGGACAGTTCCAGCTGAGCTGACAAAAAGAGGCGGACCGGTTTTCGGTCCGCCTCTCGTTTGTTCGGCTTTGTTCAGCCAAGCACATGGACAAAACAGTATTCTTCCGCGATGCTGCCGTCGGCTCCCGTCACGCGGCAGGTGATTTTTGCATCACCGACCTTGAGGGCGGTAAAGCGCACAGAGGGATCGCCGTCATACGTGGATTCCTCCAGGGAAACGATGCTGGGGTCGTCTACGCTCCAGGTGCAGGTGTAATCCTGACCATAAAATTTGCTGAAGTCGTATATATAGAGGATCGTGCTGCGGGTCTCGCCCACGTTCATGGTGGTGGACAGTGTGGACAGCCCCACCTTGTCTTTGGACTCCATAATGCGGATGGTCAGCCGGGCAATCTTGCCCTGGTACTGCGCGGTCAGGTAGGCGGTGCCGGTCTGGCCCTTGGAGTTCACCATGAACCGGGACTCGTCAAAGGAAATCAAATCCGGACTTTCGTTGAGCCAGGTGATGCCGTCTTGGATGGTGCGGGAGTTCTGGTCCACCAGAGTGACGATGTACTGGTGGTTGGGATAGGTGGTGACGATGGGGGTGGAGAACAGAATGCGCTCGACCTGCTTTTCCTGGCCGGAGGGATTGGAGGGATTGGGGGTGTCCGGCGTGGTGGTCGTGGTGTCGTCCGGTTTGCTGGTATCCGGCTTGCTGGTATCCGGTTTGCTGGTATCCGTGGTCGTGGTCGTGGAGCCGCCCCGCACGCCGGTGAACATCTGCACCCAGTAATGCCGGTAGCCGCCAGAGGAATTGGCGTAGCCTACGCCGATGTGGGTATAATCCGGGTTCATGATATTGGCCCGGTGGCCGGGAGAGTTCATCCACTGCTCCACGGTAGCGGCGGCGGTGGAGTTTCCGGCGGCAATGTTCTCGCCCCAGGTGTAGGCGTTTTTCTTCGCGCCGGTAGCGTCCAGTGCGGTGAAGCAGGAGGAGCCGTCCGGACGGTCATGGGAGAATTTCGTGACGATTTCCGGCGCACGGGTTTGCGCGGCCTGGGTCAGGCTGTCATAGGTGCCCAGGGGCTTCAGGCCCTCCTTGGCCCGCTCCACGTTCACCAGACGGATGACCTCGGCGGTCAGCTCGTCGGCGGTGGGCTGCTTTTGGGTGTCGTCCGGCTTTTGAGTACTGTCGGGCTTCTGGGTGTTGTCCGGTTTTTGCGTGTTGTCGGGTTTCTGCGTGTTGTCCGGCTTCTGCGTGTTATCGGGTTTCTGGGTGTTGTCCGGCTTCTGGGTTGTGTCAGTCGTTCCGCCGGGAGTGTCGGAACGGCCCACAAACATCTGCACCCAATAGTGCCGGTAGCCGCTGGAGGAATTGGCGTAGCCCACGCCGATGTGGGTATAATCCGGGTTCATGATATTGGCCCGGTGGCCGGGGGAGTTCATCCACTGCTCCACCGTGGCGGCGGCGGTGGAGTTTCCGGCGGCGATATTTTCGCCGTAGGTATACGCGCCCTGCTTGGCTCCGGTCTCGTCCATAGCGGTGTAGCACTTGGTTCCGTCCGGGCGGTCGTGAGAGAATTTTGTAATAATCTCCGGGGCGCGGATCTGCGCGGCCTCGGTGAGGCTGTCGTAAGTAGCCAGAGGCTTCAGGCCTTCCTTGGCCCGCTCCACGTTCACCAGACGGACGACCTCGGCGGTCAGCTCGTCGGCGGTGGGCTGCTTCTGGGTGCCGTCGGGCTTTTGGGTATTATCGGGTTTTTGCGTGTTATCGGGCTTCTGGGTATTGTCGGGTTTTTGGTCCGGCTTCTGGGTGTTGTCCGGCTTGTCCGGCTGGCTGGGCGTGATGGTCCCGCCGCACAGAACTACGTCCATCATATGGCACAGCACCGTCGCGGCCTCGGCACGGGTCATAAAATCGCTGCCCGCAAATTTCCCGCCGGTCTTGCCGCTGAGAATGCCTAACGCATACGCGCCGGACACCGCGCTCCGGTAGTCCTTGGGGACGCTGGAGTAGTCGGCAATGGCGGTCTGGGCCTTCTGGATATCCGTGGCTTCCACAACCACCTCGTCCTCCTGGGCGGCGATGACGTTCATAATTACCTGGGCCATGTCATAACGGCTGATTTTCTTGCTCAGGTCGCTCTGGCTCTGGATGGCGGTGCCGTCGGTCAGCCCGTGGTCCTGGGCTACGGTCCAATATCTGGCATACCAGGGCGCGCCGCTGGGGACAGTGACCTTGTCCGCCTCCCCGGCAAAGAAGGTGTTGGACACCATGGTCAGGAACTGGGCGCTGGTCAGATTCTCGGAGGGCTTGTAGGCTCCGCCGCCGGTGCCGCTGACCCATCCCTCGTCCGCCGCGCGCTTGATAAATTGGCTGGCCCAGTGGGTGCTGGGTACGTCCCCGAAGGGGCTTGCTGCGTTCACAGCCGGAACAAGGCTCACGGTCAGAGCCGCAGACAGCAAGATCGCGCTGATACGTCGTTTCATCCTATCAAATCCTTCCTGTTTGTTTTAGTGAAAATCGCATTCTCTATCATACACTTCTTTGGTGGTTTTGTCAAGAAAAGGAGGCGGGCCAAATCCTGGCCCGCCTCCATCTGTCAGGGATATTTTAGAACGCTCCTCCGGTCCGCCGGGGGAGGTCCCTTTTGAAGGGGTGTGTCTGAGGTCTGATATTCGCTGGATTTCCCTTGCAGGAGCGGCGGTGGAGGCTCTGACCCAGAGGTGGTTTCCATAGAAAACTGCGCCGGACCGATGGACGCGCCGTCGGCCCCAGCAGCCCTGTCCTCCGCGCTCCGGAGAGGCGGGGCGCACTGCGGCTCCGGTGCGGCAGGGGCGGCGCTTTGGTCTGGAGCGGGGGTTGGCTCCGGGACGGCGTTTATCTGCCACAGACCCACGCACAGCAGCGCGCAGGCGGCTAACCCCGCCAGACTCCGGAAGCCGGGGCGCTTCCAGAGAGGACGGCGGGACGGCAGAGCGTCCAGGACATTTTGGGCAAAATCCTTCGGGACTTCTGCCTCCAGCTGGGGGAACGCCTGGTGCATTTCCCCCAAATCCTTCCGCAGGTCACGGCAGGCGGCGCACTGGCCCACATGCTCTTCCAGCCTGCGCCGGTCCGGCTCTTCCAGCAGGCCGTCCAGCTCCAGGCTCATCAGCTCCAAGGCCTCTTCGCAGGATATCATGGCGCGCCTCCTTTCTTCTTCACTGGGTTAGACGCACCGCCGCTGAAAAAGTTCCCGTCTTCCCGTAAAATTTTTCGCAGCTCCCCCCGGGCCCGGGCAATGCGGGATTTTACCGTGCCTAAGTCCAGCTTCAGCGCCCCGGCGATCTCCTGGTAGCTCAGGCCGGACACCTCCCGCAGGACCAGTACGCTGCGGTAATGCTCCGGCAGCCTGGCAAGGCCCTGCTCCAGGGCGCGGCGGCGCTCGTTCTGCTCCAGGATCTGCTGGGGGTCCGCGGCGTGGTCGGGCACGTCGGGAATTTCCTCCCCCAGTGGGACGGATACGTCCCGCCGGAGACTGTTTTTGCGCAAAAAATCGATGGTCGTATTATAGGCCAGCCGGTACAGCCAGGTGGAGAAGCTGGAGCCGCCCCGGAAATTGGGCAGGGCGCTCCAGGCCCGCAGGAACGTCTCCTGGGCCAGGTCCAGCGCGTCCTCCGGACTGCCGCACATCCGCAGCGCCAGCGTGTACACCCGCCGCTCATTGTCCCGCACCAGCTGGGCAAAGGCCTCCTGATCCCCCTTCCGGGCCAGGATTGTCAGCTCTTGTTCCGTCAAGGCTCACACCTCACTGCAAAGCTCCCGCTTGATGCCCCGCGTCACCCGGTAGACATCCTCCAGCGTCGTGATTTTTACGATCTGCTCTTTCCAGTATCCCCCGTGGGGCACGCCCTTGAGATACCAGGCGTAGTGCCGCCGGGCCTCCAGACAGGCGATCTTTTCCCCCTTGAGCCGGGCGGAATGCTCAAACTGCCGCACCGCCGCGTCGCACCGCACGCAGAGCGGCGGCATGTCCGGGATGTCCCGGCCCTCCAGCGCGGCCTTGCACTGGGCAAAGAGCCAGGGGTTGCCGAACACGCCCCGGCCGATCATGGCGATATCAGCGCCGGTATACCGGAGGATGCGCACCGCGTCCTGGGGGGAAAATACGTCCCCGTTGGCGATGACCGGGATGCGGACCGCCTCCTTGACTGCCCGGATATAGTCCCAGTTGGCCCGGCCCGCGTACATCTGGGTCCGGGTCCGCCCGTGGACCGCCACCGCCGAAGCCCCGGCCTGCTCCATGGCCTGGGCGAACTCCACACAGTTGATGGACCCCTTGTCCCAGCCCAGCCGGAATTTTACGGTCACAGGACAGCCCGCGCCCCGGACCACCGCCTCCAGCACCCGGACCGCTTTTTCCGGGTCCCGCATCAGCCCGGAGCCGTCCCCGGCGTTGGCCACCTTGGGGACAGGACAGCCCATATTGATGTCAATGAGGTCCGCGCCGGAGATTTCATGGGCCAGGGCGGCCCCCTCCTGCATGGAGACAGGGTCGCTGCCGAAAATTTGCGCGGCGGCAGGGTGCTCGTCCTCCTCCAGGTAGAGCAGGGGCTTGGTTTTTTTGTCCTGGTAGCATAGAGCCTTGGCGCTGACCATTTCGGTGCAGGTCAGGCCTGCGCCCTGCTCCCGGCACAGGTGGCGGAACGCCGCGTCCGTGACTCCCGCCATCGGGCCCAGCGCCAGGGGTGTTTCGATTGTTACTGTTCCGATTTGGACCATATGGGGACCTCCCAGTCGTATTACCAGTATTATTAAGGGCATCATAGCAGACCTTGGGGGGATTTGCAAGAGGGGAGTTTGGGGGGCGGCCTTCGGCCGCAGGGAGGTGCGGGGAACCCTTCGGTTTTTTCACCCTCATCCGTCACCGCCTGCGGCGGTGCCACCTTCCCCCGTGAGGGGGAAGGCTTCGGACATTGGCACTCACTGGACTGCACAGTAGTCTCGATAGGCGCACCGATAAGCCTTCCCCCCTGGCGGGGGAAGGTGGCACGGCGGAGCCGTGACGGATGAGGGGGAGGAGGAGAACCGAAGGACTCCTCTACTTTACACATTGAAAAATAAATCCATAAAATGCTTGACTTTTGTGGCACAATACGATACAATAATTACCGGCCACGAAAGTGAGGTGATACACATGGCTCCACGGACCGGCCGTCCTACAGACAATCCCAAAGGTCAATCCATTCATATCCGGCTGGATTCTAAATGCAGTAAAATACTGGAAGAATACACCGAGCAAGAAGAAATCAGCAAAGCAGAAGCCGTAAGGCGCGGGATTGAAAAACTGGAGACGGACATAAAAAAATGAGAGCAGCCGCTCTCCTAGCCAGAGTATACGACTGCTCCACACATCAAACCAGAGGTTTGATAAATCTATCCTATCAAACCTCCGGCAAAAAATCAAGAGGAGATTTGCAATATGAAGCAGGATAACCTTATCACCCGGCTGGAGCGCTTTGGATGTGACTTGTCCAGCGGCATTGCCGCCCTGGGCCTTACACAGGAGCTTCTGGAGGAAGAAAACGAGTGCAGCGTCTATGCGGACACGCTCTATGTCACATACATGTATTTCCAAAGCCTCCATACAGAACTCCGGGATTTGATCGGCGCCGCCTACGCCGCACAAGCCTGACAAACAACCAGGGACCGCTGCTTCATCACAGCGGTCCCTTTCCTCATTTTTATGCGTGTTATGCGCGGGTGGGTACATGCCAGATATCCTTGGCGTAGTCCCGGATGGAACGGTCCGCGGAGAACACCCCGGACCGGGCAATGTTGGTCAAAGACATCTGGTTCCAACGCTTGTGGTCCGCGTATGTCTCCACAGCACGGACATGAGCCTTGCAATAGCTGTCAAAGTCCGCCAGAAGCAGATACTCGTCACCAATGCCGCCGTTGACCCCGTAAAGCAGACGGGTCACCAGGTCCGTATACGGCACGCCGTCCGCGAAACCGGACTTCATCTGCTCCAGCACCGCCTTCAGACGGGGGTCGCGCTGGTAATACTCCATGGAATGGTAGCCCTGGCGCATCAGCTCGCTTACCTCGTCCGCAGTGAGGCCGAACAGGAAAATGTTCTCGTCTCCCAGCTGCTGGTGCATCTCCACATTCGCGCCGTCCAGCGTGCCGATGGTCAGCGCGCCGTTGAGCATGAACTTCATGTTGCCGGTGCCGCTGGCCTCCTTGCCCGCGGTGGAGATCTGCTCGCTGATTTCGCTGGCGGGCATCAGCTTCTCCGCCAGAGACACCCGGTAGTTCTCCAAAAAGACCACCTGGAGCTTATCCTTGCAGACAGGGTCGTTGTTGATCTGCTGGCTGAGAGAGTTGATGAGCTGGATAATCTGCTTGGCGACGTGATACCCCGGCGCGGCCTTGGCCCCGAACAGGAAGGTCTGGGGCGTGAAGTCCATGTTGGGATTGTCACGAAGCTGCTGGTAGAGATATATAATGTGCAGGACATTGAGAAGCTGGCGCTTGTACTCGTGCAGGCGCTTGACCTGGACATCAAAAATTGCGTCGGTGTTCAGGATGACCCCCATCTCCTTGGCCACGTAGTTGGCAAAGCGGCGCTTGTTCTCCTTCTTTATCATCTCCAGACGGTGCAAAACCGCCCCGTCCTCCCGGCACTTCTCCAGCTTGCGCAGAGATTCCGGGTGGAGCAAATAGTCGTCTCCGCCGCAGCAATCGCAAATCAGGCGGTCCAGGTCGGGGTTGGCCTGGGCCAGCCAGCGGCGGTGGTCAATGCCGTTGGTGACGTTCTTGAACTTGGCGGGACTGAGCTGGCAGACATCCCGGAACACCTCCCGGCGCAGGATGTCCGAGTGGAGGGCAGACACGCCGTTGACCGCGCTGCACGCGCATACGCACAGGTTTGCCATGCGGACCTCGCCGCCCCAGATGATCGCCATGTTGGCAATCTTGCCGATGTCGTTGCTGAACCGGGCCTCCAGCTGGGTCTGATACCGGCGGGCGATCTCCTGCAAAATCTGCCAGACGCGGGGGATCAGCGTCTCCATCAGGCTCTGGGGCCAGCGCTCCAGGGCCTCCGCCAGGACCGTATGGTTGGTGTAGCACACCGAGTCGGTGACGATGTGCCAGGCCTCGTCCCAGCCGTAGCCCTCCACGTCCAGCAGAATACGCATCAGCTCAGGAATGACCAGGGTGGGATGGGTGTCGTTGATCTGAATGACGTGCTTGCGGGGGAAATTGCGCAGAGTGCCGTACTGGGCGCGGTGCTTACGCACGATGGACTGGATGGTGGCCGAAACGAAGAAGTATTGCTGCTTCAGGCGCAGCGCCTTGCCCTCGTAATGATTGTCGTCCGGGTAGAGCACCTTGGCAATGACCTCGGCCATTGCCTGCTGCTCCACCGCCTTCAGATACTCGCCGCGGGAATAAAGAGACATATCCACAGGAACAGGACTCTTTGCGTCCCACAGACGCAGTACGTTGGTGTGGTTGGTCCGGTAGCCGGAAATCTGCATGTCGCGGGGAATGGCCAGAACGGCGGAGTAGTCCACCAGCTCCGGGTGATTGTGGCCGGAGCCGTCCCAGTTGTCCACCACGCGTCCGCCAAAGCGGACCTCCTCCACCTCGTCCATCTTGGGGATGAGCCAGGCGTCTCCCAGACTGAGCCAGTTGTCCGCCAGCTCCACCTGCTTGCCGTCCACGATCTTCTGCTTGAAAATGCCCAGCTCGTAGCAGATGGAGTAGCCCGTGGCGGGGATCTCCAGAGTGGTCATGGAGTCCAGGTAGCAGGCGGCCAGACGGCCCAGTCCGCCGTTGCCCAGGCCCGCGTCCGTCTCGGACTCGAACAGGTCGGAGGCGGAAAAGCCCATATCCTCCAAAACCTCCCGCAGGGTGTCCAGCAGGCCCAGGTTGTGGGCGTTCTTCTCCATGGAGCGGCCCATCAGGAATTCCAGGGAGAGATAGTGGACCTGACGCTTCTCCCCTTCCCAGGTCTGGTTGCTGGTTTCGATGTTGTGGCCGGACATGATGTCCCGCAGGACCAGGGCGCACGCCTTGAACATATGGAGTGAAGTGGCGTCGTCCACCTCTTTTCCAAAATTGCGGCGCAGCTTGCCGGTGATGAGATCGGCTAACTGCTCCTTCGTATACTCGGCCATGATTTGATCTGCCTCCTTATATAGAAATACATATTTAGATAATGACGCGGGATTATTATAACAGGTTTTGCATACAGCGTCAATTCACGGGGGGGATAACGTTTTGGGAATAAAGGATAGGAAATTTGGATTTCATTGGTAAAAGTGAGGGGATGTTTGGTGGGGAGGGCGGGTATACTATATATTAAGTAGAGTAGCCCTTCGGTTTCCCCCAAAACACCCTTTTGAAAAAAATCCGGAAAATTTAAAAAAAGGTGTTGACAAGAGCAGAAGAATCTGGTATATTAAGCAAGCGCTCAAGAGAGCCGGGGCGAAAAAGCTCTGGAAGCCTTGGGGCGCAAGGATAGCGGGGCTATCTGGAAGAAAGAGTCAAAAAACTTTTTGAAAAAATCGAAAAGAAAAGCTTGACAAACTCTGAAAGATATGCTAGACTATCAAAGCTGTCCCAAGTGCGGGACGCGAACCAGGTCGAAAAAAGTTTTGAAAAAGTTGAAAAAAGTACTTGACAAAGCTT
>CAJTOE010000005.1 GCA_910577805.1 uncultured Oscillospiraceae bacterium | reverse complement strand
CCCATGGCTGCTGCGCCTGCGCCCGCACCGGCTCCTGCCGCCGTTGCCGCCGGGGAGACTGCGGTGAACAGCCCCATGCCCGGTAATGTGTTCAAGGTGGAGTGCAAGCCCGGCCAGGCTGTGAAGGCTGGCGACGTGCTGGTTATCCTGGAGGCCATGAAGATGGAGATCGAGGTCTCCGCCCCCGTGGACGGTACGGTCAAGGCTGTGGCCGCGACGGTCGGCAGCACCGTGAATACGGACGATCTGCTGGTGACTTTGGGTTAAGAGATTATATACGCATAGAAAGTCAAAACCTCCGGCTTGGCCGGAGGTTTTGCTTATTTCTGGTCGGCGGTGGTGACATACACTCGAATGATTTTTTTAATTTCCTCCTTGGTGTAGGTCTCTTGGGACGGGTCCTCGTCAATGATGTTGCAAAGGTCAAAGGCCATCGCTTTTCTGGTATCCTGTCTTTTGCTTTCTGTCTCCAATGGGCCGTCCTCCTTTCGGAATCTTTTTCGCTGAATCTACCGATTCCCTCCAAAGCCTTCCCCCTTGATGGGGGAAGGTGGCTGGCCGCAGGCCAGACGGATGAGGGTGAATCCCCCGTCACACACTCCCCCTCGTTTTTTCCATCACCTCATAGGCCAGCACCACCCCGTCTTTCAGGGGATACAGCTCATGCCGCACAGTCCGATAGCCTCTCTGGTCGTAAAACCGCCCGGCGGGGAGAGAAGCATCCAAATACACTGTGTCATAATTATCGAAAATAATACGCTCCAGCCACTCCATAATCTGATTGCCATAGCCCATTCTCTGCGCATCCGGCGCAACAAAAACGCGGGTAATATGATTTTTACGGACAGTACCTGTCCCGACCAGCCGGGGGCCGTCTTGCAGAAGGAACACCCGTCCGTGGGCTATGTCCTGGGAAATCGCCTCCTGGCTGTGGAGGCTTAAGAAGAAATCCACGATTTCCGTTTTGTAATAATTCGGATAAATACTTCGTATCGTATTCTGCACCAGCTGAAAAACCGGCTCTGCATCCTCGCAAGCCGCCTGGAAAACGTCCATCTTATCACCCCGGCAATAATATAGCACAGATTTTTCTTGCATTCAAGCGGCTCGTCCGGTATAATGGGCACCATGAGAGGGCCGGGGCTGGCCCTCGCCCTCTTAAATATTGCGCTGCATCCCGCAACGGGAGCGGCAGCAGGAGGTAATTTTTATGAAAAACCGCACAAGAGACACCCGCTGGCTGGCGGGGGTGGCCATGTTCGCCGCCGTACAACTGCTCCTGAACGTCACAGGCATCGGGCTGATACCCCTACCCTTGATCAAGGCCACGACCCTGCACATCCCGGTCATAATCGGCGCTGTGCTGTTAGGCCCCCTGGGCGGCGGCATTCTGGGCGGTGTATTTGGCCTCTGCTCCCTGTGGACGAACACGATGGCCCCCAGCGCTATGTCC
Organism: uncultured Oscillospiraceae bacterium; assembly: GCA_910577805.1. Classification (GTDB taxonomy): domain Bacteria; phylum Bacillota; class Clostridia; order Oscillospirales; family Oscillospiraceae; genus Lawsonibacter. The sequence continues at coordinate 37,011 of CAJTOE010000005.1, read as the reverse complement.
TTTGCGTTTTCCCCCTTCCTGGCGACTTCCCTTTCGGGGGCGCTGAAGGCAGTGTGGATTGCGCTGGGATGCCGTATTCTGATCGGCGTGGTGGCCGGCTGGCTGTGGATCGGGCTGAAGAAGCTGAAGGTAAATGACTTGCTGGCTCTGCCTGTAGTGGGCGTGGCCGGTGCGCTGACCAACACCGGCCTGGTGATGGGCAGCATCTATTTCCTGCTGCGGCCGGAGTACGCCGCGATGAAGAACATCGCCATTGAAATGGTGCTGGACGTGGTGCTGGGCGTTGTGGGCACCTCCGGCGTGGCGGAGGCTGTGGCCGCGGCGGTGCTGGTGACCGCCATCGGAAAGGCTCTGCTCCATGTGCCCACCCTGCGGCCTGTGGCGGAACACTAAACTTGACCCTCTGAGGTGAACGGCTATGCTTCTTGCCATTGACATCGGCAACACGAACATCGTAGTGGGCGGAATCGAGGACGACCAGATCGTCTTTGAGGCCCGCTTGGCTACAGATCGTATAAAAACCTCCGATCAATACGGAGGGGAGATAAAAAATACCCTGGGTCTGTTCAACATCCCGGTAGAAAAAATTGAGGACTGCATCATATCCTCGGTGGTGCCGCCGGTATTCAACGCGGTAAAAACCGGCGTGGTCAAGGTGACGAAGCAGGAGCCGATGGTGGTAGGACCCGGCGTGAAAACGGGGCTGAACATCCGGATGGACAACCCCGCCCAGGTGGGCAGCGACCGTATCGTGATTGCGGTAGCGGCCCTGGCGGAGTACGAGCCGCCCCTGATTTTGCTGGACCTGGGCACTGCTACCACCATTGAGGTGGTGGACCGGGGCAACACCTATCTGGGTGGGTGCATCATCCCTGGGGTGCGCATCTCCCTGGAGGCGCTCACCAGCCGCACGGCCCAGCTGCCCGGCATCAACCTGGACAAGCCCAAGCAGGTGATCGGCAAGAACACCGTGGATTGTATGCGTTCCGGCATCATGTACGGCACCGCCGCCATGCTGGACGGGATGCTGGACCGGGTGGAGGAGGAGCTTGGCTTCCAGGCCAAGGTGGTGGTGACCGGGGGCATGGCCCAGTTCATCGCCCCTCTGTGCCGCCGGGAAATGAGCCTGGAGCGGGATTTGCTGCTCAAGGGGCTGAATATCCTCTACAAAAAGAACAAAAAATAGACGAAAGACCCGGTTCCTTATGGAATCGGGTCTTTCTGCGTCCGGCGGAACGTTAAGTAGCCCTCCAAAATCAGGCTGGCCGCTACGGCATCCACGGTTTTTTTTCGCTTTTTGCCGTTTTTCCCGGCGTCGAACAAAATTCGGTGCGCGTCGATGGTGGTGCGGCGCTCGTCCCACAGCACCGGGGGCTTGCCCAAGGCCTCCTCCAGCAGCGCGGCGAACTGCCGGTAGAGGGGGGCGCGTAAGCTTTCGGAGCCGTCCATGTTTTTCGGGAAGCCCAAAACGACCTCCTCCACCTGGCGCTCCTGGACCAGACGGGCGATCTCCTGGACGGCGGTTTCCGGTTTGCGGGAGTGGATGGTGGTGGTATAGCCCGCCAGCAGGCCGGTGGCGTCGGAGATGGCGACCCCGGTATGCGCGTCGCCGTAGTCGATGGCCATAATTCGCATAGTATCAAATCCTTTCTTTGGTTGGTGAGCAGGGGTCTGTACAAGATGACCCGCCCAGGGGGCCGGGGCCCACAGTTCACTCCTCCATGAGGGGGAAAACCCGCACGCCGAATGCCAAACGGCCATATACTGGCCTGTGACGACTTGCCGCTCCGGCGGCTTTTGTGGAGGGAAGGCAATGAGACGTGCATTGAATTTTTGGGTCCTGGGCGGAGATATGCGCCAGGCCAAGCTGGCCCAGCTTCTGGCGGAGGACGGCCACCGGGTACATACCTATGCGCTGGAGCAGGGGGTGGAGCCAGCCGCTCTGCTGTCGGTGGAGCGGGGGACCGCCCGTATGGGGGAGGGGGACTGCGTGATATTCCCTCTGCCCGTGGCGGACGGACGGGGGCGGCTGAACGCGCCGCTGTCCGACAGGCAGGTCCCGGTGGTGGACCTGCTGGACGCCCTGACCCCGGAGCAGGTCATCTGCGGAGGCATCCTGGACCAGGCCACGTCCGCGCTGGCCGCGGAACGGCGGATGACCATCCATGACTATTTCAGCCGGGAGGAGCTGCAAATCGCCAACGCGGTGCCCACAGCGGAGGGGGCCATTCAAATCGCCATGGAACAGCTTCCCGTCACCCTCAACGGGGCGCGGGTGCTGGTCATCGGCTACGGCCGGGTGGGGAAGCTGGTGGCCCAGCGGATGGCCGCCCTGGGGGCGCGGGTCAGCGTGGCCGCCCGGCGGTATGAGCATCTGGCCTGGGCCAGGGCGCTTGGCTACGGCGCGGAGCATACCAGCCATCTGGCGGGCTGGCTGTGCGGCTATGACCTGGTGGTCAACACGGTCCCGGCGCGGGTGCTGGGCCAGGCGGAGCTGGCGGACCTCAAGCCGGACTGTCTGGTGCTGGATCTGGCCAGCAAGCCGGGGGGTGTGGACCTGGAGGAGGCCGCACGGCTGGGCCGTTCGGTGGTCTGGGCCTTGTCGCTGCCTGGAAAAGTAGCCCCGGTGACCGCCGGAGCCGCCATCCGGGACACCGTGTATCATATCCTCCACGAGCTGGGCCGGTAGCCCGGCTTTTGGAAGAAAGGAAGGTATCCTGTGAAAGATTACACCGTAGGATTCGCCATGTGCGGGTCCTTCTGCACCCACGCCCAGGCGATGACCGCTCTGGAGCGGGTCAAGGCCCGGTTTGCCAGGGTGGTGCCGATTGTGTCGGAGTGTACCGCCGCCACAGACACCCGCTTCGGCGCGGCCCACGACCTGATGCGGGAGATGGAGCGCATCTGTGACTGCCGGGTGATCACCACGGTCAAGGACGCGGAGCCCATCGGCCCCAAGAAGCTGCTGGACCTGCTCATTATCGCCCCCTGCACGGGGAACACGCTGGGCAAGCTGGCCAGCGGGGTCACCGACACCAGCGTGACCATGGCGGCAAAGGCGCACCTGCGCAACGACCGGCCTGTTTTGATCGCGCCCTCCACCAACGACGGGCTGGCCGGGTCTGCGGCCAATTTAGGGGCGCTGATGGGGCGGAAAAACCTGTATTTCGTGCCCTTCCGCCAGGACGACCCGGAGAAAAAGCCCACCTCTCTGGTGGCGGATTTCTCCCTGGTGGCGGAGGCGGCGGAATGGGCCTTGGAGGGGCGGCAGTTCCAGCCGGTCCTGATGGGTCCCGCAAGCTGATACATGACAAGACCTCCGGTAGGCCGGAGGTCTTGCGTTTTTTTGGGGAAAACCTGCCCCTTACACGTACCCGTACATCCCCCGCACCGAGACCTCCCCGGCCATCAGGGCTTCGCGGGTGCCGTCGGGCAGCTCCACCACCAGCCGGAACTGGTCGTCAATTTCGATGGCCTGGGCCTCCCGGCGCTGAGAGGGCGTAATGAGCTGGACCGGGTGGCCTGTGGTCAGGCAGTCCTTCCGGTAGCGCGCCAAATACTCCGCCTTATTGTCCGGGAAATTCCGGTACATCCGGTCCAGGGCACGAATGACGTGGCCGGCCAGCTCCGCCCGGCGCACCGGACGGCCCAGCTCCAGAGCCAGGGACGTGGCCATGTCCTGGATCTCCGGCGCGAAATCCTCCCGGCGCTGGTTGGTGTTGATGCCGATACCGGTGACCAGATATTCCAGGGAATTGGTCTCGCTCTCCAGGCCCAGCTCCGTCAGGATGCCGCACAGCTTTTTGCCGTGGAGCACGATATCATTGGTCCACTTGATCTGGGGCCGGACGCCGCAGCAGGACTCGATGCCGTCGCACACCGCCACCGCCACCCAGGCGGTCAGATTGGTGGTGGCCTCCGGGGCCAGCCGGGGGCGCATGAGGGCGGACAGATACAGCCCCGTCCCCTTGGGGGACTGGAAGGAGCGTCCTAACCGTCCCCGGCCGCCGGTCTGTTCCTCCGCCAGCACCACCAGGCCCTCCGGAGCGCCGGCCATTGCCTGGCGCTTGGCCTCGGTGTTGGTGGAGTCGATCTGCTCCAGGCACAGCAGATGACTGCCCAAAACACAGCCCTCCAAAGGACCGGCCAGCTCTCCTTCCCGCAGGTGGTCCGGGGCCTGCTCCAGGCGGTAGCCCCGGTTGGGGGCGGAGGATATCTCATAGCCCTCCTGGCGCAGGGCTTCGATGGCTTTCCAAATCGCGGCCCGGCTGACTCCCAGCTCCCGGCTCATGGCCTCCCCGGACAGATAGCCCTCCTGGCTCAACAGCAGGGATAAAACGCGCTCCCGAATCATGGCGGCGCCTCCTTCTATGTGATTTGGTCTATTATAGCGCAAAAGAGACGGAAATTGCAAGTAATTGTCCAGGGGGAAAAGCCCAAGGGCTGCTCTACGCACGCTCTCCACACATAAACCTCACCGTCCGCTCCATTTTTTACCCCACTGGCCGGCCCAGCGCTCACAGTAAAGCGCGTCATAAGGAATGCGGCCTTCTTTCTAATAGTTCTGGCTGTGACGCGGGGGTTCGCTCTCTGCAATAAGCCCGCCTGGACTAAAATCCAGGCGGGCTTATTGCGTTTCCAAGAACCAGCTTCAGTTCTGCATCCGGATTTGCAGTTCCCGAATGAGGGGATAGCTGACCAGCTCGGTCCCTTCGAGATTTTCCTGATACATATCCACCCCGGAAATCTGGCTGTTGCCATAGGTGGTGTAATAATACACCCCTGTATCCACATTACAGCAGGAGGTATACAGCGTGGTCATATATTTGTCCTCGCCCACCTGAACACAGCCCCGCTGTTGGGTGACGCTGCCCAGAATATGAAAGAACTGACTGACGCTCTCCGCCTCGGAATTGCCGCAGACGGAGTTGAGCTTGGTGAACGCCGCCTTGACAAAGCGGGAGGGGGAGGACAAATCCCCCGGCAGCCCCATAGCTCCCATGCCGTTGCAGTAGGGCTGGAAGGTGAGGGAGGCGCAGAAGCGGTTGGTGGCCGGACCACGGGTCAGGTTGATAAAATTTTCCAGATAGAGCATATGGAAATCAAAAGGCGGGTTGTTGGTCAAAACCCCTACCGGATTGTCATAAATGTTCAGACCGCCCGCCATAGACTCCACGGTAATGGCGCTGTCCCGGTCGGCGATGAGCCAGTGCAGAGGGGCCAGCGGCAGGTCCGCCCGGAAGGGAACGTTCAAAAAGCTTGTGCGCTCCAGCAGCTTGCGGGCCTCCTGGACGGTGGCGCACTGGCCCAGCAGCCAGGGGATGAACTCGTAGGGGCATACGTTGTGCTTTCCCGCCTGCCGGGGCTTGTAATCCGCGTTGCCGGGGAAGTTCAGCCCCGCCACACCTAAGCCCTTTTCGTTCACCCCGTCGTAGTAGAGGGGGTAGCCGTCCACCACGAAGGCTACGCCGATCATGGCGTAATGGTGGTCCAGGTCCGGGAGTTCCCGGAAGTGCAGGGGGTAATTCCGGGGAGTGATGGTGATACGCTCGTCATAGGCGTATTCCAGGTCCAGGGTCCGTCCAAAATAATGGCTGCGGGTGTGGTAGGTCACCGCGGTACACATATGCAACACCTCCAATGTCTTATGTGTATTGTGTCCGGAGACGGCATATGTTATGAGCTTACAGGATTTTCTGGATGCGCTCCACGGCGGTCTTGGTGGCCTGGGCGTCGCCGAAGGCGGTCAGGCGGATATAGCCCTCGCCGCTGGGGCCGAAGCCCGCGCCGGGGGTGGTAGCCACGTTGGCCTTGTCCAGCAGCAGGTCGAAAAACTCCCAGGAACCCATTTTGCCCGGCGTTTCCAGCCAGATATAGGGGGCGTCGGTGCCGCCGAAGCAGCTCAGACCGGCGGCGCTCAGGCCCTCCCGGATGATTTTGGCGTTTTCCCGGTAGTACTCGATGGACTGGCGGGTCTGTTCCTTGCCCTCCGGGGTGTAGATGGCCGCCGCGCCCCGCTGGACCACGTAGGGCACACCGTTGAACTTGGTACACTGACGGCGGTTCCACAGGCTGTTGAGCTTTGCGCCGTCGCGCTCCAGCTCCAGGGGGACCACGGTATAGGCGCAGCGGTTGCCGGTGAAGCCGGCGGTCTTGGAGTAGGAGCGGAACTCAATGGCGCAGGTCCGGGCGCCCTCGATCTCAAAGATGGAGTGGGGGATGTCCGCGCCGGTGATAAAGGCCTCGTAGGCGGAGTCGTACAGGATCACCGCGCCGGTCCGGTTGGCGTAGTCCACCCAGGTCTTGAGCTGCTCACGGGTGGCCACCGCGCCGGTGGGGTTGTTGGGGAAGCAGAGATAAATCAGGTCCACCGCTTCCTTCGGCGGCTCCGGGGTGAAGCCGTTTTCTTTCACGCAGGGCATATAGACCAGACGGTTCCAGCGGCCCAGGGCCTCCTGGTATTCACCGGCCCGTCCGGCCATCGCGTTGGTGTCCACATAGACGGGGTACACCGGGTCGCACACCGCCACAATATTGTCCGCGCCGAAGATGTCGCCGATGTTGCCGCAGTCGCTTTTCGCGCCGTCGGAAATAAAGATCTCCTCCGGCTTGACGTCCATGCCGCGGGACTGGTAGTCGTGCTGGGCCACGGCCTCCCGGAGGAATTCATAGCCCTGCTCCGGGCCGTAGCCGTGGAAGCCCTCAAAGGTGCCCATCTCGTCCACCGCCTTGTGCATGGCGGCGGTCACGGCGGGGGCCAGGGGGCGGGTCACGTCGCCGATGGACAGCTTGATGATTTTTGCGTCCGGATGTCCGGCGCAGTAGGCGGAAATGCGCCGGGCAACCTCAGAAAAGAGGTAGCTGCCGGGCAGCTTTAGAAAATTTTGATTGATTTTAGTCATGGAAATCATCTCCTTCAAGGGACATTATCCCAAATGGAATCATGCTTGTCAATGGCAAACTTTTATGGTAGAATAGGAGCGAATATACTGGAGGGGGATTTGAATGCACCGAATCATGGTCGTGGACGACGATCCAATCAACCTTGCAATTGTAAAGGCCCTGCTGGAGGAGAAGTATGAGGTCATAACGGCCAGCTCCAGCTTACAGGCCTTTGGGCACCTGCGCCGGGACCACGAGCTGGACCTGATGCTGGTGGATATGCAGATGCCGGAGACAGACGGCGTGGAGGTGCTGAAGAAGATAAAGAGCACCCCAAAGCTGCGTGACATTTCAGTCATATTGCTTGCGACGGTAGACACACGCTCCCAGGAGAAGGAGGCCATCCTCAACGGTGCGGCGGATTTTGTAGAGAAGCCCATCCGGGGGGACGTACTGCTCCTGCGGGTGGCGAAGGAGCTGCGCATCCGGGAGCTGGAGCGGTCCACCGGCAACGAGAGGCTGCTGGAGCTGAAAGTGCGCCTGCAGCAGGTTTTGGACCAGTTTTCGTAACACACGGACAACAGAACATGATAAGATTCCGGCCGGCAGGGCTTCATCTGCCGGCCGTTTTCGTTTGGTGCGGTTTCCCCCACAAAAAAAGTCCCTCCCCAATCAAACGGTCAAGATCGGGAAGGGACTCTTCTTTTTTAAGTAGCGGTGGGTATGTTCTGAGCCCGCAGCTCCCGCAGAGCGCACATGAAATCCTCCTCGTCTGCTACGCGCTCCGCCTTTTCGTACACGGCGGCCATCACTCCCGCCTCCAGGATGCACCGGGCCAGCCGGGTTTCCTCCGTGTCCGGGAGGGCGTTTTGTGCGGATGCGATGGTAAACGACAAAATTTTGAGCATCCGCCGGGCCTGCTCTGGATCGGGCTGCTGGGTCAGAAGTTGTTGGTATTCTTGCAGCATTTTTATCACCTCGACAGGATTATACAGGATATGCCTTGTAGAAATCTGTAGAACGCGCTCGAAGGGGCAACAGAATTTTTACGCCCGGCGGCATCGGGCATTTTCACCAAAAAACCAGTATATTCTTTGTGCTTTCCACCAATGCTACTGGAGAATCAGACCCTGCACTGGAAAAAAACGGGCCGGGACCGCCCGCCGCTCCCGCCGGGACCGGAAGATTTTGGTGCAGGTTCCACAACTGGAAGCCTTTTCCTGGAGTGAATTTCGTTCGATTGCCGAACGAGACTGGAAAAACAGGTGTTTTCCAGGGAATAATCAATTTTTTGCAATTTTATTCCCAATTTGCAGTTGAAATTCTCCCGGTTTTGGACTACAATAAAGGGCGAACTGCGAGGTGAGAAAAACGTGGTCAACATCGTCCTGGTCGAACCGGAGATTCCGCAGAACTGCGGCAACATCGCCCGTACCTGCGCGGTCACCGGCAGCCGCCTGCATCTGATCCGCCCCCTGGGCTTTGACATCAGCGAGAAGGCGGTGCGGCGGGCGGGGCTGGACTACTGGCCCCTGGTGGAGATTCAGGTCTACGACGGCCTGGACCACTTTTTCGCGCAGCACCCTCAGCCGGACCTGTGGCTGGCCACCACCAAAGCGCCGCGGGACTACACCCAGGCGCGTCTGCACGATGGCTGCTTCCTGCTCTTCGGCAGGGAGAGCGCCGGTCTGCCCGCTTGGCTTCGGGAGCAATACCCGGAGCGCTGTCTGCGCATTCCCATGCGCGGGGAGGTGCGCAGTTTGAATCTCTCCAACGCCGCCGCCGTCCTGACCTACGAGGCGTTACGCCAGCAGGGCTTTCCAGGACTGTCCAGCGTGGGGGAGATGGGGGAGCGCCCCGGAAAGTTCTAATTCCTTTTGCACCGCAAGAAAGACGAAAGGAGCGATTTTTTATGAACTACAACAAAAAAACTGTACGCGACATCGACGTAAAGGGGAAGAAGGTCCTGCTGCGCTGTGACTTCAACGTGCCCATGGCTAAGGACGGCAGCGGCGTGATCACCGACGACAAGCGCATCCGCGCCGCCCTGCCCACCATCCAGTACCTGCTGGAGCAGGGAGCCGCCGTTATCGCCTGCTCCCACATGGGCAAGCCCAAGGGCGAGGTGAAGCCGGAGCTGTCCCTGAAGCCTGTGGCCGTCCGTCTGGGCGAGCTGCTGGGCCAGGAGATCGGGATGGCCGCCGACGTGGTGGGCCCCGATGCCCAGGCCAAGGCCGCCGCCCTCCAGCCCGGTCAGATCCTTCTGCTGGAGAACACCCGCTTTGAGAAGGGCGAGACGAAGAATGACCCCGACCTGGCTAAGGCCATGGCTTCCATGGCGGAGGTCTATGTGTCCGACGCGTTCGGCGCGGTCCACCGCGCCCACGCCTCCACCGCCGGCGTGGCGGAGTATCTGCCCGCTGTGTCCGGCTTCCTGATCCAGAAGGAGCTGGATTTCATCGGCGGCGCGCTGGCCAACCCCAAGCGTCCCCTGGTGGCGATTCTGGGCGGCTCCAAGGTCTCCTCCAAGATCGGTGTGATCAATAACCTGCTGGAGATCGCAGATACCATTATTATCGGCGGCGGCATGGCCTACACCTTCTCCGCGGCCCAGGGCGGCGCTGTGGGCGACTCCCTGCTGGAGGCCGACTGGAAGGACTATTCCCTGGAAATGATTCAGAAGGCCAAGGACAAGGGCGTAAAGCTGCTCCTGCCTGTGGATACCGTGTGCGCCGACGCCTTCGCGCCCGACGCCAAGAGCCAAGTGGTCCGCGCCGGCGAGATCCCCGACGGCTGGGAGGGCCTGGACATCGGCCCGGAGACCGTGAAGCTCTATTGCGATGCGGTGAAGGACGCGGGCACCGTGATCTGGAACGGCCCCATGGGCGTGTTTGAGTTCCCCGCCTTTGCCAAGGGCACCGAGGCGGTGGCCGAGGCCCTGTCCAAGACCAGCGCCATCACCATCATCGGCGGCGGCGACAGTGCGGCCGCGGTGCAGCAGCTTGGCTACGCGGACAAAATGACCCACATCTCCACCGGCGGCGGCGCCTCCCTGGAATTCATGGAGGGCAAGGAGCTGCCCGGCGTGGCTTGTCTGCTGGATAAATAAGAAAGAATGCAGGGTCCGCCCCTGTCAATTATAGATTCCAGAAATTATACGATTACGATAGGAGAGATTTATCATGAATCGTCGCTACCGCAAGACTATTATCGCCGGCAACTGGAAGATGAACAACACTCTGTCCCAGACGAAGGCCTTCGCAGAGGAGATCAAGCCCATCATGCCCAAGGGCAAGTGGTGCAATGTGGTGCTGTGCGTGCCGGCGGTGAATATCCAGGCCGCCGTGCGCCTGTTCAAGGACTGCCACATCGCCATCGGCGCGGAGACCTGCCACGAGCTGGACCACGGCGCGTACACCGGCGAGATCACCGCGGAGATGATCAAAGAGGCCGGAGCCAAATACGTCATCATCGGCCACTCCGAGCGCCGCCAGTACTACAACGAGACGGACTTCACCGTCAACAAGAAGGTCCACGCGGCCCTGAACGCCGGGCTCTATCCCATCGTCTGCGTGGGCGAGAGCCTGGAGCAGCGGGAGCTGGGCGTGACCATGGAGCTGATCGCCTATCAGGTGAAGTGCGCCCTGGCCAACGTCCCCCAGGATAAGATCCGCCACGTGATTATCGCTTACGAGCCTCTGTGGGCCATCGGCACCGGCAAGACGGCCACCGCCGAGCAGGCCGGCGAGGTCTGCCAGGCCATCCGCGCCGTGGTGCGGAAGCTGTACGGTGCCCATGTGGCCCGTGCCGTCACCATCCAGTACGGCGGCTCCATGAACGCCAAGAATGCCGAGGAGCTTCTGGCCCAGCCCGACGTGGACGGCGGCCTCATTGGCGGCGCGGCCCTGAAGCCCGCCGACTTCGTGCAGATCATCAATGCTGCAAACCAGGAGTAAACCTGGCAGAAAGGGTTTTTTATGAAAACACCGACTACTTTGATTATTATGGACGGCTTCGGGATGGAGGGAGCCAATCCAGGCAACGCTGTGACCAACGCCCCCACCCCCCGGCTGGACAAAATCTTTGCCGAGTGCCCCGGCTGCCGCCTGTCCGCCTCCGGACTGGACGTGGGCCTGCCGGAGGGCCAGATGGGCAACAGTGAGGTGGGCCACACCAACATCGGCGCGGGCCGGGTGGTCTTTCAGGACCTGCCCCACATCAGCCGGGACATCCAGTCCGGCGAGTTCTTCCGGAACGAGGGCCTGAACGAGGCCATGGAGAACTGCCGGGAGTGGGGGTCCTCCCTCCACCTGATGGGCCTGCTGTCCGACGGCGGCGTACACAGCCACATCACCCACGTGTACGCCCTGCTGCAAATGGCTAAGGAGCAGGGCATCAAAAACGTCTTTGTCCACTGCTTTTTAGACGGCCGCGACGTGCCCCCCAGCTCCGGCAAGGGGTACGTAGAGCAGCTTCAGGCCAAGTGCCAGGAGCTGGGCGTGGGCAAGATCGCCACGGTCATGGGCCGGTACTACGCCATGGACCGGGATAAGCGCTGGGACCGGGTGCAGCGGGCCTACGATGCCATCGCCAACGGCGAGGGCGCCTTCGAGGAGGACGCCGCCCAGGCCGTGCAGAAGTCCTATGACGCAGGGGTCACCGACGAGTTCGTGGAGCCGGTGGTCTGCGCCAAGGGGGGCCAGGTCCAGGACAACGACTCGGTGATCTTCTTCAACTTCCGCCCCGACCGGGCCAGAGAGATTACCCGCTGCTTCGTGGACGAGGATTTCAAGGACGTGAAGCGCAAGCGGGGGTTTATTCCCGTGGCCTACGTGTGTATGACGGAGTACGACGCCACCATGCCCAACGTCACCGTGGCGTACCCCCGCGAAAAACTCTCCAATATTTTTGGCGAGTATATCAGCAGCCTGGGCCTGACCCAGCTGCGCATCGCCGAAACGGAGAAGTACGCCCATGTGACCTTCTTCTTCAACGGCGGCGTGGAGCAGGTGTTCCCCGGCGAGGACCGCTGCCTGATCGACTCCCCCAAGGTGGCTACCTACGACCTTCAGCCGGAGATGTCCGCCTATCAGGTGACTGAGGAGGCCGTGAAGCGCATCGAGAGCGGCAATTATGACGTTATCATCCTGAACTTTGCCAACTGCGACATGGTGGGCCATACCGGCGTGTATGACGCGGCCTGCAAGGCGGTCGCTACCGTGGACGAGTGCGTGGGGAAGGTGGTGGACGCCACCTCCAAGATGGGCGGTGTGAGCATGATCACCGCCGACCACGGCAACGCCGAGCGGATGGTGGACACCGACGGCAGTCCCTTCACCGCCCACACCACCAATCTGGTGCCCTTCTACATCGTGGGCGCCAGCGTGAAGCTGCGGGACGGCCGCCTGGCCGACATCGCACCGACTATGCTGGATCTGATGGGTCTGGAAAAGCCCGCCGAAATGGACGGGGAGACCCTCATTCAGAAATAATCCCGGTTTCATTCAGAAAGGAGTTATTATTTTATGAAGCAGATGATCGCAATCGTAGACGTGATCGGCCGCGAGATCCTGGACAGCCGCGGCAACCCCACCGTTGAGGTGGAGGTCATTCTGGAAGACGGCACCATGGGCCGCGCCGCTGTGCCCTCCGGCGCTTCCACCGGCATCTATGAGGCCTGTGAGCTGCGGGACGGCGACAAGAGCCGTTACCTGGGCAAGGGCGTGGAGAAGGCCGTGGCCAACGTGAACACCGAGATCGCCGAGGCGCTGATCGGCACCAACGTCCTGGACCAGGTAGCCATTGACAAGGCCCTCATCGAGCTGGACGGCACCCCCAACAAGGACCGCCTGGGCGCCAACGCCATTCTGGGCGCGTCCCTGGCCTGCGCCAAGGCCGCTGCCGAGGCCACCGGCAACTCCCTCTATAACTATATCGGCGGCGTGAACGCCAAGCAGCTGCCCGTGCCCATGATGAACATTCTCAACGGCGGCGCACATGCCACCAACAACGTGGAGATTCAGGAGTTCATGATCATGCCTGTCTCCGCCCCCAGCTTCCGGGAGGCCCTGCGCCGCTGCGCCGAGGTGTTCCACACCCTGAAGACGGTCCTGAAGGAGAACGGCACCCCCGCCGCCGGCGTGGGCGACGAGGGCGGCTACGCCCCCAACCTGGCCGCGGACGAGGACGCGCTGAAGGTCATTGTCCAGGCCGTGGAGAAGGCCGGCTACAAGCCCGGCGAGGATTTCAAGATCGCCATCGACGCCGCCTCCTCCGAGTGGTGGAACGACGAGAAGAAGATGTATGTCCAGCCCAAGTCCGGCCGTGAGATGAGCCAGCAGGACCTGGTGGACATGTGGAGCGATTTCGCCGACAAGTACCCCATCATCTCCCTGGAGGACGGCATGGCCGAGACCGACTGGGAAGGCTGGGCCATGTTGACCAAGGCTATCGGCGACCGGGTGCAGCTGGTGGGCGACGACCTGTTCGTCACCAACGTGTCCCGTCTGGCGGAGGGCATTGAGAAGAAGGTGGGCAACGCCATCCTCATCAAGGTCAACCAGATCGGCACCCTGACCGAGACCCTGGACGCCATCCAGATGGCCAACCGGGCCGGCTACACCGCCATCGTGTCCCACCGCTCCGGCGAGACCGAGGACGCCACCATTGCCGACATCGCCGTGGCGCTGAACGCGGGCCAGATCAAGACCGGCGCTCCCAGCCGCACCGACCGCGTGGCCAAGTACAACCAGCTGCTGCGCATCGAGGAGGAGCTGGGCGACGTGGCGGAGTACCCCGGCATGAAGGCCTTCTTCAACCTGCGCTGAGGGAACCTGTAAATATGTGAACAAAGGCCGCCGCAGAGCGTAATACTTTGCGGCGGCCCTTTTATAAAAATTTTTCAAAAGGGAGGAAAACCGAATGATCGAGCGAATCGAAGCGGTCAACGATGCGGTCAACAGCTTTGTCTGGGGTCCTGTGATGCTGCTTCTGCTGGTGGGCACCGGCGTATATCTCACCGCGCGTACCGGCTGGATTCAGGTGCGCTGGTTTGGCTATATTATGAAGCACACCATCGGCTCCCTGTTCCAGAAGCGGGAGAAGGACCACGGCAAGAATCTCAGCCCCTTCCAGGCGGTGACCACCGCGCTGGCAGGTACGGTAGGCACCGGCAATATCGCCGGCGTCACCGGGGCGATTTTCGTGGGAGGCCCCGGCGCTGTATTCTGGATGTGGGTGTCCGCCTTCTTTGGCATGTGTACCAAATACGCGGAGATTGCTCTGTCGGTGAAGTTCCGCAATACCACCCCGGAGGGCGTGTTCCACGGCGGTCCCATGTACTATATCGAAAACGGTCTGGGGAAGAGCTGGAAATGGCTTGCGGTGCTGTTCGCCGTGCTGGGCGGACTGGCCTCCTTCGGCATCGGGAACATCTCCCAGAGCACGGAAATCGCCGGGGCACTCAACGGCCTGTTCGGCATCCCCCATCTGGCCTCCGGCCTGGTGCTGGCGGCTATCGTAGCGGTGGTGGTGCTGGGCGGGGTCCAGCGCATCGGTCAGGTGACCTCTCTGCTGGTGCCCTTTATGGCGGTGTTTTATATCCTGGCCGGTATTCTGGTCATCCTCCTGCGTATTACCCAGCTCCCCGCGGCCTTCCAGGCCATTTTCTCCAGCGCCTTCAGCCTGGAGTCCGTAGGCGGCGGCGTGTTCGGCTACGCCATTATGACCGCCATGCGCCAGGGCTTCGCCAGAGGCGTGTTCTCCAATGAGGCCGGTTTAGGCTCCGCCCCCATCGCCCACGCGGCCTCCTCCACCGAGGAGCCCGCCGAGCAGGCCATCTGGGGCGTGTTCGAGGTCTTTATTGACACCATTGTGATCTGCACGATCACGTCGCTGGCGATTCTGCTCTCCGGCATGGAGCTGGGGGAGGAGGCCCTGTCAGCCTACGCCTCCAACGGTGCGGCGGCGGTGTACGCCTTCAACTCCATCCTGCCCGGCACCCTGGGCGGGACCATCATTCAGATCAGTCTGCTGTTCTTTGCACTGTCCACCATTTTGAGCTGGAGCTACTACGGCGAGCAGTGCTGGGGCTACCTCACCGGCGGAAACCGGGCGGTGAGCCTGGGCTATAAGCTCCTGTTCATTCTGGTCTGCGTGGCGGGGGCCACCGGCTCCGGCCGTCTCATGTGGGACATCTCCGACACCCTCAACGGCATGATGGCCATTCCCAACCTGGCGGCTCTGCTGCTGTTGTCCGGCGTAGTCGTGAAGCTCACCCAGGATTATTTTTCCAGGGCGAAGAAATAAAGGCCTCCAGCAGACGCACGGCCTCCGGGGCCAGGACCAGCAGCCCCAACAGATTGGGCAGCGCCAGAAGGGCGTTGCACAGGTCCACCAGCCGCCACACCTGACTTGCATCCGCCACCGCTCCCAGGACGATGCAGCCCAGAAACACGGCCCGGTAAGCGGGGACGTCCCGGCGGAAGAGAAAGCGGAGGGCCTGACTGCCGTAGCAGCTCCACCCCAGGATGGAGGAGAAGGCGAACAGCACCAGGCTCAGGGACACGATGCCCCGGCCCCCCGGCCCCAGCACGCTCCCGAAGGCGGCGGCGGTGTCGGGCGCGCCGGTCAGCAGGATGGCCAGCGCGGTGACGCTGCACACCAGAAGGGTGGACACGCACACCTCAAATATCCCCCACATGCCCTGGCGGGCGGGGTGGTCCGTCTGGGCCGCGCCGTGGGCCATCGCGGAGGTGCCCAGCCCCGCCTCGTTGGTAAAGATGCCCCGTGCCACGCCGTAGACCATGGCCCGCGGGGAGAGGGCGTCCCGGAAAATGAGGGCCAGCGCCGCCGGGATTTCCGAGGCACGTAAGAACAGAATCAGCCCGCCGCCGCCCAGGTAGAGCGCCGCCATTACCGGCACCAGCACTGACGCGGCCCCCGCCACCCGCCGGAAGCCTCCGGCCATGATAAGCCCCGCCAGGAGCGCGGTGACAAGGCCGACCGGCAGAGGGTCCCAGCCGAAAAGCCCTTGCAGGGCGGCGGAGATAGACGCGGACTGGACCAGATTCCCGCCGGACAAAGTGGCCGGGATGCAGGCCAGGGCGAACCAGACCGCCAGGACCCGGTTTTTGAGATAAAACATAGGGCCTCCCTGCCAGCCGCCGCCGGGGGCCGGGACGTGCCGGCGGACAGAGAGCGTTTTTTCCACCAGACTGGTGGACATCCCCAGCAGGGCGCACACCCACATCCAGAATACCGCCCCCGGTCCTCCCAGCCAGATGGCGGCGGCCACCCCGGCGATGGAGCCGGTGCCGATGGTGGAGGCCAGCGCGGCGGCCAGGGCCTGGACGGAGGACACGCCGGTGGAGCGGTCCCGTTTGGGCAGAGAGCCCACGGTGGCTCTGAGCCAGACACCGCAGTGCCGCAGCGGGAAGAACCGGCACTCCAAGCTGCAATATAAGCCTGTAAAGAGAAATAACCCCAGCAAGCCCCAGGAAAACCATTCCAAACGCCATCACCCCTCTGGAGCGTATGCCCGGAAGGGTTGCCGCAGAACAGAAAGGCGGAAAATGTATGAAATGTCCCTATTGCGCCCATCTAGAGAGCAAGGTTGTGGATTCCCGCCCCGCCGACGAGGGGGCCAGCATCCGCCGCCGCCGGGAGTGCCTGGCCTGCCACAAGCGCTTTACCACCTACGAGATGATGGAGTCTCTGCCCCTGATGGTCATTAAAAAGGACGGGAGCAGGCAGAGCTTCGACCGGAACAAGATCCTGGGGGGACTGGTCCGGGCCTGCGAAAAGCGGCCGGTGTCCTTTGACACCCTGGAGAACATTGCGCTGGAGATCGAGCAGAACCTGCAAAGCCGGATCGAACGGGAGGTCAGCTCTTTGGCCATCGGCGAACAGGTGATGGAGCGGCTCAAGCACGTAGATCAAGTGGCCTATGTGCGCTTCGCCTCGGTCTACCGGCAGTTCAAGGACCTGAATACGTTCGTGGAAGAATTAAACAAGCTGCTGGAGGATCAATGATCCTCCAGCAGCTTGTTCTGTCTGCGGGGAGCCGTTATACGATCAGGATACCTGCGCCTGCTGCCAGACGGCCTGCTCCAGCATGGATTCCGCTAAAATGCCGTAGCCGCGGGTGGGGTCGTTGACCAGCACGTGGGTCACCGCGCCTACGAGCCGGCCGTTTTGCAGGATGGGGCTTCCGCTCATGCCCTGCACAATGCCGCCCGTGGTCTCCAGCAGCCTGGGGTCGGTGACCTCCACCATGAGGTTCCGGGTCTCGCCGGGGACGTTGGGGTAGATGTGGGTGATATTGACCGTGTATTCCTCCACCTGCTCCCCCTGGATGTTGGACAAAATGGTGGCCTCGCCTAAGGTGATCTCGCTCCGGTCCGCCACGGGGGTGGGACCCAGCACGCCGTCCATGTCGTCCTCCAGCACGCCGTAGATGCCAAGCTGGGTGTTGGCGTACAGACTGCCCAGGTCGCGGGTCAGATCAAAGCTGCCGTGAAGCTCGCCGGGGCTTCCGTTGGCCCCCTTCTTTACGTCTACCACGCTGGCGGGCATGATGCTGCCTGCGTGGAGGGGCATGAGCATGGCTGTATCCACGTCGTTGATGCCGTGGCCCAGGGCCGCGAATACGCCGGTGTCCGGGTCATAAAAGGTGAGGGTGCCGATACCGGCCATGGAGTCCCGCAGCCATACGCCCAGCTGATACGCGCCCTGGACGCTCTGGACGGGGGACGCGGCAAGCTGAAGGGTCTTTTCGCCCCGGAGCACCCGCAGGGTGAGCTTTTGTCCGCCCAGCTTTTTCAAAAGGGCCTGGACCTGCTCGATGGTGTTGACCTCCTGGCCGTTGATGTGGGTGATGACGTCGCCGGTTTTCAGTCCGGCGGTCCGGCCGGGGGACACGGAGCGGCTGGAGGTCTCAATGGGGGACAGCCCCACCACCAGCACACCCTGGGAGAACAGCTTGATGCCCACCGCACAGCCCAGGGGAATGACCTCCTCCGGGGTCTGGGAGAGGCCGAACGCGGCGGCGGAGACAGCCGGCTCCTCCTCCAGGGCGGACGCGCCGGATTGGAGCGACAGCACCAGGGCAAGAGCCAGCACAGCGGCCAGCCTCCGGCGGGGCCTGCGTTGCTGCTGCATAGGAATCGCCTCCTTCCTGAAAAAAATAGAAACGTGCAAGCAAGGGGACGGACCAAGCCGTCCCTATGTCCAGTATGGACGGGAAGGAGGGGAAAAACGCCCGGAAGATTTTTATACTCTTGCCAATTTCGTTTTTTTAGACTATAATGAACCGGACTAAAGCATGTAAGGAGAGGAAATATTGTGGGTTTGTTTCGATTATTGCAAGGCCGGTCCTCCAAGGATCCGGAGAAGGCAGAGCAGCCGCAGGAAGAGTCCTCAGAGTCCGACCTGTATTCCAATATCCGGGTGGAGGCGAACACCATGGAGGGTGATTTGCTCTTTGTGGGTAAGCTGAAATATCCCAGAGGCTCCACGGCGGAGCTGCACCAGATCACCGAAGCGTCCATCGAGGAGTCGGAGGACCCGATCCCGGTCAAGCTGCGGGGATACAACGACCGGGAGAAAAAGGCCGTCTACCTGGAGGGTATTATTTTTCCAAAGGCGAAGCACGTCTGGCAGGTGGAACAGCTTACGGTCACTCACATTGGAAATGACCGGGCGTTCTTCCGCCTGGACACCAATTCCAAGGCCCTGGTGACCAAGCTCACCGGCACCAACGCCGGAGAAAGGCCCTGTAAATTGATTAACATCAGCGTGGGCGGCGCGCGTATTGCCTCTGAATGTGAGTATTGGGAAAATGACCGGCTTTTATTGACGGTAAAGCTGATTGAGGACCGGGAGCCTTCCATCATGTACTGCCAGGTCCTGCGTATCCTGGAGAAGGGGAAGGACGGCTATGAGTACGGCTGCCGGTTTTTGGAGCTGAACGAGGCCGATGAGGAAAAAATCACCCAGAATATCTACGCCCTTCAGCGCAAGATGCGGGGCAGCTCGACTTGAGTTTAAAATACCCACACCGCACAGACGGCGTGGGTATTCTTTAAACAAGCCGGAACAGGACCAGAATCACGCCATAGATCACGCTGGCGCTGATGCCGAACACCAGCACCGGCCCCGCCACCGTGAACAGCTTGACCGCCGTGCCGGTAATCATGCCCTCGCTTTTGTACTCCAGAGCCGGGGAGACCATGGCGTTGGCAAAGCCGGTAATGGGGACCAGCGTACCGGCCCCGGCCCACTTTGCCAGCTTGTCGAACCAGCCCAGTCCCGTCAGCAGCGCCGCTGCCAGCACCAGGGTGATGGACACGGCGCCGGAGGCGTCGTCCTGGGACAGGCCCCGGCTCTTGTAGAGGGACAGCAGAGCTTGACCAAGGACGCAGATGGCTCCGCCAACCAAAAAGGCGCAGAGCATGTCCCGGCCCAGAGGAGAGGGCTTGGATTTGGCGTTGACCAGCTTACCGTACTCCTGATTGTTTATTTCCAAGGTGAAATCATTCCTTTCCCGAATTTCACGTAGCTTTCCCGATTTTTTCAAAAATCATGCAAAAAATCTCGCATATACAGAAAAGGAGGCGCATTCATGCCATGCGGGTATACGGAACGAAGGGCCAGAACGGCCGGACCCTGGCATGGCCCCTTCTGGAGCGGGCGGTCCGGGAGACGTGGGGGCTGGAGGAGCTGCCGGAGCTGGCCCGCACGGAGAGAGGAAAGCCGTTTTTTCCCAAACATCCGGAGCTGCACTTTAATCTGAGCCACAGCGGGGGCTACGCCCTGTGCGCCCTGGGGGACAGTCCGGTGGGAATAGACATCCAAATTATAAAACCCTTCAAGGCCCGGCTTTTGGACCGGGTGTGTTCCCCGGAGGAACGCCGCTGGCTCCGGGAGCGGGGGGACCAGGACGGGGATTTTGCGCAGATTTGGGCGGGAAAGGAGAGTCTGTGCAAGCAGCGGGGGACGGGCCTCCAGTTCCCGCTGGGGGAGCTGCGGGCGGAGCAGGAAATTTTTACGTTCTACCAGGGGGAGAACTGGCGCGGAGCATTATGCGCCCGGAAAGCGGGACCGGAAGAAATTATATGGATAAGTGATCTGCATTTGGAAAGGAGAGGCGTATGAACAAAAGAGGAAAAACAATCATGATGCTGTGCCTGACTGTACTGCTTTTAGGCGCGTGCAGCGTGAAAGCGGCCGGGAACACCGGTTACTCCACCACTCTGGAGCTGACCGGCGGAGAAAGCTGGGAGCTGATTTCCTCGTGTGAAAATACGCCCCATGAGCTGGTGACCGGCGCGGGGTTCCGGGATGAACGCACAGGCTTTTTGAGCTGCCGGTACACCCAGGATGCCGGACCGGTTATCTATGCCACGCAGGACGGCGGAAGCTCCTGGGAGCGGCTTCCCGTGGCAGAAGGGTACGACGGATTCTCCAAAACGCCCGGCTCGCCGGTTATGACGGCGCAGAGCGTATGGTTTCCGGTCGTGCTGCGGGACGAGGCGGGAAATGAGACGACAGTATATTACAGCAGTCAGGATATGGAGACCTGGAGCTGGGGGTAAAACGATTGCAGGGGTGGCCTTGGCCACCCCTGGTGTTCACCCTCATCTGTCAATAGACCATAACCGATAGGGCGGTAAAAAAGAGCTGAAGCACCACCATAATCAAAAACAGCGGACCGATAAACCGATACCATTTGTTCAGGGAAATCCCCATTAAGCCGCACTCCAGCGTGCAGGCGGTGGGCCAGAACATATCAGAAAACCCGTCTCCGAAGCAGTAGCAGAGAACCGCGGTCTGACGGCTGATGCCCACGATGTCCGCCACGGAGGCCATAATGGGCATGGTGATGGTGGCCTGACTGGAGGAGCCGGTGATGAAGAAGTTGATAATATTCTGTAAGACCAGCATCCCCATGGCGGAGAGCATTTTGTTGGAATAGTTCAGCAGCCGGGCCAGCTCATAGACGATGGTGTCGGAGATCATTGCGTCCTGCATGGTCAGCAAAATACCGCGGGTAAAGCCGATCACCAGAATGGAGGGCACCACGCTTTTTGTGGCGGCAATGAAGGTCTGGCAAATCTGGGTTGCGGAGTAGCCTGCCACCACCCCGGTAATCACCATCATCATCAAAAACATGGCGGCAATCTCGTCGATATACCAGCCCAGCTGGGTCGTGCCGTAGAGCAGTACGCCGATGGTCACCAGGAACAAGAGCAGGCACAGCTTCTGGCGCAGGGTGAATTCCTGGGTGTCCTCCTTGGGGGGCGGGATCTGCACCTCATAGGACTCGCCGTACAAAACCGATTTGGTGGGGTCGGCCTTGACCCGCTTTGCGTAGCGCATGACGTACCAGATGGACACCCCTTGAAAGGCCAGAAAGGCCACCGCCCGGTACCAAAGTCCGGAATTGAGGGGGACCTCCGCGATGCTCTGGGCGATGCCCACCGAAAAGGGGTTGGTGAGGGCGGCTGCGAAGCCTGTGGCTACCCCCACATACACCACCGCGCCTCCCACCAGAGGGTCATAGCCCAGGGCGGTCATAATGCCGATGAACACCGGAATCAGACCGTAGGTCTCCTCAAAAATGCCCAGCGTCGCGCCCAGCAGCCCGAACAGCATCATGCATACCGGAATCAGAAGATGTGTGCGCGTCCCCAGCCGGCGCACCAGCACCCGGATAGAGTTGTTCAGCGTCCCGCTCTCGGTGAGCAGGTAGACATAGGAGTAGGCAAACACGATCAGAAACAGGATATTCGCCGCGCTGACATACCCCCGCTGAAGGGCCAGGAAAATGTCGAAGAAGCCCGGACGAACGCCCTGTACAAAGTGGAAGGACTCCGGCAGCACCACCATCCGTCCGCTGGCCTCGTCCAGTACCCGGTCGTAGGAGCCGGCGGGGATGAGCCAGGTCATGGCCACCACGGTCAGCAGAATGATGGTCAAAAGCACGTAGGTATGGGGCATTTTGAGATGAAACCGCTTTTCTTTCCGCTTTTTCAAGACGATACAGCTCCTTCATAAATAAGCCGTTACAGCTTTTGTATACCCTCCAGGAACACCAGCTCCGGCCGGGCCTCGCAGGCAAAGGGATGGGCGGACCAGACCACGATATCCGCATCCAGTCCTGTTTTCAGCTGGCCCTTTCGGCCGTCGATGCCCAGCACCTGAGCCGGGTTGAGGGTGACGGACTTCAGGCCCTCCAGCTCGTCCAGGCCGTATCGCACCGCCAGCCCCGCGTAGACGGACAGGAAGTAGAGGGGCGTAACGTCGTGATCCGCGGTGACGCACACCTTTACGCCCGCTTTGTGCAGTATACCGGCGGTCTCAAAGGTCTTGTTCCAGGTCTCGTGTTTGGAGCGGGGGGTCATGCCGGGGCCTACGATAACAGGGTAGGGGAATTTGGCCAGGTAGTCGGCCACGGGGATAGCGTCGGTGCCGTGGACCAGGACCATATCCAGGTCGTATTCCTGGGCCAGCCGTACCGCGGTACAGATGTCGTCGGAGCGGTGGGCATGGAAATGGATGGGCATCTTTTTCTCCAGCACCAGCAGCATATGCTCCATGCCCCGGTCCTTCTTGAAGTAGCTCCCAGAAACCTCGGCCTCCTGCTTGCTGTGGCGGTAGTCCAGCGCGTCCTCCATGCACTTGCGGAACTGCCAGGCCACCCCCATCCGGGAGGCGAAGCCGTGCTTGGCGGCCTTGGGGTTTTCTCCCAGACTGCACTTCATGGCGGCGTAGCGGCGTACCAGCATCTCGTCGGCCACCGAACCGGCCAGCCGGATCACGGAGGACACGCCGCCTACTACGCCGTCGCTGCCCGGACAGACGCAGGCGCAGGTGACCCCGGCGCGGACCGAGGTTTCCACGGCCCGGTCGAAGGGGTAGAGGCCGTCCAGCACCTCCAGCTCAGGGGTCAGGGCGTCGGAGTAGTCGCAGCAGTCGTCCCCCACATCGCCCATGCCCTCCTCGCTGATGCAGATGTGACTGTGAGCGTCAATCAGGCCGGGGGTCACATAGCGTCCCGCCGCATCGTAACAGACCTCCCCCTCCATGGGCTGGATATGGTCGGAAATCTCCTGAATCAGGCCGTCTACCACGCGGATATCCTTGGCGGCGAAGCCGCCCTCCTCAAACAGCAGGACCTTTCCGTTTTGAATCAGCATAAAAAACACTCCTTCTAAATGCGGCAAGAAGGATATAGAAATTCCATATCCTTTTTGCCAAGTTTTTATGTAGTTATCAGCAGTAGTTGACCGCCACCGCAAAGGTAATGAACGCGAACTCCAGGAACAGGAAAATCAGGAACAGCTTTGTGGCGAATTTATACCACTTGTTCAGGGGTACGCCCATCAGGCCGCAGCAGAGGGCGCAGCCGGTGGGCCAGAAGAAGTCGGCAAAGCCATTGCCGAACTGGTAGGCCATCACGGCGATCTGCTTGCTCAGGCCGACCAGCTCCGCAGTGGGGGCCATGATGGGCATGGTGATGGTGGCCTGGCTGGTGGAGCCGTTGATGAAGAACTTAATCAGGTTTTGTACCACCAGCATACCATAGGCGGCCACGTACTTGCTGGCACCCTCCAGCAGGCTGACCAGACCGAATACGATGGTGTCCGTGATGCAGCCCTGTTTCATCAGAATGGTGATGCCGCGGGTAAAGCCCACCACCAGCATGGAGGATACCATGGATTTGGTGGACTCGATGAAGGTCTTGCAGATTTCGGTGGCGGAGTAGCCGCTGAGGATGCCGGCGGCGACCATGGCCATCAGGAACAGGGAGGAGATTTCGTCCACATACCAGCCCAGGTTCAGCACCGCGTACAGCAGGAAGGCGATCACGCCGAAGAACAGCAGCAGGCAGAGCTTCTGCCGGCCGGTCATTTTTACCTCGTTCAGGTCCTCCAGGCTCTTGCGCTCCACCTGGTCGATGTCCACGCCGTACAGCACGGACTTGGTGGGGTCGGCCTTGACCTTACGGGCGTAGGCCATCAGGTAGATGATGGCGACCAGCTCAAAGACGGCGAACACCACCCAACGCATCCACATGCCGGAGTACAGCTCCACACCGGCCACATCCTGGGCCACTGCGACGTTGTAGGGGTTGGTGGTGCCGGCGGCGTAGCCCACCGACACGCCCAGGAAAATCGTCGCGCCGCCGACCAGGGAGTCGTAGCCCAGGGCCATGAATATGCCCACAAAGACCGGGAACAGGCCGTAGACCTCCTCATAGATGCCCATGGTGGAGGCCAGAAGCCCTAGAATCAGCATGGTGATGGGGATGAGCAGCTGCACCCGGTTGCCCACCTTTTTGACCATGGTGCCCAGGGCCGCGTCCATGGTGCCGTTTTTCGTCAGCACGTAGACAAAGCCGTAGGCAAAGATAATCAGGAACATAATATCTGCGGCCTCCACGTAGCCCTGCTCCAGGGCCAGGAAGAGGTCGAAGAAGCCGGGGGCGTCCACGTCCACCTGCTCATAGGAGCCGGGGACCACGACCATCCGTCCGGAAACCGGGTCCTCTACGCGCTGATACTCACCGGCGGGGATGATGTGAGTCAAAATCAGCATCAGGACCATGATAGAGATCAGAATGACATAGTTATGGGGCATTTTGAATTTGAACTTCTTTGTTTCCATAGCTTCTCCCTCTCTTGTCGTTTTGTTGCATTTGGATGTTACAGCGCGCCTCTTCACAAATTGTACACATTCAAGTAACTTGAATGTCAAGCCCGAATTTGGTATAATTTCGATGCGATATGCTTGGAGGTATCTGCGCATGAATCACATGTTTTCGATCGGCGATATTGCGCGGCTGCTGAACGTCCCTACCGCTACCCTGCGCTTCTGGGAAGAAAAGGGGCTGTTTACAGTAGAAAAAGGGAAAAACCGCTACCGGCGCTATAACGTGCGCAATCTGGCGGAGATTGCCGACGTAATCTTTTTCCGCAATTTGGGAATCCCCGTATCCCGTGTGGGGGCGATGGGCTCCAGCACACTGGAAGAGTATGCCTGCCATCTCCAGGACACCCAGGACCAGCTGAAAGAAAAAATCCAGACCTACAGCCAGATGTACGGGCGCACCGAGCAGCAGCTCCTGCATTTGCAGGAGGTCCGTGCGCTGATGCAGTGTACCTTCCAGCTGGAGGAGGTCCCGTTCTGCGCGGTGTACGCCTTCGACTACGGAGAAAAGGACAAGCTGCTGCGCTATACCCAGGACCCCTCCTGCTATGTCCGCTACTTTGATACGCGGGATATGTCCACGGAAATGCGGGGCATCATCATGCCGCCTGACCAGGCCAGCGGATCGCTTTTGTGGGAAAAAAGCTCCGATTCCCGCTTTGTGACCTTTCTCATTCGGGAAAAAGTGGACCAGAATTATGAGAGTGACGTGACCCAGACCTTGGCGTATCTCCAGCGCCGCTATCACACCGGCCATCTGCTGGCCCGCTACCTGCTCTCCGCGGAGGAGGACGGCGTGCGGATGGATTATCTCAAGGCCTATCTGGAAATCTGGCCCAGAGAATAGAAACAGCCCCGGAGTCTGCCTGAAAACAGACTCCGGGGCTGTTGTCTCTATATGCAGTTATTTTTTATCGCAGCGCGACCTCCGGCATCAGCTCCTGGCCCACGATATCCAGCACACGGTCGATCTGCGCCACCTCCTCCGGCGTGAACCGCTCCCGCACCCGGTCCATGACCTGCTGGACATAGACGCTGTTCAGGTTGTAGTAGTCGCAGAACTTCTGGGTGGGCCGCAGGTGATATTCCCGCCGGTCCTGGAAGGACTGTATTTTTTCCAAAAAGCCCTTCCGGATCAAGCTGTTGATCTTGTAGGCCGCATTGGACGAGGAGATGTTCACAAAAGAGGCAAACTCATTGACGGTTGGCTCGCCCAGGGCGCGAATGATCTCCATGCAAAAGGTCTCTACTGCGGTCAAGCTGGCCTCACGGGTCTGGAACTGTGAAAAGACGGCTTGATAAAAATGCAGCTTGAATTTGGAATAGATCCGGTCAAAACTCTTCTCCAGCACAATCGGTTCTCCTCCACAGTACGCCAAACTTGCTCCGCCTCAATCCGGGGTGTCTGACCGGCCGGTAAGGGCAAAGGTCAGCTCCGCCTTGCAGGCCAGCTGGCCGTCCACACGGGCCTCCGCCGTGCCGAAGCCCACCGGACCCTTCCGGGCGGTGAGCTGGCAGGACAGCTCCAGCACGTCGCCGGGCCGGACCTGCCGCTTGAAGCGGGCGTTTTTGATGCCGCCGAACAGGGCCAGCTTTCCCTGGTTCTCCTCCTGGGTGAGAAGGGCCACCGCCCCCACCTGGGCCAGGGCCTCGATAATCAGTACGCCGGGCATCACCCGGAAGCCGGGAAAATGCCCCGGAAAAAAGGGCTCGTTGGCCGTGACGCACTTCAGCCCCTTGGCGCCCTCGCCGGGGGTGCATTCGGTGATGCGGTCCACCAGCAAAAACGGATAGCGGTGGGGCAGGATGGCTTCGATCTGGTCAATATTCAGCTCCATGGCCTTACGCCTCCCACTTTTTCAGCACAAGCGCCGCATTGTGTCCCCCGAAGCCCAGAGAGTTGGACAGGGCCAGCTTCAGCGCCGCCGCACGTCCCTCGTTGGGGACGATGTCCAAATCGCAGGCCGGGTCCGGGACCTGATAGCCGATAGTAGGGGGCACAAAGCCCTCCTGTAAGGCCAGGGCGGTAAAGATGGCCTCCACCGCACCGGCGGCGCCCAGCAGATGGCCCGTCATGGACTTGGTGGAGCTGACCATCAGCTTTTGGGCGTGGGGACCGAACACCGTATGGATGGCGGCGGTCTCGCTGGCGTCGTTGAGGGGGGTGGAGGTGCCGTGGGCATTGATGTAGTCCACCTCCTCCGGGGACGCTCCGGCATCGGCCAACGCCAGGGCCATGCAGGCGGCTCCCCCTGCGCCGCCGGGAGCGGGGGCGGTGATGTGGTGTGCGTCGCAGTTCGCGCCGTAGCCGGTCACCTCAGCGTAAATTTTCGCCCCGCGGGCCTTGGCGTGGTCCAGCTCCTCCAGCAGAAGCACCCCCGCGCCCTCGCCCATCACGAAGCCGGAGCGCTCCGCGTCAAAGGGGATGGAGGCCCGCTTGGGGTCCTCCCGGTCGCACAGGGCCTTCATGGCGGTAAAGCCGCCCATCGCCAGGGGGACAATGGCGGCCTCCGCGCCGCCGCACAGCATAACCTCCGCATAGCCGTCCCGGATGTGGCGGAAGGCGTCGCCTACCGCGTTGGTGCCCCCGGCGCAGGCGGTGACCACACAGGAGCACATCCCCCGGAAGCCGTAGCGGATGGCCATATGGCCCGCCGCCATGTTGGAGATAATCATGGGGATGACGAAGGGGGAGACGGAATCGTATCCCCGGTCGCGTCCCCGCCGGTGGGCGGTCTCCACCGTTTCAAAGCCGCCGATGCCGCTGGACAGAAGGATGCCGCAGCGGTCCAGATTTTCCTGCTCCCGGTCCAGACCGGCGTCCGCCATGCACTCGTCGGCGGCAATCAGGGCCAGCTGGGTGAAGCGGTCCATCTTCTTGGCCTCCCGCTTGCCCAGCAGACCGTCGATGTCCAGATTTTTGACCTCACAGGCCAGCTTGACCTTCATATCCGCAGTGTCGTAGTGGGTGATAGGCCCCACGCCGCAGTCGCCGCGCCGGACTGCGGCCCAGCTTTCCGCGACGGTATTGCCCACCGGGTTTACCGTACCCATGCCAGTGATGACCACTGTGCGCTTTTCCATGTCTCTCACCTCATTAAACAGCCATTCCGCCGTCTACGCACAGGACCTGCCCTGTGATGTAGCCGGCCTCTTTCTCCACAAAAAACGCCACCGCTCTGGCCACGTCCTCCGGGAAGCCGGGACGGCCCTTGGGGATGGCGCCCAGCATTGTGTCGCGGGCCTTTTCCGGGAGTACGGCGGTCATATCCGTCTCAATGAAGCCGGGGGCCACCGCGTTGATGGTGATATCCCGTCCGGCCAGCTCCTTGGCGGCGGCCTTCACCAGACCCAGAACCCCCGCCTTGCTGGCGGCGTAGGCGGTCTGGCCCGGATTGCCCCGCAGGCCTACCACGCTGGACAGACAGACGATGCGTCCGTATCTCTGCCGCACCATCAGCTTGGCCGCCGCCTTGGTGCAGAAATAGGCCCCCTTCAGGTTGGTGTCCAGGACCTGGGATACGTCCTCCTCTACGGCGGTGAGGAGCAGGCTGTCCCTGGTGATGCCGGCGTTGTTGACCAAAATATCCACCCGTCCAAAGCGGGCCTTCACCGCCGCGATCAGCTCCTCGCAGGCGGCGGGGCTGGCTACGTCGGCCTGAAAGACCTCCGCCTCCACGCCCAGACGGCGGCACTGAGCAGCCGTCTCCTCAGCGGCCTGGCTGCTGCCCGCGTAGTTGACGGCCACCGCCGCGCCCCGCCGGGCCAGCTCCAGGCAGACCGCCCGGCCGATACCCCGGCTCCCGCCGGTGACCAGCGCAATGCTTCCTTCCATGCTCATGCCTGCGCTCCTTTCAGGGCGGCGGTCACCTGACGGAAATCCGCCGCTGTGTCGATGGAATAGGTTTTGATCTCCGGAGCCGTTTTGCGGAAGAATCCGCATAACACTTTCCCCGGCCCGATCTCCACCACGGTGTCCACGCCGTCCGCCGCCATTTTGCGGACGGTGTCCTCCCAGTAGACGGAGGACTGGACCTGCCGCTCCAGCAGAGCCGGAATGGCGTCGCCCTCCTCCATAGGCCCGCCCTTGCAGTTGAAATAGACGGGGATCTCCATAGGCGCAAAGGAGAGCTTGGAAAAATGGGCGGCCAGCACGTCCCCGGCGGGCTTCATCAGCCGCGTGTGGAAGGGTCCGCTGACCTTCAGGGGCATACAGCGCTTCGCGCCCAGCTCCTT
Organism: uncultured Oscillospiraceae bacterium; assembly: GCA_910577805.1. Lineage (GTDB taxonomy): Bacteria > Bacillota > Clostridia > Oscillospirales > Oscillospiraceae > Lawsonibacter. The sequence goes on along the minus strand of CAJTOE010000005.1, from coordinate 8,181 downwards.
GGCCAGCACCCCGGCCCGGTCCACCGCCGGCTTCTCTCCGCCGATGACCAGCTGGCCAGGACAGTTATAGTTGCAGATCTGGACCACGCCCAGCTCCGCCGCCTGCCGGCAGGCCTCCTGGAGCTTCTCCCGCTCCAGGCCCAGAACCGCGGTCATGGCGCAGTCCAGCCCGGCGGCGGCTTCCTCCATGGCCCGGCCCCGGAGGGCTACGGTGGAGATGGCGGTTTCCGCGGAAAACACCCCGGCGGCGTACAGCGCGGAGTACTCCCCCAGAGACAGGCCCGCCGTGCATTGGGGGCGGATGCCCTCCTGGTACAGCAGTCCGGTCACGCCGATGGCGAAAGCCGCCATACAGGGCTGCGTGTAGCGGGTCTGGGACAGCACGTCCTCCGGTCCCTCGAAGCAGAGCTTTTTTAAGTCGAAATCCACCGGGGCCTGGTCAAATACAGCGGCAAACGCGGGAAAGCTTTCGTAAAAATCCTTTCCCATGCCCACCTTCTGACTGCCCTGACCGGCGTATACAAAGGCTGTTTTCATAACGCTGCCTCCTGTGCAAGCTGACGGACCGTCTCACCGCAGTCTCTGCACATCTCCTCTAAAATCGTGCGCAGGGGGCGTATCTCATGGAGCAGACCCGCGTTCTGCCCGCACATCAGGGAACCGGTCTTGGTGTCGCCCTCCAGGACCGCCCGGCGCAGAGAACCCAGTGTGAACTGCTCCAGAACCTCCCGGCTGGCCCCGGCCCGCTCCTGCTTCAGATACTCCCGGGACATCTGGTTTTTCAGGATACGCACCGGCGCGTTGACGGACCGGCCGGTGACGGTGGTGTCGCTGTCCTTGGCCTTCAGAATGGCCATCTTGTAGTTTTCGTGGATGGGGCACTCCTGGCTCACCAGCAGGCAGGTGCCCACCTGTACGCCGCAGGCCCCCAGGGCCAGGGCGGCGGCAAGCTGCCGTCCGGAGGCCACGCCCCCGGCGGCGATGACAGGCAGGTCCGTGATCTCGCACACCTGGGGCACTAAAGCCATGGTGGTCAGCTCGCCCACGTGTCCGCCGCTCTCCGTGCCCTCGGCGATGAAGCCGTCTACCCCCAGAGGCTCCAGCCGCTTGACCAGGGTGGTCGCCGGCACCACGGGGAAGATTTTGATGCCCGCCTCCTTCCAGGCGGGGATGAACTGGCTGGGTACGCCCGCGCCGGTGGTGACAACGGGCACGCCCTCCTCCACCACCACCTGCGCCATCTCCGGGGCGGCGGGGTTCATCAGCATGATGTTCACGCCAAAGGGCTTTTGGGTCAGCTCCCGGCACCGGCGGATGTGCTGGCGGAGCATGTCCGCGTTCATGCCTCCCGCGCCGATCAGCCCCAGGGCTCCGGCGTTGGAGACGGCGGCGGCAAACTCACCCGTGGCGATATTCGCCATGCCGCCTTGGATAATGGGGAACTCCGTCCCTAGGATTTCATTCAGCTTCATGTATGTTTTCTCCTTTCGCCGGTCCTTTTGCCGGTCCTGCCGGCGTTACCAGCTCAGCAGTGCGCCCGCCCAGGTCAAGCCGCCGCCGAAGCCCACCATCAATACCCGCATCCCCGGACGCAGCAGGCCCTTCTGGACCAGCTCGTCCAGGGCGATGGGGATGCTGGCGGCGGAGGTGTTGCCGTAGCGGTCCATATTCTTATAAAACAGGCCCTCTCTGGCCTTGCACTTTTTGGCGACGTGGTCGATGATCCGGGCGTTGGCCTGATGGCAGACGATCAAATCCAGGTCGTTTACCGTCTCCAGTCCCTCGGCCTCCAGAAGCTGGCGGATGGAGCGGTCCACCACCTCCACGGCGAAGCGGAACACCGCCTTGCCGTCCATATGGATGGCGGAGGGGACCGGTCCCGGTCCCTGGACCCGGATGCTGTCCGGGTCGCCGCGGGAGCCGCAGACGGTGTGCCAGGTCCGCGCCTCGTCCCGGCACAGCACCGCCGCTCCAGCCCCGTCCCCGAAGAGGACGCAGGTGTTCCGGTCGGTATGGTCCATCACTCGGCTGATGACCTCCACCCCCAGAACCAGGGCGTAGGGCCGGGGGGCGGTATCCAGCAGGGCGTGGGCGGTCTGGAGGCCGTATAAAAACCCGGCGCAGGCGGCGTTGATGTCAAAGCAGACCGTATCCTCCAAAAGACCCAGCTCCCGCTGGAGCAGGCAGGCGGTGGAGGGGCTGGCGTGGTCGGGCGTAAACGTCCCCGCCAGACAGACCCCGATATCCGCCGGGGTCAGCCCCGCCCGCTCCAGGGCCAGACGGGCCGCGCCGGCGGCCAGGTCCAGGCCGGTCTCGGTGGTGCAGAAATGGCGGCTGTGAATGCCCGTGCGGCTGTAGACCCACTGGTCGCTGGTGTCCACGGTCCGGCTCAGGTCCTCGTTGGTCACCACCCGCTCCGGCATACACCGGCCGACCGCTACTATCCGGGGTGCGCTCATGGTTCCTCCTTCTCCGCCGGGGGCAGGCCCTGCCCCATGGTGCGGAACATATCATATCTCTGTTTCGCCAGGGCCGGTCCCTTGAGCTTATCCAGCGCGGCCAGCTCCTTGGCCAGCGCCGCGTCCACAGTGCGGAACATGGCCTCCCAGTTGGTGTGTGCGCCGCCCTCCGGCTCCCGCAGAACGCCCTGGACGATCCCGCCCCGGCGTAGATCCTGGGCGGTGAGCTTCATCACCCCGCAGGCCTCGCCGGCCCGGCCCGCGTCCTTCCACAGGATGGACGCGAAGCCCTCCGGGGACAGCACGGAGTAGACCGCGTGCTCCAGCATCAGCACCCGGTTCGCCACCGCCAGGGCCAGTGCGCCGCCGCTGCCTCCCTCGCCGGTGATCACGGCGATCACCGGGACGGTCAGGGCGCTCATAAGGGCCAGGCATTGGGCGATGGCCTCTCCCTGGCCCCGCTCCTCGGCCTCCTTGCCGGGGTAGGCCCCCGGCGTGTCCACGAAGGTGATGACCGGCCGGCCGAATTTTTCCGCCTGCCGCATCAGCCGCTGGGCCTTCCGGTAGCCCTCCGGGGAGGGCATTCCAAAATTGCAGCGGAGGTTTTCCTCCAGATTTTTGCCCTTCCGGTGGCCCACCACCGTGACGGGCCGGCCGTGGAAGCGGGCGATGCCCCCCAGGATGCTGGCGTCCTCGCCGCACAGCCGGTCCCCCCGCTGTTCAAAGAAGTCGGTGAACAGGGCGTGGATGAAATCCACCGTTCCGGGCCGGTCCGGGTGACGGGCGAGCCGGACTTTTTCTTCCGGTGTAAAACGGCTCATGGGCGGCCTCCCTTCTCGTGGAGGGCCAGCAGCCTGGACAGCACGCTCCGCCACTCCTGCCGGGGGACGATCTGGTCCAGAAAACCGTGGTCCAGCAGATATTCGGCCCGCTGGAAGCCCTCCGGGAGCTGTTCCTTGATGGTCTGCTCAATGACCCGCGGACCGGCAAAGCCGATCAGCGCGCCGGGTTCTGCCAGCATAATGTCCCCCAGGGAGGCGAAGCTTGCGGTCACGCCGCCGGTGGTGGGGTGGGTGAGGCAGGAGATGTACAGGCCGCCCCGGCTCTGGAACTGCTGGATGGCGGCGGCGGTCTTGGCCATCTGCATCAGCGAAAAAATCCCCTCCTGCATCCGCGCCCCGCCGCTGGCAGAGAAGAGGATGAGAGGCAGCTTTTTTCTCGCCGCGTACTCGGCGGCGCGGGTGACTTTCTCGCCCACCGCCGTGCCCATGCTGCCCATGAGAAAACGGCTGTCCAGCACGGCAAAGACGGCCCGCCGTCCCTCTATCCGGCCCAATGCGGCCACCGCCGCGTCGCGTAAACCGGTCTCTTCCTCCAGCGCCGCCAGCTTGGCGGGGTAGCCGGGGAAGGCCAGGGGGTCGGCGGGGGAGAGCTTTTCTTCCAGCTCCTGGAACGAACCGGGGTCCAGGATACCGGCCAGGCGGTAGTAGGCCCCGATGGGTCCGTGAAACCCGCACTTGGGGCACACCTGCAAATTCTGGTTCCACTCCCCCAGGCTGCTCTCAGCGCCGCACTGGGGGCACGCGGCGGGCCGGAACGTACTGACTCTGCCCTGACGCATGGTCTGGTAGGTCAGCAGCCGGTCCCGGCGGCGGGAAAATGCACGGTTCATAGCGGCTCCTCCTGATCCATCAAACGGTCGCAGGTCCGGGCCAGCTCCAGGAGCCGGACCAGGTTTTTGTCCAAAAAGCTGGTGTCATACTGGCCCCGGACAAACTCAGGGTCGTGCATAATGAGGTGGGCCAGAGAGGCGTTGGTGGGGAAGCCCTCAATGATAAGCTCCTCCAGCGCCCGGCGCATCCGGCGGATGGCCTCCAGCCGGGTAGGGGCGTGGACCAGCACCTTGGCTACCAGGGAATCGTAGTAGGGGGGGACCTCGTAGCCGGTGTACAGCGCGGTGTCCACCCGCACGCCGGGGCCTCCGGGGAGATGCAGGAAAGCGGCGACGCCGGGGCAGGGCATAAAGTCCCGCGCCGGGTCCTCGGCGTTGATGCGGCATTCGATGGCGTGGCCGTGGACCGCCGCCTCCTCCTGGGTGAAGGACAGGGGCAGGCCCGCCGCCACCCGAAGCTGCTCCCGTACCAGGTCGATGCCGGTCACCAGCTCTGTGACTGGGTGCTCCACCTGGATACGGGTGTTCATTTCAATGAAGTAGAACCGGCCGTCCGGGGCCAGGACAAATTCCACCGTTCCCGCGCCGGTGTAGCCTGCGGCTCTGGCGGCGGCAGCGGCGGCCTGTCCCATCTCCTCCCGCAGGGCGGGGGTGAGGGCTTTGGAGGGGGATTCCTCCACCAATTTCTGCCGGCGGCGCTGGATGGAGCAGTCCCGCTCCCCCAGATGGACCACGTGGCCCTGGGTGTCCGCCATGATTTGAAACTCAATGTGCCGGGGGTTGACGATCAGCTTTTCCAAATAAAGCTCGCCGTCCCCGAAGCAGGCCACAGCCTCCGCTCTGGCCTCCTGCCAGGCCTGGTCCAGGTCCTCCGGGCCGTCCGCCTGGCGCATCCCCCGGCCCCCGCCTCCGGCGGAGGCTTTCAGCAGCACGGGGTAGCCCACCTGGTCCGCCAAGGCCTTGGCCTGCCGGACGTTTTTCAGCGGCCCGTCCGAGCCGGGCACCACTGGAACGCCCGCCTGCTGGGCCAGGGTCCGGGCGGCGGCCTTGCTGCCCAGCTTCCGGATGACCTCCGCGTCCGGACCGATGTACTTCAGCCCCGCCTGGACGCACCGGGCGGCAAAGTCCGGGTTTTCCGAGAGAAAACCGTAGCCGGGGTGGAGCGCGTCACAGCCGGTGGCCAGAGCTGCGGACAAAATCGCGTCCTGATTGAGGTAGCTGTCCGCCGCCCTGGCCGGGCCGATGCACAGGGAGCGGGTAGCCAGCTGGGCGTGGAGGGAGCTTTCGTCGGCCTGGGACCAGACCGCCACAGTCTCTACCCCCAGCTCCCGGCAGGCGCGGATGATGCGCAGGGCGATCTCGCCCCGATTGGCAATGAGGACTCGCTTCAGCATGGTCTTACACCCTCCGGATGCGGAACAGGGGCGCGCCTACGCCCACCGCCTCGCCGTCTTTGGCAAGGACCTCCTCCACCACACAGTCCGCGGGGGCGGGAACCTCACTCATCATTTTCATGGCCTCAATGAGGCACAGTGTTTCGCCCTTGTTTTTCCGGCCCCCCGGCGTGACGAAGGGGGGCGCGTCCGGCGCGGGGGCGGCGTAAAACACGCCCACCAGGGGAGCGTTCACCCATTGGCCGGACTCCGCCTCCGCCTGGGGGGCGGGGGCCGGGACGGCGGCGGGCGTGTCTGCCAGGACCACCGTCCCCTCGCGGCGCAGGGCCACCCGTTCCCCCTTGTGCTCCCACTCCAGGCCGGTCAGCCCGGAGGCGGAGAAGCGGTCGATCAGGCTGTATAACTCCTGCAATTCCATAGCCAGCCTCCTTGGGGCGTTACGCCTGTTTGCTCTTGATGTAGTCCAGGATATCCTGCACGGTCTTGATGTTTTCCAGGTCCTCGTCCTCGATGCCCACGCCCAGGTTCTCCTGAAGGGCCATGGACAGCTCCACGATCTCCAGGGAGTCGGCCTCCAGGTCCTCCAGCAGCTTGGCTTCGGGCTTGATGGCCTCCGCGTCGCAGCTCAGGGTGTCGACGATGATGTCGCGTACAGTTTCAAATGTGATCTCCATGTTGAACAGCCGTCCTTTCCTAACGGTAATTTTCACTTCAAGTATTTTACCTAAAAAAATTTAACTAAAATACTTGAGTGTTATTATAGACCTCGTCCCCGAAATGTCAAGGGGAATTTTTCCACTTTTGAAAAAAAGTTTGCGGGGGGTGTTCACCCTCCAAGTCCCCGCCGCCTCACCGAAAAAAACAGAGGCCCTGCAAATGGCCGGTGGCCGTAAAACAGTATTTTTGAGAAATCTGAAAATCGCGTGTTTCCAAGGGACGGCGTGGCTTCGGTCACGCCGTTTCCCCTTTCATCAGCTCATCCAGGGGGATAAATCCCAGACCGTCATACTTGATGTGGATGCTCTGGCGGCGCTTACCGCTGGACTTGTCGGGAGCCTCCACATAGATGGCCTGTACCAGTTCCCGGAGGGCATAGGGGTCAAGGGTTTCGATGCCCACATACTTCTGTGCTGTCTGGATGCATTTCTCAATGTTTTCGCTCTGTTGTTCCTGTACTTCAACGTCCTGCCGCAGGGTGATGACCTCAGCCTCCAGCTGTTTCTGCTCCGCCTCATAGCTCTGGTTGAGCATATCGAATCGCTCTTCACTCAAGCGGCCATTGGCATTATCCTCATAGATACGGATAAAAAGCCGCTTCAACTCAGCAATGCGTTTCTCATCCCGGTTGAGCTGCTTGCGGATAATCTGCAATTTCTCCGTACTCTCCAGCTTCATCTGCTGTTCCATAACTTCCCGAAAGTGGGCTTCATACCGCAGGATATAGCCTGTCACCAGCTGCATATGCTTCAAGACCAACTGCTCCAGCACCTTGACCCGGATGAAGTGTCCTCCGCATTTCTCTTTGGCCTTCTTGTGCAGTGAGCAGTCAAAAAAGTCCTGGGTGAAGTCCCCGTTGTTGGAAGAGCCGTACTGCATCTTGGAGCCACAGTCAGCGCAGAACACCAGACCGGAGAAAATGCTGCTCCTGCCGGTGCGGGTCATGCGGTGGCGCTGCTGGCGGATGACTTGGACTTTCTCAAACACGTCGTCCGCAATGATACGCTCGTGAGTGTCAGGGAAAATTGCCTGCTTCTCAACCGGATTATCCCTCTGCTTTTTGTCCCAGATGGAGTTGGTATAGGTCTTGAAATTGACAGTGCAGCCTGTGTACTCACGGCGCTCCAAAATGTTGACAACCGAACTTTTTTCCCAGTTATACGGGTTTTCCGGATCGGGGTGCTGCGCCCCTGCTGCTTCTTGTAGGCGGTGGGTGTCAGAACCTTGTCCGCTTTAAGCTGGTTGGCAATCTGACTCGTCCCTCCATGCACATCTGAAAAATGCGCCTTACCACCTGGGCGGCTTCCGGGTCAATCAGCCAGTGCCTCGGATTCTCTGGGTCCTTCACATAGCCGTAGGGGACGTTGACCGTCAAAGGAATGCCACGCTCACCCTTCGCTCTTTGGACGGCCCGAATTTTGCGGCTGGTATCCCGCGCATAGAATTCGTTGAACCAGTTCTTGATCCCGGCAAAATCGTTGTTGACGCTGTTGGGATCAATGGTATCATAGTTGTCATTAATGGCAATGAACCGGACGCCGTTCTGTGGGAAGGTGAAGTTGGTGTAAAGGCCAGTCAAGGCAGAGTTGCGGCCCAGCCTGGAGAGGTCTTTCGTAATGGCGATGGCCACTCGTCCGGCCTCAATCTCAGCCAGCATCGCCTGGAAACCGGGGCGGTCATAGGTCACGCCGCTTACTCCATCATCCACAAAAAACACCGGGTTCGGGAAGTGGTGATCTTTGCAGTAGCTGAGCAAGATGGCCTTTTGATTCTCGATGGACAGGGACTCCCCAGCTCTCTCGTCCTCTGACGACCAGACAAATAGACGTAGAGGAAAACGCCGAGAAAAACAGGGAAAATGCCCGATTATCTGTCAAAACTCCGACAAAAAATGTAGAAAAAGTGGCCTACTCTGGCACACACCACAAAAAAACCGAAT
>CAJTOE010000004.1 GCA_910577805.1 uncultured Oscillospiraceae bacterium | reverse complement strand
GGTTGTGTAGTTTGCTGAATCTTCCCGTGGTTAAGTATAGCAACATTTTTACGCGATGGCACCTCGTCGTTTCATTACCTCGTCGGTGCCTTTCGCAGAAAGGCGATTTATATATATGACAGATACCATCCTTCAAACCCTGGCCCAAGAGCTGGGCCGTCCCATCGAGCATATCCAAAACGTAGTCACCCTCATTGACGAGGGTGCTACGATCCCCTTTATTGCCCGCTACCGAAAGGAGCTTCACGGCTCCATGGACGACCAGCTTTTGCGTGCCTTGGCCGACCGCCTGCAATACCTGCGCAATCTCCAGCAGCGCCGGGAGGAGGTCACCGCCCTCATTGACGCTCAAAACAAACTGACGGAAGAACTCTCTGCCGCCATCCAGAATGCCGCAACCCTGGCGGAGGTGGAGGACCTGTACCGCCCCTACAAGCAGAAGCGCCGCACGCGGGCCACCGCCGCCAAGGAAAAAGGCCTGGAGCCGCTGGCCCAGCTGGCCTACGCCCTGAACCCCCCCGCCGTGGACATGGAGCAGGCCGCGCAGGACTACATCGACCCGGAAAAGGGGGTGGAGACGGTCCAGGATGCGCTGCAAGGGGCCGGCGACATCATTGCGGAGTGGATTTCCGACGACGCGGAGGTCCGTAAAATGCTCCGGGAGCTGTACCTGCGCCGGGGGATGCTGGTCTCCAGGGCGGCGGCAAAGGAGCCGGAGGACTCGGTCTACCGGCTGTACTACGAGTTCAAATGCCCCGTCGGACGGGTCCAGGGCTACCAGACCCTGGCCATCAACCGGGGGGAGCGGGAGGACATTCTGAAAGCCGGCGTGGAGCTGGACCCGGAGACCGCCCATATTTCGGTGCGCCGGATGACCGTCCCCAACCGGGCCGCTATGGAGTTCGTCCGGGCGGCGGCGGACGACGCGTATGACCGGCTGCTCCAGCCCTCTCTGGAGCGGGAGATCCGGGCGTATCTCACCGACCAGGCCAACGAGGGAGCCATCCATATGTTCGCGCTGAACCTGAAGCCTCTGCTGATGCAGCCCCCCGTCAAGGGCAAGGTGACCATGGGCCTGGACCCCGGCTACCGGATGGGCTGTAAGGTGGCGGTGGTGGACGGCACGGGCCGGGTGCTGGATACCACGGTGGTCTACCCCACCCACGGAGAGCGGCAGAAAAAGGCCTGCATCGAAACCCTCTCCCGGCTGATTCAAGCCCATCACGTCGTCCATATCGCCATCGGCAACGGCACCGCCAGCCGGGAGACGGAGCAGATGACCGTGGAGCTGATCAAGGCGGTGGGGGGCGGGGTGTCCTATATGATCGTCAGCGAGGCGGGGGCGTCGGTCTACTCGGCCAGCAAGCTGGCGGCGGAGGAGTTCCCGGAGTTCGACGTGAATCTGCGCAGCGCCGTATCCATCGCCCGGCGGCTCCAGGACCCCCTGGCGGAACTGGTAAAAATCGACCCAAAAGCCATCGGCGTGGGCCAATACCAGCACGACATGCCCCAGGCCCGGCTGGGCGAGGCGCTGGACGGCGTGGTGGAGGACTGCGTCAACGCGGTGGGCGTGGACGCGAACACCGCATCGCCCTCTCTGCTCCAGCGGGTGGCGGGGCTGACCGCTACGACCTCCAAAAACCTGGTGAAGTACCGGGAGGAAAACGGCCCCTTCACCTCCCGGAAGCAGATTTTGAAGGTCCCCAAGCTTGGCCCCAAGGCCTTTGAACAGTGCGCGGGCTTTTTACGCGTGCCGGAGAGCAAAAGCGTGCTGGACAACACCGGCGTTCACCCGGAGAGCTACCCGGCGGCGGAAAAGCTGCTGCAAGCCTGCGGCTGTACGCTGGCGGATGTGTCCGCGCTGAAAACAAAGGCGGAGGAGATCGGCCTGCCGCAGCTTGCGGAGACCTGCGGGGTGGGCGTGCCCACGCTGGCGGACATCATCAAGGAGCTGATGAAGCCGGGACGGGACCCCCGTGACGAGCTGCCGCCCCCCATCCTGCGCACCGATGTGATGGAGCCTAAGGACCTGAAAACAGGGATGGAGCTTCAGGGCACTGTGCGTAATGTCATAGATTTCGGCGTATTTGTGGATATAGGCGTCCACCAGGACGGACTGGTCCATATCAGCCAGCTTCCCCGGCGGGTGAAGCACCCCAGCGAGCTGCTGCGGGTGGGCGATGTGGTGACGGTCTGGGTGAAGGAGGTGGACGAGGCCAAAAAGCGCATCGGCCTGACCATGAAAAAGCCGTGACCCCATAACAAAGCAAACGCCCCAGCCATCCGGCTGGGGCGTTTGCTTGTGTGTTGTAAAGGAGAGGGAGAAATAGGAGATGCTTTGTATCAACTGGGTACGGGCATAGGATACTAAAAAAATAAGTCAAAATCGTGTAAATGCTATGAATTTTTTGTAAACACTCCTGCAATGGACCAGTTTGGGGTATTTTGCATAGTCTGGACCAGAAGGCGGACGCGTGCCGCCGGAAGGAGGCAATTATGGACAACACAACAGGAACCCTGCTGGTGCAGGTCTACACCTCACGGGCAGAGCTGCCCGTCCGGGACGCCACCGTGGTGGTCATCCGCCGGGCGCCCTCTGGAAAATACGAGCTTATCTCCATCCAAAGCACCGACAGCAGCGGCATGACAAAACCCATCGCCGTGGAAACGCCCCCCCTGCTGGAGAGCACCGAGCCAAATAATATCCCCGGCCCGCCCTTTGCCCAGTGCGACATCTGGGCGGAACACCCCAATTATGCCATGCTCCTGGTGGAGGGCGTGCAGGTGTTCCCCGGCGTACAGACCATCCAGAGCATGAAGCTGTGCCCTCTCAGCGGCACCGGCTCCAGCCTGACCGACCAGTGCGGCGTGTGGGATATTCCCCCGCAGAATTTGTGAGGGACCTATGCCGGTGATTCTTCCCTACGTCCCTACAACCATCACGGTACATATGGGACTGCCCAACCAGTGGGCGGAAAATGTTACGGTCACGTTCCCGGATTATGTGAAAAACGTGGCCTCCAGCGAGATATACCCCACCTGGGAGCCAGCCGCCATCCGGGCCAACGTACTGGCGATCATCTCCTTTGCCCTGAACCGGGTCTATACCGAGTTCTACCCCAGCCGGGGCTATGACTTTCAGATCACATCCACCACGGCCTATGACCAGAAATTTATCCAGGGCCGGAATATTTTTGAAAATATCTCCCAGATCGTGGACGAGATTTTTAACGACTACATCCGCCGGACCGGCTTTGTGGAGCCCCTTGCGGCCAAGTTCTGCAACGGCACCACCAGCACCTGCAACGGCCTGTCCCAATGGGGCAGCCAGGAGCTGGCCCAGCAGGGCTACAACTCCATGGAGATTTTGCGCCACTACTACGGCAACGACATAGAGCTGGTGGTGGACGCGCCGATTCAGGACGTGCAGACCTCCTACCCCGGCACGCCCCTGCGGCTGGGCGACACCGGAAGCAATGTCCTGGTGCTGCAAAGCGCCCTGAACTGGGTGTCCCGCAGCTATCCGGCCATTCCCAAGATCTGGCCCGTCAGCGGCGTGTTCGGCCCGCCCACCGAGGAGGCCGTGCGGCAGTTCCAGCGTATTTTCAACCTGGCTGTGGACGGCGTGGTGGGCAAAGCCACCTGGTATAAGCTGGTGTATCTCTACGTGGGCACGGCCCGGCTGGCAGAGCTGGTCAGCGAGGGCCAGCAGTTCACCAGCCTGCAATTCCCCGGCGTGCTTCGGGAGGGGGACCAGGGCGAGGCGGTCCGGGCGCTGCAATACATGGTCTCTCTGGTGGCCCAGTTCTATAATACGATTCCGACGGTGAACATCGACGGGAACTTCGGCCCGGAGACGGCGCGGGCGGTCCGGGCCATCCAGAGCGCCGCCGGACTCAACGCCGACGGCATCGTGGGGGAGCGGACCTGGTACGCCCTGTACAACGACTTCCTGCCCCTCAGCTTTGCCGCGCGGGGGGATACCGTGCGGCTGGGTGAACAGGCCCAGGCTGTGATGGCCGCGGCGGCCAGCCCCACCCGCGGCTCCATGGCCCGGCTGGGACAATTCCCCGGCTTCCCCCTGGAGCTGGGGCACAGCGATCAAATTGGAGGTGTATTGGTATGACGGCGGCAGAACGGCAACTGGAACAGGAGATGCTGGACCAGCCAGTGTGCAGTCTCCAGTATATGCTGGGGCGGTTGAGCCAGAAGTACGGCTTTCTGCCTCAGCTTGCGGTGAGCGGCAATTTTGACGAACAGACCCTGGAGGCGGTGATGCTCTTTCAGCGGGAGCTTTTCCCGCCGGTAAACGGCGTGGTGAACCAGGATGTGTGGAACGCCATCCGCAACGAGTGGATCGGCTTTGAGCTGGAACACGCGCCGCCCAGAGCCTTACGGGGGTTTCCAAGCAGCGCGTCGGCGGGCCTGGGGGACCAGGGCAGTTATCTCCTGCTGCCTCAGGCCATGTTCCAGAGCCTGTCCCAGATTCTGGAGGGGGTGGCGGAGGAGTCGCTGGACGGACAGCACGACGAGGTCTCCGCCGCAAACGCCCGGTGGCTCCAGAGAAAGGCCGGGCTGGACGAGACAGGCGAAATGAATAAGGACACCTGGAACGCCCTGACCCGGCTCTACGAGCTGTTTATTGTACGGGAGCCCCAGGTGGTCGTGCAGGCCGGAGGGCACGGCTAGACCAGGGCCGCCAGCTGGTAAAAGGCCACCGCGCTGGCCGCCGCCACATTGAGGGAGTCCACGCCATGGGACATCGGGATGCGCACGGTGTAATCGCACCCGGCGATGGTCCCGGAGGCCAGGCCGTCCCCCTCGGTGCCCATGACGACGGCCAGCTTGGGTTCGGCCCGGAGGCGGGGGTCCGCGATGTGCACAGAGTCCTCCCGCAGGGCCATGGCCGCCGTCCGGAAGCCCAGTGCGTGCAGCGCTTCGGGCCAGTGTTCGGGTAAGTACGTCCAGGGCACCTGAAACACCGTCCCCATACTCACCCGCACGGCCCGGCGGTAGAGGGGGTCGCTGCCCGCGCTGGTCAGCAGCACCGCGTCGATATTCAGGGCGGCGGCGGAGCGGAAAATGGCCCCGATGTTGGTGGGGTTCATGACGTTTTCCAGCACCGCCACCCGCCTGGCCCCGGCGCACACCTGCTCCAGCGCCGGGAGCGGGGGCCGGTACATGGCGCACAGCATCCCGCGGGTCAGATGAAAACCGGTGAGCTGGGTCAGCACCTCCAGCTCCGCCGTGTAGACAGGGACCTCCGGGCAGCGCTCCAGCAGCGCCTGGCCCTTGCCCTCCAGATGCTTCTGCTCCATCAGAAAGGAGATGGGCCGGCACCCCGCGTCTAACGCCCGGCCAATGACCAGAGGGCTTTCCGCCACAAACATGGCGTGGGCCGGGTCGGCCCGGTTGACGAGCTGATTTTCGGTCAGCCGGGCGTATACGTCCAGTTCCGGCGCGCCGAAATCGGTGATTTTGATTCTCTTTTGCATGTTTCCGCCCCTTTTACAGCAGTCCTACATGTTCTGCCAGGATTTTTACGCCCATGAGGATCAGAATGATTCCGCCGGCCTGTTCGGCCCGTTCCCGCCAGCGCGCCCCGAAGGCACTGCCGACCCACACGCCCAGCGCGGACAGCACAAAGGTGGTCACGCCGATGAAGCTGACCGCCGGGAGAATAGATACCTGCAAAAACGCGAAGGTCACCCCCACCGCCAGCGCGTCGATGCTGGTGGCCACCGCCAGGGGGAGCATGGCGGCGGGACCCATGGCCTCATCCAGGCTGTCGCCCTCCTGGCGGGCCTCCCGGAGCATGTTTATACCGATCAGCGTGAGCAGGCCGAAGGCGATCCAGTGGTCCACATTGGCGATGGCCTGCTGGAAGCGCACGCCTAATGCCCAGCCAATCAGAGGCATCAGGGCCTGGAAGCCCCCGAAGTAGATTCCGGCGGTGAGGCTGCGGCCGGGGCCGTAGCGGCGCAGGGACAGGCCCTTACATACGGATACGGCGAAAGCGTCCATGGACAGGCCCACCGCGATGGCGAACAGTTCCAAAAGGCTCATAAAAATCCTCCTTCTGCGAATAAAAAGAGAGACCCATCTGTCCTGCAACAGATAAGTCTCACCGTTTCAGATCCAGCCAGAGGGCGACCCTCAGTATGTTGACCGGACCGCGCAAATGCGCCGATTACTCCCTTAACTTGGGATGGATTATACCACAAGACAGTCTCTGCTGTCAATGTTGTATGTGGACGGAGGGGAAAATATGCGGGGGTCAGGGTTTTTCGGGGATTATTTTTGATGTGAATTGTTATAATGCAGAGGATATTATACCCTGCGTTATTTGAGAATTTACGGAGTGTTCCTTTTCATTTGTATGGTGGAGCAGCCCTTTGGCTTCACCCTCATCCGTCACCGCCTGCGGCGGTGCCACCTTCCCCCGTGAGGGGGAAGGCTTTTGGAGGTAAGCTGAAGTCTGTGGGAAATGACCCGCCCAGGGGGTCGGGTCCCGCAGTTCACTTCCCCTGTGAGAGGGAAGGCTCCAACGCTGGAACTTGCCCCACTGCACAGTAGTCTCGATAGTCGCACCGATAAGCCTTCCCCCTGGTGGGGGAAGGTGGCTGGCTGGAGGCCAGACGGATGAGGGGGGAGGGGCACCGACCAATCTGTGGGGCCCGACCCCCTGGGCGGGCCATTTCGCTGAGTTTTCCAGTCACCACCAAAGCCTTCCCCCCTGGCGGAGGAGGCCAAATCAAACTTTTTTCAAAAAACCCTTGCATTTTTAGACAAGGTCTGTTACAATATCAGTCGATGCTTCATAAAAGCGTACTCTCATAGCGAGGAGGTAAGCAACATGGCCAAATGCGAATTCTGCGACAAAGGCGTAACGTTCGGTATCAAGGTGTCCCACTCCCACCGCCGCTCCAACCGCACCTGGAAGCCCAACGTGAAGCGTGTGAAGGCGATCGTGAAGGGCACCCCTACCCACGTATACGTCTGCACCAGATGCCTCCGTTCCGGTAAGGTCACCCGCGCTGTGTGATTGGAATAAGGCAGATAAAATCCCCGGCCGTTCATCGGCCGGGGATTTTTTATATAGTATAGAGACCGCAAAAAAACAGCCCGCCCTTTCGGACAGGCTGTTTTCGTTCACAGACAGGCGCTCATCCCACCGGCACCCCCGGCGGCGGCGCCATCGCATCCGGGTCGTCAGTGCCCTCGTCGGGCGTGGGGGTCGTAGTATCCGGCGGGTCAGGCTCTTGGGCCGGCGGGGGATCAATGGGGAGTACAGGCCCCTCCGGGGGCGGGGTCACCGGGTCCGGATCGGGGGTTGTACCGGGGTCCGTCCCGTTCCCAGTGCCATTTCCATTCCCGTTTCCGGTCCCGTTGGGGTCCTCCGGGACGTAGCTGGGGTCATACAGGGGACTGTTGGGGTCCAGGCGGGGGTCGTAATTGGGGCTGTTGGGATTGCTGGGGTCGTTCAAAAGGCTCTCCTCCGTGTGGAGGGTGCATTCCCCGTGCTCCAGTACGTTTTCCAGGCGGTACGCCTCGTCCGGGGCGCTGGCGTTGCCTACCTTCTCCCGCTCATAGTTGGGATAGCACATCCGCTTGCGGCTCTCCTCCGGGCAGAACTCCCCGGCCAGATGGTACAGCCCTGCAATGGGTTCGCCGTCGCCGTTGAGCACGGGGCAGTCCATACACACCTCGACCACAGAGTCCGCGGTGTGGAACGTACACACCTCACTGGTGGTATCGTCCTGGTGGAGGGTCCCGCTGGCGGCGCGGTTGGACCGGGGGTCGATCTGACAGAACTCCGTGGCTTTCAGACCGCTGTCGAGGCAGTAGGTGAAGCCGGTCAGGCCGCTGATGGAGGGGAACTGCTTGTTTTCCAGATTTTCGTGGATGGGGGCCATCACCTTTTTCCACATCTGCGCCGCCGGGTTGCCGCTCAGGGGCACCCGCTCGTTGACCTTGTCAAAGCCCACCCAGACTGCGGCGGTGTAATAGGGCGTATAGCCCACGAACCAGCGGTCGTACTTGCTGTCGGTGGTGCCGGTCTTACCGGCGGTGGTCATGCCGGACAGCCGGGCTTCGGTGCCGCCGCCGTTGGAGACTACGTTTTTCAGCAGCTCGTTGATATAGTAGGCGGTCTTTTCCTTCAGGGCGGGTTCATCCTCCCGCGTGTTGTCCAGCAGAATGTTGCCGTTGCTGTCCTTGACCACGGTGTAGGTCCTGGCCCTGCGGTAGATGCCCATATTGGGGAAGGTGGCGTAGGCGTTGGCCATCTCACGGGTACTCACGCCCTGGGTCAGGCCGCCCATGGACAGGGGGGCCGTGTCGATGTCGCTGTTGATCTTGCCGTTGACGTCCAGGGCTTCCACCAGGTCGATGTGGAATTTTTCCTCCATATAGTTGTAGGAGTTCTGGGGGGAGAGCAGGTCGGCGACCACGCGCACCGCTACGGTATTATAGGACTGGGCCACCGCCTGCTGAACGGTCACCCGGCCCCGGTAGCGGCCGTCCACGTTGACGGGCCACGCCTTACCCCCCTCGATGTGGTGGGGATAGTCGTCGATGACCGAATAGGGGGTGATGATGCCCATATCCAGGGCGGGTCCGTAGACGGACAGGGGCTTGATGGAGGAGCCGGGCTGGCGGGAGCCGTCCGTTGCCAGACTCAGTACCCGGTTGCCGGTCTTTTCGCCGATGCGCCCCGCGATGCCGGCCACGTCGCCGGTCTCGTTGTCGATGATGGTGATGGCGGACTGGAGCCGCTGGCCGCTCTTTTTGGACACGTAGTCCAGGTTCTCTATATTGCCGTAAATCTCCTCGGCGATGGCCTGGACCTCCGGGTTGACGCAGGTATAAATGGACAGCCCGCCGGAGGACAGCAGCGTGGAGATATACTTGGTGGACCAGCCGTACTGCTCCTGGAGGTCGTCCTGCACGTCGGAAATGACGGCCTCCTCATACCAGGTGTACAGCTCGGTGGAGGCCTCCTCGTTCACGCCGCGGGCGAACTGCAATTCCTCCGCCATGGCCTCGTTGTACTCCCGCTGGGTAATCAGACCCTGCTCCAGCATCAGGCCCAGGGTAAGCTCCTGGCGGTACTTGTTCCACTGACGGCCGTTCCACACCTCCCCCTCCTTGTTCTCCATCTGGATGGGGGAGTATGGCCCGTAAATAGACGGGTTGTTGGTGATGGCGACCAGGCTGGCGCACTCGGCCAGGGACAGGTCCTGGACGGACTTGTTGAAATACTTCTGAGCGGCCGCGCCCACGCCCTGGCACTTGCTGCCCAGGAAGATATAGTTGAGATACCAGGTGATGGTCTCCTCCTTGGAGTGGTCCTTTGTAAACTCCAAGGCCCGGAAAATCTCAATGATTTTCCGCTTTACAGTGGTCTCATCGTACTGGGTCAGGTTTTTGATGAGCTGCTGGGTGATGGTGGAGCCGCCCTGGATATCCTGGCCGGTGAACATCAGCAGCACCGCCTTGCCGGTGCGCCGCCAGTCCACGCCGGGGTGGCTCCAGAAGCGCTTGTCCTCAATGGCGATGGCGGCGTTGATGAGATTTTTGGGCATCTCCTCATAGGTGACCCAGGTAGCGTCGGTGCTGCTCAAAAGGGTGACCAATTCCTTTTCCTGGCCGGTGGCCGGGTCGGTGTAGTACATGATGCTGTTCTGGCCCACGGAAAAATCGCTCAGGTCAAATTTCCGGGCTTCGGGCATGATGACCGTTTGAATATATACCGCCGCAAAGCACAAAAGCAGGCCTCCGGTGGCGATGCCGATGAGCAGGAGGGTGCCAAGCACCTTAAAGATGGTGCCGAACACCGTACCGATCCGCCGGCGGCGGCGGCGCTTGCGGCGCTGCGGGTCGTCCATCCGGCGGGATGTATTCCCCCCGTATTGGGAGCTTCGATTCATTTGTTCGTCCACGTTGTTACCTCCGCGTTTGAAACGTGCGTTTACAGAAATCCAGTATCTATTATAACACGATATCCGGATTTGTCCATCCCAGGAATTTCCAATCGTCAAAAAATACAAAAATTGGGTCAAATTTTTGGCATGTCCAACGCCCTGTATCACAAAAATTTCCCGCCGTCAAGCCTTGTTTTTTTCCGAAAAGCGGGTTACAATACGGATAACAGCAATCGAGAGCGCACCAGGGAGGTGTTTTCGCATGAGTGAAGCCTTTGGCCCCGACTTCATCACCCTCACCGATGAGGACGGCCAGCAGTTTGAACTGGAATTGATCGACAGCCTGGAGCATAACGGCACCGTTTATCACGCGCTGTTCCCCGCCGAGCAGGAGGGAGAGGAGCAGGACGAGGAGGAAATGGGCCTTGTGATCCTGAAGGTCATCGAGGAGAACGGGGAGGAGTTATTGTCCACCCCTGACAGCGACGAGGAGCTGGACGAAGTGTACCAGCTTTTCATGGACCGGTTCTACGAGGAAGAGGAATAAGCCGAAAAAATGGTTTTCCTGCTCGGTGCGTGATGGGCTCTTTTAAACCCACATTTCTCAAACGGGACGCCCACCTCGCGGCGCGGCTTGCAGGCCTCCCGGCCCGGCTATAGCCGGCGTTGGAAGTTGGAAGCAGTAAAACGCTGCGGAGGCGACCCACCTGCCATTCGTGCAGGTTTTAAACGGGTCCACACGGCCAGAGCGGGGCTTATAAAACCATTCGCAAGGCGCGGGGTCTTTGAGGCTCCGCGCCTTTTTTTCAGGTTTTCCCCCTCACGGGGGAAGGCTTTGGAGGGAAGCAGGAGTCGGTGGGAAATGACCCGCCCAGGGGGTCGGGTCCCACAGTTCACTCTGCAAAATCCCCCCAATCCCCCCTCCGGCCCGGCACCCTAAATTTGACCAAACTATAAATTCTTTAAATTCGTCGATTTTCCACTTGCAACCGCTTAGATTATCTTGTATAATATTGCGGAACTTTACCAAATATGAGAGGACTGAATCAAACTGTGAGTGCATCCAGAGAAAAAAAAGACCGCCAGGACCTGAGCGCCCAGGGTCCCAGCGAGAAAAACATGAAACAGAAGCGGGAGGACGCCGACGCAAAGCGCAACCGCACCATCTATACCATCCTTGGCGTCCTGTTCGGCGCCGCCGCCATCGCCCTGCTGGTCTACGGCTCCGGCTTCTTCCAGAGCCGCGCCACCGCCGTCACCATCGACGGCCAGAAATTCACCGCCGCCGACCTGGAATTCCATTATCAGATGGTCTATAACGAGGCCTATACCAACAGCATGTACGCCGCGATGGGCTACGGCACCCCCAACGGCTTTGACTACAGCCAGTCGCCCAAGGACCAGATCTATGAAGAGCTGAACATGAGTACCTGGCACGACCATTTTGTGGAAGAGGCCAAAAAATCCCTGACCCAGCACGTGGCCCTGGAGAACGCCGCGAATGCAGAGGGTTTTGTTCTCCCCGAAGAGGGCAAGCAGGCCCTGGAAAATTCCCTGTCCTCCCTGGAGGACCAGTGGCGCAGCAACATCAACTACACCAGCCGCGCCGGTTATCTGAAGGCGGTGTACGGCCCCTATATGACCTATGACGTGTACAAGACCAACCTGGAGCGCAGCGTGCTGGCCCAGTACTACGTGCAGGACTATGTGGACAACCTGGAGTTCACCCAGGAGGAGCAGGAGGCCTACTACAAGGAGCACGCCGACGAGCTGGATACCTTTACCATGACGCAGTTTGTGTTCCGGGCCACTGTCCCCGACGAGGAGACTGACGCGGAGGGCAACACCATCGAGCGCACCGAGGAAGAGGAAGCCCAGCTTCTGGAGCAGGCCAAGCAGGACTGCAAGGCCGATGCGGATGCGGTGTACGCCGCCCTGGAGGCCGGAGAGGACCCCCAGACCCTGGCGGACCAGTACGAGACGTATTCCTTTGTCCAGGACGATGTGCGTCTGGGCAGCAGTGTGAACTCCGCGTATCAGGAGTGGGCCTATGACAGCGCCCGGAAGCCCGGCGACCTGCACCAGGCCGAGTATGACGGCGGCACCTCTTACTCCTACTATGTGGTCCGCTTCGAGGACCGCCAGCGGGACGAGACCCCCAGCGCCGATGTGCGCCACATCCTGGTAGGCGCGGCCGAGAGCAACGTATCTCCCACGGAGGAGCAGTTCGCCGAGGCCAAGACCAAGGCGGAAGAGCTGCTGGCCCAGTGGAAGGCCGGTGAGGCCACCGAGGATTCCTTCGCCGCCCTGGCCCAGGAGAACAGCGCCGACACCGGCTCCGCCACCAACGGCGGCATGATCTCCGGCATCACCCCCTACTCCGGCTACGTGGAGACCTTCTCGGACTGGGCGCTGGACCCCGCCCGGAAGGTGGGCGACACCGGTATCGTCCAGAACACCGGCAGCTCCGTGCAGGGCTGGCACATCATGTATCTGGCCGCCCAGGGCGACCCCTACTGGATGATGGAGGCCCAGAGCGTGCTGAGTAAGGAAGCCCAGGAGAGCTGGCTCACCGAGCGCACCGACAGCGTGAGCGCGGTGGATGGCAGCGGACTGAAGTACGTGTAAGCCTATAAAACCCCGAACAACCCGGACAACACTATGACCCTCCGCAAAGCAGGCCTTTGCGGAGGGTCTTTTCAAAAGGATGGTACATGCCCATGAAAAAATTACTGACGGCTTTCGTCCTGACGGCCCTGCTTCTTCTCCCTGCCGCGTCCGCCGCGGGCGACGAGGGCGCGGACGCGCTGAACCGCCTGGGGCTGTTCTCCGGCAGCGAGGCGGGCTACGAGCTGGACCGCACGCCCACCCGTGCGGAGGCCCTGGTGATGCTCCTGAAGCTCACCGGCCAGGCGGACGAGGCGCTTGCGGGGGAGTGGTCCCACCCCTTCCAGGATGCGGGCTGGGCGTCCAGCTACATCGGCTACGCCTATCAGAACGGCCTGACCGCCGGGGTGTCGGACGACATGTTCGGCACCAGCCAGAACGCCACCGCCCAGCAGTACGCGTCGTTTTTGCTCCGGGCGCTGGGCTATCAGGAGTTCGACTACGAAAACGCCCTGACGCTCCTGCAAACCAGCACCCCCGCCGTCCTGCCCCAGGGGGAGGGTTTTACACGGGGAGACCTGGTGGACCTGTCCCTGGCGGCGCTGGCCGCGCCGGTGGCGGACGGCTCCGGGACGCTGGCTGCCCGTCTGGCCGGGGAGGGGCTGTTTGACTATGGGGACTATCAAGCGGCCCGCGACAGCGTCGGCGCCCAGGAGGCGGTGCAGACTACCGTGCTGATCTACGTCACCGGCAGCAACCTGGAGCGCACCAGCGGCCGGGCCACCGCCGATATCGAGGAGATGCTTCAGGCGGAGCTGACCGGGAACATCAACATCGTGCTTCAGACCGGCGGGACCAAGGCGTGGAAAAACGACTGGATGACCGACGGAGCCACCCAGCGCTTCACCATCCAGAACGGGACCGTTCAGCCCGCGTCGCCGGTGCTGGAAGGGGTGCTGATGTCCCAGCCGGAGACGCTGGCGAACTTTTTACGCTGGGGCGTGACCAGCTACCCGGCGCAGCGGTATATTCTGGTGCTGTGGAACCACGGGGGCGGCACCCTGCGGGGCTACGGCCATGACGAGATGAACAACGACAAGACCCTGATGCTGGACGAGCTGGACCAGGCGTTCACCTGGGCGGATGTGGACTTTGCGCTGGTGGGCTTTGACGCCTGCCTGATGGCGACCATGTCCACCTCCTGCATGCTCAAGGACCACTCCAGCTACTTGCTGGCCTCGGAGGAGCTGGAGCCGGTAAACGGCTGGTATTACACCGACTGGCTCACCATGCTGGACCAGGACCCGGATATGGAGGTGCGTCCGCTGGCGGAGGCCATTGCAGACGGTTACCTCACCGACGCGCTGAAGGAGGACTGGCTGTATGCCACGATCTCCCTGATCGACCTGAGCCGCATCGACGCGGTGGCGGACGGCTGGCGGGAGGTGGCGGATCAGCTCTGCCAGCGGCTGCAAGAGGGCCGCTACGCCGACGTGGAACAGGTCCTGCGCCAGTCCAAGGCCTACGGCCAGGGGACCTCTTACGACCAGGTGGATATGACCGACTTTTTGACCAGAGCCGAGAACGCCGGTCTGGCCACCACGGGGGAGCTGCGCCGCGCCGTTTCCGAGGCGGTGGTCTACCGCACCGGGACCCCGCTGATGGACCGGTCCAACGGGCTGGCACTGTACATCCCCTACGAAAAGTACGCCCGCTACCAGGAGAAGGTCCGCAAGGCTCTGCTGGGCAGCGGCTTCCAGGAGGAGGATATGGCTTTCTGGGACGAGTTTTACAGTCTGGTCAAGAAAAACGGCCCCACCAAGCTGGTGTGGCCGAAGTAAAAAATTCCCCCATCATCGGATGGGGGAATTTTTTAGCCATATTGCGCACTAAACGCTTGCATTTCGCTGAAATTCCAATTTCCAACATATCCCGGAAAATCCGCAGTTTTCGTAAATACTGCCGCCGGTTCATGCAACATGTAAAACAAATAAATATTCTTATCAGTAACCAACAACTGTCTGGCCTGCTGATCTTGAGAAAGCAGCCTGAACTGATTTGTACGAATCTCTTCCACTGTCCCCATTTCCAGCAGTTCCTCTTGCGTGAAAATACAATAAGTCAAGTTATGCTCTATGATAATGTAATAAGGGCTATTTGGAAACGAAAGTCTGGGGTCTGAAGCAGTTGTATAGGTTCCAACCAGACTTTCAGCGGTTACCTGGAATACAGACTTATGAAGCGTCTGATAGACGAAATAAATATTGATTCCTATGGAGATTATCAATAGAAAAGAAACGAATACCCTTAATATATTTTTGACTTTACGATTTTCACACAAAATAATTCACCTCATTATTTTAAGACACACGTGAAATGGAAAGTGCATAGCTGTAGAGTGTTGAACTGGAAGTCGCCATAAAAGGTACTCTTTCACCAGTTACTTTATGCACCTTGTAAATAAGAATTGGTTGTACCTCATAAGTGACAGTTGTGAATAGTTTTACATAATGCTGAGTATCGGATACAAATTGCATTGCGCCGATAGACGAAGAGGACTGGTTTGCATAACCCAAATCAATAGCAAGAGTAACCATTTTAAAATCTACCGAACCGCTGATATTAACGGAAGTAGTTATTGTATCACCACCATACGGTTCCCAATAAAAAGCACCGCCTGGATGAGCAAATTTTATACCACCAGGTAATTGACCGCTCGGAAATCCTCCCGTAGTGGCTTTTTCCCGTGAAGGATAAACATATTCCGTTCTATAGTCGGTTTCGTAATCATGGTTGCCATAGAATCCCGCTTCGGATTCTTCTACAGATGCAATAATTTCATCTATCTGTTTTTGAATTTCTGCATTTATTGTTTCTTCATCTACTTGGTAAGTGTAAATAATCTCATTCTGATCAGCAATTTCCTTGGAATCATTGGAATATGCACTAGCTGTATTTGTAGTTAAAGACAGAATAGTAGTCACACATACAAACATAAATCTTAAGTTAAGTCGAAACTTCATGGAATGGCCATAATCACAAAGTCCTATATATAGACTGCAATATTTTAAGCATATTGTCAATAGAGAATTAAGCTTTTATGTTTTTTTACATTTCATCACCTCTACTGTCAGTGTAAAATTGCAGTTAAAAATTTGCATCCATAATTATCGAATTTTTAATCGCCCGCTCTGTTGACCAGCTCCAATTCCTGAAATACAGCCTGGACCCACCGCTGAAAATCCTGGGGGGTCCGGGCTTTTTTTATGTGCTTGGCGTGGGCCGCGTGGTCCTGGAAGCGCTGGATGAGGTAAAACCAGTGTTCTTTCATCCGCATCATGGCACTGTGCGGACTGCCGAAATCCTGGGTGTAGGAGGCGTATAACTCGTCGTGGAAGCGCTGGAGGACTTCCCGGCTGGCGGGGGAGCCTCCCCTTTGCCGGACAATCAGCGCCGGGTCCGCCATCAGCCCCCGGCCCAGCATGATACGGTCCAGGCCGGGATATTGGGCGAGGAGGGCGGAAATGTCCCGAAGAGTGTTCAGGTCCCCGTTGGCGCAGACGGGATATTTGGAGTCCTCCAGGGCGGGGGCGTACCACGCGTTCCGGACCGGCAGACGGTACATATCCTTTTGGACGCGGGGGTGTAAAATCAGCTCCCGGAGGGGGTAGCGGCGGTAGAGCTGTAATATTTGGGTAAATTCCTCCGGCTGGGAGACACCCAGACGGGTTTTGATGGAGATGGGGATGGGACAGCGGGAAAAAATCTCGTCCAGGAATGCTTCCAGCTCCTCCAGCCGCCCCAGGAAGCCGGCGCCCTTCCCCTTGGCGGTCACCGTCCCGGAGGGACAGCCCAGATTGAGGTTCACCTCCGGATAGCCCATGTCCGCCAGCTCCCCGGCGGCCCAGAGAAAATCCTCCGCCCGGCGGGTGAGCAGCTGGGGGATGGCGGGGACTTCGGGGGCGTAGTTGGGGTCCAGCTCCCGCAGCTCCCTCCGGCTGAAAGCGTGGCCCTGGGCTGGAGACAAAAAGGGCATAAAATAGCGGTCTGTGCCTGGGAAATGGCGGGCGTGGATTTTGCGGAACTGCCGCCCGGTCAGCCCCTCCAACGGGGCGCAGTAATACAGCATTTCGGTCCTCCTGCGTTTATTGTTTGTTATGCTGTGCTGTTATCGGTTTCCCCCTCCTCCTGCCATTGCAGAATTACATCCAGGAATTTCTGCCCGTACTTATCCAATTTATAATCGCCTACGCCGTTGACCAGCTGCATCTGCGCCAGCGTCCGGGGCTGCATGGAGGCCATTTCCCGTAATGTCTTGTCGGAAAAGACCACGTAACCCGGTACGCCGGCCTGCTGGGCCAGCCGCCCCCGGAGCTGCTGGAGCCGCCGCAGCAAATTCGGGTCCGCGGGAGCGGACGTGCCCTGGACCGCTGTTTGGACCGCCTCGCGGGGCAGGGAGCGCACCTGGGCAATCAAGGTCTCCCCTTCAAAGAGGACGCTCCGGGCCTTTGGCCCCAGGGCCAGTGTGGGGTACTGGCCCTCCGCCTGGACCAGACAGCCCGACTCCAGCAAATACTGGATGCGGGACTGGACCTCGTCCCGGCTGTAATCCCGCATGAGGCCGTATGTAGACAAGGTATCCAGGCTCCAGGAGCGGATGCGCTCGGTGTCCGCCCCGCGCAGGATGTCTATGATCGTCCCCGCGCCGAAACGCTCCCCGGCCCGGCGCACGCAGCTTAAAATCTGCTGTGCGTCCCGCGTGATGTCCAGCTCCTGGAAATTGGCCAGACAGCTTCCGCATTTGCCGCAATGCTCCTTGGCGCTTTCGCCGAAATACCGCAGCAGATACCCCCGTAAACAGCCCGTGGTCCGGCAATAGACGGTCATATGCTTCAAACGCTCCTGTTCCCGCTGGACCCGCTGCTCATAGCCCTCGTCCGTCTCCTCGTCCCCCCGCAGCTCGATCAAAAACTGGTTCGTCCGCACATCGCCGGGGCTGTAGAGCAAAAGACAGTAGGCTTCTTCCCCGTCCCGGCCCGCACGGCCCGCCTCCTGGTAGTAGCTCTCCACGTCCTTTGGCATGTTGTAGTGGACCACAAAGCGCACATCCGATTTGTCGATGCCCATACCAAAAGCGTTGGTCGCCACCATCAGCCGGACCCGCCCATAGGAGAAATCCTCCTGGTTTTTCTGCCGTTCCTCACTCTCCAGCCCCGCGTGGTAGCGTCCGGCGGAGAAGCCGCGCTCCTGCAAAAACGTACAGATTTCCTCTACTGTTTTACGGGTGGCGCAGTAAATGACCCCGCTCTCCTCCCGGCGGTTTTTGAGGAAGCGAAGCAGCGCTTCTTTTTTGCTCTTGGGAACGTCCACCTGGAAAAACAGGTTGGGCCGGTCGAAGCCGGTCACCAGAGTGAAGGGGTCCTGAAGCTCCAGGGAGCGGGCGATGTCCTCCCGGACCTGGGGCGTGGCGGTGGCGGTGAAGGCCCCCACCACCGGGCGTTTTGGCAGGGTTTTTAAAAACTGCGGGATGTTCAGGTAGCTGGGCCGGAAGTCCTGGCCCCACTGGGAGATACAGTGGGCCTCGTCCACCGCCAGCAGGGAGATGTCCGCATGGCGGGCGAAAGCCAAAAAGCTCTCTGTCTCCAGCCGCTCCGGGGCCACGTAGATGATTTTATATTTCCCCTGCCGGGCGTTGCGCAGGGCCAGGCCGAACTGCCGCTCGGTGAGGGAGCTGTTGAGATAAGCGGCCCGCACACCGGCCTGGAGCAGTGCGCCCACCTGGTCCTTCATCAGGGAAATCAGGGGGGAAATCACCAGGGCGATGCCCTCCAAGCACAGGGCGGGGACCTGAAAGCAGATGGATTTACCGGCGCCGGTGGGCATGACGGACAGCACGTCCCGGCCCTGGAGCAGGTGCTGGGCCACCTCCCCCTGGCCGGGGCGGAAGGACCGGTAGCCGAAGCAGCGTTCTAATATGTCCAGGGGCTGTTCCATGGTATCGCTTCCTTTCGGGAGATTACCTCTATTTTCCCACATTTCCGGCCGTTTCGCAATGGGTATTTTTTTTGGGTGAACCCCACAATCCCCGCAATCCTGCAAATTCCAAAAATAATCCTTGACTTTATTACTTTTATGCGTTACAGTGTAATGCGGTAAAGGAAAGCGGCAAACCGCCGCTGGAAGGGAATGATTTCTATGGCAATCAAAGTTATCCTGCTGATTGTATTTTTCAGCGTCATGGTGGGGATCGGCCTCTATTGCCGCCGTCACGCCACCGATGTAAACGGCTTCGTCCTGGGCGGACGCTCCGTAGGCCCCTGGCTCACCGCCTTCGCTTACGGCACCTCCTATTTCTCCGCCGTGGTCTTTGTGGGCTACGCCGGGCAGTTCGGGTGGAAGTACGGCATTGCCGCCACCTGGGCGGGCATTGGCAACGCTGTGTTAGGCTCCCTGCTGGCCTGGGCCGTGCTGGGACGGCGCACCCGTATTATGTCCCAGCACCTGGACAGCGCCACCATGCCGGAGTTCTTCGGGGCGCGCTTCGGCTCCAAATCCCTGAAGCTGGCCGCATCGGCAATCATCTTCGTCTTTCTCATCCCCTACACCGCCAGCCTGTACAACGGCCTGAGCCGCCTGTTTGGGATGGCCTTTGACATCGACTACACCGTCTGTGTCATCGTCATGGCGGTCCTGACCGGGGTGTACGTCATTGCCGGGGGCTACATGGCCACCGCCATCAACGACTTTATCCAGGGCATCATCATGATTTTCGGCATCTGCGCGGTGATTGGCGCAGTTCTGGCCAGCCAGGGCGGTTTCCTGGCGGCGCTGGAGGGTCTGGCCCAGGTCCCCGTGGACGCCAGTGCCGGTCCCGTCGCCGCCCCCGGCGTGTTCGCTTCTTTCTTCGGCCCGGACCCCCTGAACCTGCTGGGCGTGGTCATTCTTACATCCCTGGGCACCTGGGGCCTGCCCCAGATGGTCCAGAAATTCTACGCCATCAAGAGCGAAAGCGCCATCAACAAGGGCATGATTATTTCGACGGTATTTGCCCTGATCGTTTCCGGCGGCTGTTACTTCCTGGGCGGCTTCGGACGGCTGTTTTCGGACAAGATGCAGTTCAACCCGGACGGCAGCATTGCGGGCGGCTTCGACTCCGTGATTCCCACCATGCTCTCCGGCCTGCCGGACCTGCTCATTGCCATCGTGGTGATTTTGGTGCTGTCCGCCTCGATGTCCACCCTCAGCTCCTTGGTGCTGGCCTCCAGCTCCACCTTGACGCTGGATTTTTTGAAGGATAATATCATTAAAGACATGGACGAAAAGCGGCAGGTGCGCATTATGCAGGGCCTGATTGTCGTGTTCATCGCCATCTCTGTGGTGCTGGCGATTATCCAGTACAAATCCAGCGTGACGTTCATTGCCCAGCTGATGGGCGTGAGCTGGGGCGCGCTGGCGGGGGCGTTCCTGGCTCCGTTCCTGTACGGCCTCTATTGGAAAAAGACCACCAAGCTTGCCTGCTGGGCCAGTTTTCTGTTCTCCACCGTGGTGATGGTGGCGAACATCTTTGTGAGAAGCAGTTTTCCCGCTCTGCTCCAGTCCCCCATCAATGCGGGCGCGTTTTGTATGCTGGCGGGGCTGGTCATTGTGCCGGTGGTCAGCCTGTTCACACCCCAGACGAACCGGGCGCTGGTGGAAAACGCGTTCTCCTGCTATGACAAGAAGGTGACGGTCCGGCAGAGTGAGGCTCTGGGGGACCAGGTGGACTAAGCGTCTGGTTTTCACCCTAAAGGAGAGATACAGCATGAACAGTTCTGCCAAAAAGAATCAAGACACGATCCTTACAATAATTGGCCTTCTTGCAATGATTTTGCTAGCAGGAACAAAAATAGTGCCGTCGTCACAGATCGCAGGCTACTCTGTCTTTGTAGGGATAGCATTTTTCTTCCTCGTAGAAGCGGCTGCAAAAACGCGGGATACAGACTCAGGGCTGCGCTTTCGGACGATTTTTGAGGATATCAAGAAACCGGGAGTGCTTCCCTGGATGCTGCTTCCGATTGTGAGCGCGATTGCAACGCTTGTTGTGGGAGATCTGATATTCGACGGAGCGTTTGTCTCCCACGTGATGGGACGAACCAGTTCAATCCTGTCCTTCGACGCGATACCCCTGCTGATTGGTCAGGTAATCATTGCGGCATTAGGCGAAGAAATTGCGTTTCGCGGCTTTTTCGTGGGCAAGGCCATGAAAATAGTTCCGTTCTGGCTTTGCGCAGTGATCTCGTCCGTTGTCTTTGCCGCGGGACATATCGCAGTTGGAACGATTAACCTTGTGGCTTTTGATATCGCCGGAATCTTCATCGACAGCATGATCTATGCAATGATTTATCGCAAATCAGGAAACTGTCTGGTCTGCACCATTTCGCACATTCTCTGCAATGGGACCGGCATTGCCGCCGCCCTTCTCTTTTTTTAGGCTTACAACTGACTGCGTTTTCCCAAAACAGGGCAAGGCAAACCATTGCGGTCTGCCTTGCCCTTGCTTTCTTTATCCGTTCGTCTCATGGGAGCTGGCCGCCGAAAGGCTGCGCAGGATGGCTCCGAGGCCCAGGAGCATACATACGCCCCCAATCAGCAAATGGTCCTGGGGCAGGACTCCGGCCCCCAGCAGAGCAACATACGCACCAAGAGCAAAATTACGTTTGTTATAGATTTTCATACTGTTTATCCTCCAATTTTTTGTTTTCATATCACCAGAAATTTTCCCTCTTGTCAATCCCTAATTTTGTGGTATGCTTACAGTAAAGAACTTCCATGCAGAAAGGTATGTTTTTCCATGATCGTCGATATGCACACCCATATTTTCCCCAGCGAGATCGCGTCCATGGCGGTGGACAAGCTCAAGCGGGCCTCCAGCACCCACCCCTTCAGCGACGGCACCTCCGCGGGGCTGGTCCGGTCCCGCCAGGAGGCCGGCATCGACTGCTGCCTGATCCTCCCCGTGGCCACCAGCCCCAAGCAGGTGAGCCATATGAACGACCGGGCGATCCTGACCAACGACCTGTATTCCGAGACGGGGCTTTTGTCCTTCGGCGGGATGCACCCGGATTATCCGGACTGGAAGCTGGAGCTTTCCCGGCTGGCCCGGACCGGCGTAAAAGGGATAAAATTTCATCCCGTGTATCAGAACGTGGACCTGGACGACCTGCGCTATCTGCGCATCATGGACCGGGCGGCGGAGCTGGGGCTGATTACTCTGACCCACGCGGGACTGGACATCGGCTTTCCCGGCGCGGTGTTCTGCACGCCGGAGATGATCGTCAATATCTACCGGGAGCTGGGGGGCATCCCCTTGATCCTGGCCCACATGGGGGGCTGGCGGCAGTGGGATGACGTGGAGCGTCTGGTGGCGCGTACCCCCTTCTATCTGGATACCGCCTACTGTATGCGGCCCATCACGCCACTGGAAGGGGAGCCATGGACCGGCGGTCCGCTGGAGACTATGTCCCAGGAGCAGTTTTTGCGTTTTGTGCAGGTCTTTGGGGCGGAGCGGCTGCTGTTCGGCACGGACAGCCCCTGGGGCGACCAGAAGAAGAGTGTGGAGGTCATTCAGAATTTGCCCATATCCCAGGAGGAGAAGGACGCGATTTTGGGGAAGAACGCGGTAAAACTGCTGGGGCTGTGAGGCGGGCGGCGGAGAATGAGACCACCGCCGGCACAGGTCCGAAGACCTTTGGTCCTGACGACCCCTGCACCCGCGGGCAAATCGTGTCCTTCCTCTTCCGCAGTAAGAATTAAGCAGCAAACATAATAGAATAGCTTTGCCATACCCTATCATGCGGCAAATTTAGGTAAAGCCCCGGCAGACAATGAAAGTCTGCTGGGGCTTTACGCATCGCGGGTGACAGCAAAAGCCCTTTTTTCCACAGCTGGAGCTACAGGCAGATTATTACAGAAATATAATCAGACTGGGAATTGTTCCGATGTCCAGCCCGATACAGCTCTGGTTGGCGTAAATGAATAAAATTTTACGCCTTCAATCCGAAATTTTAGTTGAAATGAAAAAGAGCATATGATATAGTGAATCTTACATTCAGGCAAAGAGGAAGTGCTAAAAAAGGCTAGCCTTTTCTGACATATACATGTTGTATATGTCAAACACATTCCTTTCGTCAGTGTATAGAGCAAACGGGAAAGAAAGAGAAGAAAGGACGACAACTATGAAAACAGCAAGGCAACGTATTTCAGCGATTCTACTTACTGCGGCACTACTGCTTTCTATGCTGCCTGCCGCCGCCGGAGTGGCTCCTGTGGACATGGAAGACAGTGAAACCCACGATGAACTCAACGTGGATTCTTCTGTAGATGATGTGACCGGCGCCCAAACTCCGGAGGAAATCCCTGTGGACGGTGAGGATTTGAGTACACCGCCTGCTGAGGAGGTCCCCCCGGTGGAGAATGAGGACCCCGTTATGCCGCCTGACGATGGGGATGCCTCTGAGGAGAACGGGGACTCAACCACTGCGCCCACTGAAGATGATCTTTTCGATGAAACAACCGGGCCGGAGGGAAATGAGGACACGTCTGTCTTTGACAGCCGGGAAGGTGCGCCGGTCATTCCGGGGTATACCCAGTATACCGGAGATACCCTGGATACCAACGAATCTTACCTGATTGTCACGCAGAGTTCGGACAATACGATCTATGCTCTGTATGCCAGTGCAGCTGGAAAAAATATCGGTTCTGGTGCCCTGACTGGAGATAATGGTGCCTGTACCGCAGAGCTTGTCATCGAGGGAGACTCAGTAACAGCAAAATATCTCAAGGACAATGCTCCGCTGGTGATGGATGCTCTGCATCTTTCCGTAGGTGGGGACAACAGCACGGGATATACATTTTCTGCCAATGGTGTTGGGCTATTACTTGGAGATATGATGTTTGCGGATACAGCAGCGTCTTTGAGTGTATCGAATGCAAACGGAGACTACATATTAGCTAACTCAACAGCCAATCGTGTACTGAGCTTTAATAAAAATAAAGATGAAGTTTCGCAGTATCCAAACCATATCACCGACTTTTGGGGGCCTGGCAGTAAAGGTCGTTTCCCCATCTACCTGTACACCGTTAATCAGCAAGCGGACAAGACTGCGTTGGAAAGCTTGATTACCGAGGTCCGTGCTCTGCAACAATCGAATTACACAGCCGCGTCTTGGGCTGTTCTGCAAAATGCTTTGTCGTATGCGCAGAGCGTTAGGGACAATGCAGACGCGAGTGAAGCCGATATTATGACTGCATTCAACCAGTTGAAAGCTGCGAAGAACGGCCTGGTTGGAAAGCTGACGCCCATTGACCCGCCGAGCAGCGGCATAACCGAGTATATCCAGGATACGAATGGTATCGACAGCGGCGCGGTTTATGCGATTGTTACGCCTACAGCTACGGTCAATGGTGTAACTCAAAACCGCATTTTGTACCATACAGGTTCTGATTTGACCAATAAAGTTGCTACAACCATTTCAAATGGAAAGATTGCATTGAACTCTGGTTTTGATCCCAGCCGCCAACTGTGGACAGTTACGGCCGTTAATGGCGGTTATACTCTGCAAAGCCTGGACAGCAGCCGTTATCTGGATTTGAGCAGCGCCTGTGCTAAAAACATCAACACTTCCGCAGATCCTGTTACACTCACAATAACAGAGAATAATGATGGCACCTATCAAATCAGCCAGACAGGCGGCAGTGTGGTGTCGTTCGATCCTACCAATGGCAACATCTATGCGGGAACAGACCCGGTTGACCTGTACTTCTTCAAGCAGACAGAATCCTCAGCCATTATTGAGGGCGACGGACGGCCCCAGCCGGGCACGACTACCGGCCAGCCCTTCCCCAAGGGTCTGGCAGGCAGTGAGTATTTCCGCATTCCCGCCCTGGTCACCCTGCCCAGCGGACGGTTAGTAGCGGCCAGCGACGCACGCTGGAGTCATATCTATGACGCCTGCGGCATTGACATCATTGTCAGCTATTCCGATGACAACGGAGAAACCTGGCACTACAATTTCCCCAACTATTTCAATGACGGCACAGACTCCAAGCAGCTCAATGCAACTGCCTTTATTGACCCGCTGATGACTGTGGGCAAGGACGGGACCATCTATCTGCTGGTCGACCTGTTCCCCGGCAGCTTCGCTATCAATACCGCACCGAACAGACCAGACCGAACGACTGGTTTTGTGGAGATAAACGGCAAACAGCGGATGCCTCTTTATACCAGCATCAACGGCCAGAACGACAGCAACTATACCTATTACATAGGCGATTTTTCGGGTGGGTTTGCGCCCGTTCTGGAAGCCTATGACGGCAGCGCAAGCGGCTTCTATGTGGATGAACATTACTATCTCTACTATGGCCCAACCAAGGAACCGACCTACTGTCCGCAGCAGGGCAGCAGCGCCTGGGTCAAGCAGAACGTGTTCTACTATAACTCGATATTGCATGTGCGTAATGCCACCTATCTGTGGCTGGTGACCTCGAAGGATGGCGGCGAGACCTGGTCCGCCCCCACCATCCTGAATCCCCAGATTCGCCGCACGAGCGGCACGGTGCAGTTCTATGGCGTAGGTCCCGGCGCGGTGGAGTGTCTGGACGACGGCACGTTGGTACTGCCCTGCTACACATTCCAGGTTGGCGGTGCAAACAACGCTTCCCAGATCGCCAGCTTTATCTACTCCACGGACAACGGCGTGACATGGCACCGTTCCCAGGACTCCACCGACGGGAGCCACTGGTCCAGTGAGAGTGCGACCGTACCGATTGACAACAACACGATCCGCCATTTCTACCGGGACGGCTACAGTACTCTTTGGTATACCGACCACACTCGGAGCGGGAACGGCTGGGTTGCTGGAACCCCTGTGGATACCGGGGTACCAAATACCTCGAACAACCAGCTGTCGGTCCTGCGCTACTCCCAGCCGATCGACGGTAAAACTGCCATCCTGGTGTCTACAGCTACCGGCAGCGGTGGCAGCCGGACCAACGGCAAAATCTATACTTTCCTGCTCAACAGCGACAATACCATGAATCTGGCATACACCTATGTGGTCAACGACAACGGTGCAGACTATGTATACTCCAGCCTGGCCGAGCTGAAAGACGGTTCTATCGGTCTGTTGTACGAGTATGAGAACAATCCCAGCGCGGCTATCACCTTTGTGAACTATACCATAGAGGAATTGACCGCCAACGTCTCGAAGGACGAGCTGCGCACACTGGTCCGGGAAGTGGAGGCCATGGATGAGGAGGGCTATACTGCGGGGAGCTGGGCTGCTCTGCAAACTGCCCTGACCAGCGCACAGGCCGTTCTGGACAAGGCGGACGCGACTGCAGCTGAAGTCAGTGGAGCGGTGGCGGCCCTGAAAGAGGCCAGAAGCAAACTGGAGTTCTCCGGTCCGCCCAGCACCGTTACTCACTTGGAGTACATCCAGGATACGGACGGCATCGACAGCGGCGCGGTTTATGCCATTTTGACTCCGCCAGCAACGGATGCAGTAAGAAGAAATCGTATTTTGTACCATACCGGAAACGGACTTACCGATAAGGTCGATACATTGATTTCCGATGGGAAAACCACGCTGAACTCTGGATTCCCAGCCAGCCGGCAGCTCTGGCGCGTAACCGAAACAGCCGGCGGCTATACCCTTCAAAGCCTGGACAGCAGCCGGTATCTGGATTTGAGCAGTGCCAGTACCCGAAATATCAAGACTTCTGGAAATCCCGTTACACTCACGATCACAGAGAATGGTGATGGCACCTATCAAGTCGGCCATACCAGTGGCAACGTGGTGTCGTTTGGTTCCTCCGATGGCAACATCTATGCCGGAATGACCCCGGCAGACCTATATTTCTTCAAGCAGACAGAAATCGTGACAGAGATGGAGGTCATTGAGGGAGACAGCCGGCCCAAGCCGGGCACGACAACCGGACAGCCCTTCCCCAAGGGGACGGCAGGCAGTGAGTTCTTCCGCATTCCCGCCCTGGTCACCCTGCCCAGCGGACGGCTCGTGGCGGCCAGTGACGCACGCTGGAGTCACATCATGGACGCCTGCGGCATTGACACCATTGTCAGCTACTCCGACGACAACGGCAAAACCTGGCACTACAATTTCCCCAACCACTTCAACGACGGCACAGACACGAAACAGCCTTACGCGACCGCCTTTATTGACCCGCTCATGACAGTGGGCAAGGATGGGACGCTCTATCTGCTGGTCGATCTGTTCCCCGGCAGCTTTGCCATCAACACTGCGCCGAACCGGCCCGACCAGGCGACTGGCTTTGTGAGCGTCAACGGCGTACAGCGGATGCCCATTTACACCAGCACCAGCAACCAGTCTGACAGCAATTATACTTATTACGTGGGCGATTTTACCAATGGCTATGCGCCCCTCCTGAACAAGTCCGACAATCAGGAGAGCGGCTACTTTGTGGACAGCCATTACTATCTCTACCACGGCGCAAATAAAGTGAAGCTCTATTGCCAGCAGCTTGGTGCAAATGCCTGGGTGCATCAGAATGTGTTCTTCTATAATGCCGACCTGCATGTGCGTAACGCCACCTATCTGTGGCTGGTGACCTCGAAGGACGGCGGCGAGACCTGGTCCGACCCCACCATTCTGAATCCCCAGATTCGCCGCACATCCGGCACGGTGCAGTTCTACGGCGTAGGCCCCGGCGCGGTGGAGTGTCTGGACGACGGTACGCTGGTACTGCCCTGCTACACATTCCAGGTTGGCGGTGTGAACAACGCCTCCCAGATTGCCAGCTTTATCTACTCCACGGACAACGGCGTGACCTGGCGCCGCTCCCAGGACTCCACTGATGGAAGCCATTGGTCCAGTGAGAGCGCGACATTACAGATCGACGAAAATACCATCCGGCACTTCTACCGGGACGGCTACAACACCCTTTGGTACACCGACCACACCCGGAGCGGAGACGGCTGGGCCGCCGGTACGCCGGTAGACACGGGAGTGCCGAATACCCCGAACAACCAGTTGTCAGTCCTGCGCTACTCCAAGCCAATCGACGGCAAGACCGCTATTCTGGTATCGACAGCCACCGGCGGAGGACGGCAAAACGGTCGCATTTACACCTTCCTCCTCAACGACGACAAGACCCTGAGCCTGGCGTACACCTATGTGGTCAACGACAACGGCGCAGACTATGTGTACTCCAGCCTGGCCGAGCTGAAGGACGGTTCTATCGGCCTGCTGTATGAGAACGAGAACAATCCCAGCGCGGCAATCACCTTTGTGAACTATCCCATCGCAACGCTGACGCCCGGTGCAACGGTCGATGGGAAAAAGACCTATCAGGTGCCGCTGTATGGGACCCTTACCGTGACGGAGGATACCCCGCCCACTGCGGCGGAGC
Source organism: uncultured Oscillospiraceae bacterium (assembly GCA_910577805.1). Lineage (GTDB taxonomy): Bacteria > Bacillota > Clostridia > Oscillospirales > Oscillospiraceae > Lawsonibacter. The sequence continues at coordinate 11,068 of CAJTOE010000004.1, read as the reverse complement.
TGGGCGCTTTGAATTCCAGCATTGTGACCGCCGCCTTGAATGGCAATGAGGTGATTTTCACCGGCCAGAAGGAGGGAACCACACAATACAAGAGCGGTGGTCTGACCATTGTGATTGAGGTCGTCGCTCAAAATCTGGTCCCGGTTTCTTTGAACAAGGGTGAGACCCATTCTGTTCCGGTCAAAACGGACCGAATCGACCGGAATACGAACGCTGCCGCTGCGGACGCGGTCATCCAGAAGGACGATCAGAGCGTGAGCTTCACCGGCGGTCAGGGAACGACCGGCACAGACGGCAATTATACCGGTGCGCCGGAGGCACTGGCCCGGTCCCTCTATCTCTTCCGCGGGAACGATCAGGACGGGTTCACAGCGTCCAGCTGGACGGCGGACGGAACCATTGTCTATCTGGACCCCACAAATACCCCGGGCTACCCCGCCAGCGCAGCGCCCAAACAAATCACCTTTACAGCCGGCTCTGCGGAAAACAGCTTCTATGTACAGAGCAGTGGATTCTATCTCCACTTCTATCGGAACGGACAAAAATATTATTTTGACCGAGTCAATACAACGAGCGGCTTTGAAGCGCCCTGTTCGTTCCAGCTTTACCGCCCGGTCCAGGAGGGCGAGACCTCCAGCACGGCCCTTCCTGGTTATGTCCAGGTTACAGATGCGGCGGATGTGAAAGACGGCGGCTACTACCTGATCGTGGCGGAGTATAACGGGACCTATTTTGTCCTGCATCCCTCTGCCAGCACAGACAGCAAGTACGCCCATGTGGTAAAGGCGGACGCGTCCCTGGCGCAGATCGACTATACCATTCCCAACATTACCTATGCGCTGGTCATAACCGGAAAACAGGCCGGTGTGACTGACATTGTTGTGGACGGCAGGATCTATCGCGTGACAGTGACCGGCGGAGGCAGCACGACTCCGCCCGCGCCCGAACATGTCCACGCATGGGCCGCAGAGTGGTCCAGCAACAGCACACATCACTGGCATGAATGTACCGCCAGCGGGTGCTACATCACCAGCAGCAGTCAGAAGGACGGTTACGGTGCGCATACCTACGACGGCGAGACTTGTACCGTCTGCGGCTACACCCAGTCCAGCACAACGCCTCCCATCCCCGGACACGTTCACGCATGGGCGGCAGTGTGGTTCAGCAACAGCACACACCACTGGCATGAATGCAGTGCCGTTGACTGTAACATCACCGTCAACAGTCAGAAGGACGGCTATGGCGCACATACCTACAACGGCTCGATCTGCACGATCTGCGGTTACCGGCAGTCCGGCGGCGGCTCCTCCGGCGGTTCCTCTGGCGGCAGCTCTTCCAGTGGAAGTTCTTCTGGCGGCAGCTCCGGCGGCTCCACCGGCGGAAATGCCAAGCCGAGTGTCAGTACCAGCAATGACGCGGCAAGCAACCAGATCCATACCACGGTAACGCCCAATGCGACGGTAAACGGCAACAGTGCGGTCTCCAACGTGACAACGGCAGAGGCAAAGGAACTCATTGACCAGGCTGTCCGCAACGACAGCAGTGCAGTAGTTATTGCGCCCAACATCACCGGCAGCGTGACGACCACAAAGGTGACGATTTCCGGTTCTGCGGTTGGTGAGATTGGCAGCAAGACCGACGCGGACCTGAAAATTAACACCCCTGTGGCGAATGTGACCATTCCGAATCAGGCGCTGGGCGGATTGTCCGGCGGCGGGACTCTCTCGGTCACGGTGGACCGGCAGGGGGACACCCTGGCCGTCACCATCCGGACCGGAAATACAGTCGCAGCCTCTGTCAGCGGCGGCGTGACTGTCGAAACGACTGTCCAGCAGGGGACACTTGGTACTGTAGCTGTTCTGGTCGCGGAGGATGGGACCCGTCAGGTCGTGCGCAAGTCGATGGTAAACACGCAGAATGGAACGATCACGATACCGCTCCAAGGCTCTGCCCGTGTGGAGCTGGTGGATAACAGCAAATCGTTTTCGGATGTCTCCAACAGCAGCTGGGCGGCCGATGCAGTTTCCTTTGTCAGCAGCCGCGAGCTGTTTAACGGCACCGGCAGCCAGACCTTCTCTCCCAACCTGAGTATGACCCGCGGGATGCTGACGGTCGTGCTCCACAATCTGGAGAGCAACCCCGGCAGTGCGGTCCTGCCCTCCTTCTCCGACGTGCAGGAAAGCTGGTATAGTGAGGCTGTTGTGTGGGCGGCGGAAAAGGGCATCGTCAACGGCTATCCGGACAATACCTTTGGACCGGATGACCCGATCACCAGAGAACAGCTGGCAGTTGTGCTTTGGAATTACGCGGGCAAGCCGACGTCCGGGCAAACTGGTGGGGAGCGCTCCTTCAAGGACACGGACCAGATCAGCGGCTACGCCAGAACGGCCATGGAATGGGCCATCAGCAGCCGGATTTTGAATGGCGATGGCGATGGGCACCTGAATCCGACCATGCAGGCCACCAGAGCGCAGGTCGCGCAAATGCTTCTGAACTTCATGCGTGGAAATGGAGGCTAATGTGTAATTTTATAAAAATTTTCCTGGAAAAGAACAGATTGTAGTTGTAAGGATATAGGAAAAAATTCCTTCGACAAGCCGAGGCCGTGTACTTCCCAGAAGTACACGGCCTTTCGCGAAATATTGGATTAACAAAATTGACAGTATGCTGCATATGCCTAACGGTCCGTTTGTTCTTTGAAAAAGAGCGGCAAAATAACGCTTGAGAAAGAGGGTGGTATCTGCTATACTCATGGTGTAGCAGTGCGCTCTCTATTTGCGATGAGAATGGAATCAAACGCTTCTGTATGTATGCGCTGAGACATACCTATGCCACCCGTGCAATCGAGAACGGAATGCAGCCGAAGGTACTTCAGAAGCTATTGGGTCACGCCAGTATCCAGACCACCATGGATAAATATGTGCATGTGACAGATGATTCACTGACCGCCGGTGTATGGCAATTTGAGGCCAGCAGAATGTAACTGCACATAAGTTAATGACAAAATGGTGAAGAAATGGTACAGTAATGGTGAAGATCTAAAGGAGCAAAACCCGGAAACCATTGATAAATCAAGACTTTTTAAGGAGACGAAAAGCAATATGAAATTAGGAATCGTGGGCCTGCCCAACGTGGGCAAGAGCACCCTGTTTAACGCCATTACCAACGCCGGCGCGGAGAGCGCCAATTACCCCTTCTGCACCATCGACCCCAATGTAGGCATGGTCGCGGTGCCGGATGCGCGGCTGGACCGTCTGTCCGAGATGTACCACCCCAAGAAAACCACTCCCGCCGTCATTGAGTTTGTGGACATTGCAGGCCTGGTCAAGGGCGCGTCCAAGGGCGAGGGCTTAGGCAACAAGTTTTTGGGCAACATCCGGGCCACAGACGCCATTGTCCATGTGGTCCGGTGCTTTGACGACGAGAACGTAATACATGTGGACGGCGGGGCCGACCCCCTCCGGGACATGGACACGATCGACCTGGAGCTGGTGATGTCCGACCTGGAAATGGTGGAGCGCCGGATCGACAAGGCGAAAAAGGCAGCAAAGGGGGACAAAAAATTCCTCCAGGAGGCCGCGGATTTCGAGGGCCTGCGGGACTGGCTCAACGACGGAAAATCCGCCCGGAGCTACACCGAGGTGGATATTGCCGCCGAGTACCCCGACTGTGAGCTTCTGTCCCTGAAGCCGGTGATTTACGCCGCCAACCTGGATGAGGACGGGTTCGCAGCCCCGGAGGACGTGGCCTATTACCAGCAGGTCCGGGAGCGGGCGTAGGCCCAGAACGCCCAGGTCATTCCCGTATGCGCCAAGCTGGAGGCGGAAATTGCCCAGCTGGGCCCGGAGGAAAAGCAGTTATTCCTGGACGACCTGGGGGTGGCGGAAAGCGGTCTGGACCGGCTGGTCAAGGCCAGCTATACTTTGCTGGGGCTGATTTCTTATCTGACCTCCGGGGAGGACGAGTGCCGGGCGTGGACCATCACCAAGGGCACGAAGGCCCCCCAGGCGGCGGGCAAGATCCACTCCGATTTTGAGCGGGGCTTTATCCGGGCGGAAGTGGTTTCCTACGAGGATCTGATGGCCTGCGGGACCATGGCCGCCGCGCGGGAAAAGGGCCTGATCCGCTCCGAGGGCAAGGAGTATGTGGTGCAAGATGGGGACATCATTTTGTTCCGGTTCAACGTATAAAGTCTTTTCCGCCTATCAATCTCTCGAAATAACTGGGAGCTACCGTATAAAAGCGGTAGCTCCCTCATCGTTTCAGATATCATTTATCATTAAAAAGTGCTTCTATATCTGCTTTCGTTGCTATTTGTTGCAAATTCAAAGGAGCTAATTGCTCATAGGAAATAAGTCTTGTCTGTCCGCACAACCCGCCTTGAAAATTTAAGCTATTCTGTTTAAGTGCTTTTGCAAAGTCTGAAAGAACATAGTATGTACCCGTTTCGTTATCATCAACCTGAGTAAACAGGCCATACTGGAAAAGCGCTGAAATAATCGCAGTGTTGCTACTCTTGAAATCATATGGACATTTCTCAATAAAAACCAGTTCCTCTGGTGTACAGATAGACAGAAATTTACACAACTTAAAGTACAATCCGCCGTCCAAATCTGTCAAGAGAAAACACCTTGTTAATGCGGCAAAATACTCGACCTTCATATCATCATCCAGAGCATCTATAAGGTGAATTTGCCGTTTAACGAAGGCAACATAGGCTTCGTTATCCTCACTAAATTTCTGTGCCATTTTGATTTGGTCTTCATAGATGTGAAATGTACCAAAGAGAAAACGCTCCATCTTATCCCAAAATAGGACAGTTGGCATATGGAAAATAAGTTCTTTTACACTTTTAGTTGCGTTCAGCCCAGAAAAAGGGTCTTGCATCAAAACTGCTTGCACAAGATTCCAGAAACTATCTTCCGCATATGTCTGTATATCATTATTTCTGAGAATAGTTGACAGTGCTTTTACTTGATTGTCCAGCATGATTTATTCCTCGCTTCATCTTGTAATATACAAATTATTCCTGTTAATTAAGATGTGTGAAAGGATATTTCCACAGCATCCCCTTGCTTAACTTTGTAAAAAGATTGTACTGCTATTTGAAATCTTTAGTCAATAGTTTACTGCATAACCACAAAGAAATCAATTTCTGTGCCCATCGCCTTTGATTCGTAAAGTAGAGCAGCCCTTCAGTTTCACCCTCATCCGTCTGGCCTGCGGCCAGCCACCTTCCCCCGTCAAGGGGGAAGGCTTATCGGTGCGTCTATCGATACTACTGTCCAGTTCAGTAAGTGCCAAGGTTCAGGCCTTCCCCCTCATGGGGGAAGGTGGCGCCGCCGAAGGCGGTGACGGATGAGGGTGAAACCCACGGTTCCCTCTACTTTACGAATCAAAATCCCATCGCCTAGCCTCTTGACGCAATCTGGATTTTATGGTATATATTGAACTGAAAAAGTGGAAGAAATTCAACATAATGTGAAAGAACGGAATTATTATAGATATGATAAATTTTCAGTTTATAGCGTTCCGGTTCAACGTATAAAACCAGTATCAAATCAAAGAAAGGGAAGGTTTTTATGATTTACGATTCTTTGAAGCACCTGGACGCTTACAAGGGCATTCATCCCGGCGTACTGCGCGGGCTGGAGCTGCTCCGGGACACGGATTTTTCCAAGCTGGCGGACGGCCGGTATGAGGTGGACGGAGACGACCTGTTCTATATGCTCCAGAGCTACACCACCAATCCCGCCAACGACACCCCGGAGGCCCATCGGAAGTATATCGACATTCAGTATCTGATTTCCGGCCAGGAGAAGATCGCCGCAGGCCCCCTGGAGGAGATGACGGAGGAAGTGGAGGCCCGTCCGGAGGGGGACATCTGGTTCTACCACGGCCCTCTCAGTGAGCTGCTGGTGTCCGGGGACAAGTTCCTGGTCCTCTGGCCGGGGGACGCCCACGCTCCTGGCATCGCGCCGGACGAGCCTGCTCCCTGCCGCAAATGCGTGGTGAAGGTCAAGGTCTGACCGGACGGCCCGCTGAAAGGGAGGATTTCCTATGAACGATTTGACGCCCCAGCTTCTGCGCTCTCTGAAGGACTATTCTAAGGAAAAGCTTGTCAAGGACCTGATTTCCGGCGTGATCGTCGCCATTATCGCCCTGCCGCTGTCGATCGCCCTGGCGCTGGCCTCCGGCGTGGCGCCGGAGCAGGGGCTTTATACCGCCATTCTGGCCGGGTTTGTGATTTCCGCCCTGGGCGGGAGCAAGGTCCAGATTGCCGGTCCCACCGCCGCCTTTGCCACCATTGTGGCGGGCGTGGTGGCCCGCAGCGGTATGGAGGGACTGGCGGTAGCCACGATCCTGGCGGGAATACTGCTGGTACTTATGGGCCTGCTGCGGATGGGCAGCATGATAAAGTTCATCCCCTACACCATCACCACCGGCTTTACCGCCGGCATCGCGGTGACCATCCTGATTGGCCAGGTGAAGGATTTTCTGGGGCTGACCTTCCAGACCGCACCCATTGAGACCATCGAAAAGGCAGAACAGGTCGCGGTCAACATTCATACCCTCAATCCCGCGGCGCTGGGGGTGGGCTGTGCCGCGCTGGCGATCCTCATTGTCTGGCCCAGATTTTTCAAAAAAATTCCCGCCTCCCTCATTGCGGTGATTGTGACTGCGGCGGCGGTGAAGCTGCTGGCGCTGCCTGTCAACACCATTGGGGACCTCTATACGATTTCCAGTGATCTGCCCTCCTTCCGCCTGCCCGCCCTCTCCTACGACACCATTGCCGCCGTTCTCCCCGACGCCTGCACTATCGCCATTTTAGCGGCCATCGAATCGCTGCTGTCCTGCGTGGTGGCGGACGAGATGATAAACGCCCGGCATAACTCCAACATGGAGCTGGTGGCCCAGGGTGTGGGCAACGCGGCCTCCGCTCTGTTCGGCGGCATTCCCGCCACCGGAGCCATCGCCCGCACGGCGGCCAACATCAAAAACGGCGGCGTTTCCCCAGTGGCAGGCATGGTCCATTCGGTGGTCCTGCTGCTGGTGCTGATGCTGCTGATGCCCTATGCCGCGCTGATTCCCATGCCCTGCATCGCGGCCATTTTGTTCCAGGTGGCCTATAACATGAGCGGCTGGCGCAAGGTGGTGGACGTGGTGAAGCACTCCCCCAAGAGCGACGCGGCGGTGCTGGTGCTGACCTTCTTCCTCACCGTGGTCTTTGATCTGGTCGTAGCTATCGCGGTGGGGCTGACTCTGGCCTGCCTGCTGTTCATGAAGCGGATGGCGGATGTCGCGGTGGTCAAGGAGTGGGAGTACGTGGAGGACACCAACGACGACCAGGGCCGGCTCAAGCCGGTGCCGCCCCATGTGATGGTCTATGAGGTCACCGGTCCCATGTTCTTCGGCGCGGCGGACAAGATACCCCATATCAGCCGCGATACAGACAAAAATGTGCTGGTTTTACGGATGCGGGCAGTCCCGGCGCTGGACATTACGGCGCTGAACAGCCTGCGCCGGCTGTGGCTGGAGTGCCGCCGGAAGGATATCCAGGTGGTGTTCTCCCACGTGAACGAGCAGCCGATGTCCGTGTTCCGGAAATCCGGCCTCTACGACGAGGTGGGTGGGGAGTACTTCCAGCCCAACATCGACGCAGCGCTGGACAAAGCGGAGCAGTTTGCGAAAATCGGATAATGGCTGAAAAACCATTTTTGGAAGCGGATTCCAGCCGTATCAATACCCTAAACTTACCAAAGAGCCGTCCGCATAGAAACGTGCGGACGGCTCAAACTATGCTCGGATGTTCCATCCAACCCAACACACAAAAACAGAATGAAAAAGGAGAGACGATCATGTCTAACAGCAATAGTAATAAGATTATGGTTCCCAACGCCCGTGAGGCCATGGATAAGTTCAAGATGGAGGCCGCCAATGAGGTGGGCGTCAACCTGAAGCAGGGCTACAACGGCGACCTGACCAGCAAGCAGGCCGGTTCCGTGGGCGGCCAGATGGTCAAGAAGATGATCGAGTCCTACGAGAACGGTCTGAAATAACATTCCCGGCATCAAGGGGCATATACCTGCTTACGGGCGGGTATATGCCCCTTAAAAAATCACCGGCTCCGGGCCGTTTATTTTCGTCCCTTTTGTTGACACGTTTCCAGCTTTCCATTATAATAAGTCCCTGTAAATATTGTAGGAGGGAGACAGCAGCGTGAAACAGTTTTTTGGTATGAGCCAAAGAGGAAGCCTGGAGGAAGCGCTTCAGGGCCTGCATCAGCCTCAGTTTATAATGCTGTTATCGAATGACACCCAATTTGAGGAGCATGTGAAGGCCCTGGAAAAACGATACCCCGGAGTCCCCAGCATCGGCTGTATTGGAATGTGCTACCAGACGGGGGTCGTGGAGCATGGCGTGGGCGTCATCGCGTTTTGCGACGGGATTACGGCTGCGGCCAACGTGCTGGAGCAGGCCTCGACCATGCCTGTCAAGTACATACAGCGGCTGGAGAAGGACATGCGGACCGTGGGGGGGTCCAGCCGGGATACGGTGTGCATCGACTTTTGCAGCGGCAACGACGCCTGCGTCCTGACTACTATCTATACTGCGCTGAAGCGGCAGGGCATCTCCCTGGTGGGGGGGACCGGCGACCAGGGGAAGGTGTCCGCCAACGGCCGGATCTACCAGGACGCCGTGGCCTACGCCCTGGTGCGCAACCAGAACGGCCGGATCAAGACGTATAAGGAAAACATCTACCATCAGATGGGGGACTACCGCTTTATCGCCTCCAATACCGACCGGGCCAACTATATTTTAGGCTCCCTGAACGGGCAGTCAGCCAAGCAGGTCTATAAGAGCATCCTCCATGTGACGGACGAGGAAATTCTGACCCGGACCTTTCAGAACCCCTTTGGAAAAATCAACGGGGACGACACCTGCATTATCTCCATCAAGGAGGTCAACGGAAACGCGCTGGCCTGCTTCCGTCAGGTCAACGACTCCGACGTGCTGATTCTGTTGGAGCTGGGGGACTACCGGGCCATCACCAAGGAGACCATCCGCCAGATCTGTGCGGATTTCCCCCGCCGCTCGGCTATCTTCTCTGTAAACTGCCTGTTCCGCTACAAGCTGTTTTCCGAACACAACTACATGCAGGAATATCTGCGGGAGATGGCGGCCCTGGGCAGCCACGCCGGCTTTGTAGGCTACGGCGAACACTACAACAACCGCTTTGTCAACCAGTCCATGACCTGCGTTGTATTTGAGTAAAGGAGGGACGGCTATGCTGTTTCCAGGAAAAAAGCAGAAGAAGCCGGCGCAGGGCCGGGAGGAGAAAAGCCTGTATCCTGTGCTACATGTGGCGGGCAGCCTGAAGGAGTATCAAAAGGACCTGGTGCAGAAGGAGGTCGCCTCCCTCTGGGAGCTGAGTATGGTAAACGCCGCCTTTTCCAACGTGCTCAAGGAGACGGAGCATTTTCAGGTGAAGCTCCAGGAGCTGGGCAGCTCCTTTTCCAGCATCGACGAGACGGCAGGGGAGTTCGCCCAGGTCCGCGGCGAGATCGCCCAGAAGGTTGCCGACGCGCAAAAGCAGATGGTGGAATTGGGCGGCATTTCCGCGCAGGTTCAAAAATCCTACGACGAGATGCTTCATACGTTCAGCCAGCTTCAGGCGGCGATCAACGGCATCCAGCAGTGTATGGGAAAGATCGTCACCATTGCGGACCAGACGAATCTGCTGGCCATCAACGCCTCCATTGAGGCGGCCAGAGCCGGAGCCGCCGGCCGGGGCTTTGCGGTGGTAGCCACCCAGGTCAAGGAGCTGGCCAGAGAGATCAAGGTGCTGGCCGGTGAGGTGGACGGCGGTGTGGCCGAGGTAGAGGAGCGGGCCAGTGAGCTGAACGAAAGCATTCTCTCGTCCCAGGTGACCCTGGGGACGGGGGTACATATCGTCTCCCAGACGGACGAGTGCTTTCATCAAATCACAGCCGCCGCGGAAGGGGCGGTCACAGTGCAGACGGAGATTTCCAGCGTCATTACCTCCTCCCAGACGGAGCTGCAATCCATCTGCCAGTTCTTCGACCAGATCAAAGACCAGCATCAGGATGTGGTCAAGCACATCTCCAGCGCCAGCCGCTTGGGTACGACAAAGAGCGCCATGTTTGAGGATATGGATAATATGATCTCGCAGATACCGCCCATCCTCCAGGAGTATGAATCGGGGGTATGATGCGTGAAAAAACAGACCGCCAAGTGGCGGTCTGTTTTTTGCCGGACAGGCTGCAGGCGCGTTAACGATTGCGCATGGTGGTCCGGGGCTGCGGCTGGGGAGTGGTATCGAAGGCGGGGTTGGTCAGATAGACGTTCTTGCTGTCCATCTTCTCCTTACACAGCTCCAGGCACTCGCCGAACCGCTGGAAATGGACGATCTCCCGTTCCCGCAGGAAGCGGATCACGTTGTTTACGTCCGGGTCGTCGGACAGCCGCAGGATGTTATCGTAGGTCAGCCGGGCCTTCTGCTCTGGTGCAATCACGAAAGTGCAACCTGTGGCTAAAAGTTCCAGTGTATCTCAATGGGAACATCCTTCGTTTTGGGGATGCGCTTGCCTACAGTGATGTGGTCGATGAGGATTTCCACGATTTCCCGTGTCAAGTGTTCTAGGTTTACATACCGCTCCACCAAAGCCTTTCGGTTGTCTCCCACGGCAATCCTGTCCTCCAGCTCCGCCAGCTGCCGCTGGCTGTCCAGTAGGACACGCTCCAGCCGGGATTTCTCGGAAGAAAACTCCTTGGAGAGGGCGGAGAAGTCGCTGTCGTTGAGCAGGCCTTTGACCTTATCCATGTATAAATCCCGCAGACCCTTGGTGTACTCGGCAATCTTCTTCTCATAGGCGGAGAGGGTGTCCAGGAGCTGCTTTTTCTGACCTTGCAGATTTTCGCAAAATTCAATGCTCCGCTCCAGCTCGTCTTTGTCCAGATACGCCGCCGCCAGTCGGTTCAGCTCGTCGATCACCATCCGCTCCAACTTTTCCACCGAAATGAAAGAGCCGATGCAGGCGTCCTT
>CAJTOE010000003.1 GCA_910577805.1 uncultured Oscillospiraceae bacterium | reverse complement strand
GTTGCTTCATAGCCTCGTACCAGTAGTTCCCGCGCTTCATTGTGTAGCATACCATCATCTCCTGCCTCTGTTATACCACTGCTGTCAACTCTTGGCTTTATTTTTGATCGTTGCTATAAGCCATGCCCTGCACACCAGCGTCAACATGATCTATTCCAACGTACGGCAGATTACCCGCCATCAGTACGCAAAGAAGCTGGACGCCGAAGCTGTGGCAAAACTGGATTTTTTGATGGATAAGCTCTGCGAGGAAGTCTATTTGCTTGCTGGCCAGAAATAGCCCCTCGTTGGCCCGCAGGAGGCCCCGTGTGACCAGCGTCCGGCCTGCAGGTATCCTGCCCCCATCCAGGCTGTCAGGCCCAACGAGGGCGAGCGTAGCCAAACCGGGTTTTGCGAATTCATAAAACCCGATTTCGGACAGAAAAACGCCATCGGCCACTTTTTGTGAATTCATAAAAAGTAATCCCAATTTTGTAACGCCAGCATCGGCAGACCGCATTGCGGCCTGCCGGTGCTGCGTTCTATAGGTAGGCAGTAAGGTTTGGCAACATTGCCAGACCTTGCTTTGCGTCAAGAAAATAAATTTCATGTGAAATACCGCTTCTGACAACATTGTCAAAAGCGAAAAATAATCGGATATGTTCTTACAGGATAAAAATCATAATTGGCGAAACGGTCAAGAAGGGAGGTTTTCGACCATAGATAAGCCAAACGACAACCAGCAAATCAGGATGGAACGTATCCAGGCTTCCTGCGGCAGAACAATTCGAGTGGTATCCGTATTCCCCAAAGACGGACGCTGTTCGCCTGAAGATAAATTGAAAGCTCTGATCGACCTGGAAATCCAGCAGGAAAAACTGTGCGCTTGATCCCGACGCTGTCTGGGAAAAGCGCTGGATATCCAGGCTGTTTTGGAGTATAGTTGTGTCGCAATGCTCTGAACGGTTTGACCAACGAAGGAGGGCAAGATGACAACGTCAAACCAGAAGAAAACCGCTCTGTACTGCCGTCTCAGCCAGGATGACAATACAGAAAACGAGTCAAACAGTATTCAAAATCAAAAAATGATCCTTCAACGGTACGCGAGTGACCATCATTTTCCTAATCCATGTTTTTATGTGGATGACGGGTACTCCGGGGCCAGTTTTCAAAGACCGGGCTTCCAGCAGATGATGGCCGATATGGAAAATGGCGAAATCGGAATTATCATTACGAAAGACTTGTCCCGCCTGGGCCGAAACCAACTTCACACTGGACTGTACATCGAGGAACGCTTCCCCATGTTCGGTGTCCGCTACATTGCCATCAACGACAACGTGGATACCGACAGCAGCGAAAGTAACGAGCTGATGCCGTTCAAAAATTTGTTCAATGATAACCTTACATAAAGAACGCAGTGTATATGTGAACCGGCAAGATGGTATTGGCTGGTATGTATCCCCGGCAGATGCCGGGGGTTTTTCATTTCAGGCTTCGATATAGCCCACGAAATTGTAGTGGATGCGGATGTCCCGAACCTCGCACCCGTCCTCGACCTTCCGCTCTCCAATGTCGATGCGCTTGATAAGCCGCAGGAGGGTGGGGCGGTCAAGTTCCTCTAACTTTGCGTACTCTCTAATCAGCTTCATCCACTGCTGGACATCATCCGTCTCCTGTTGGTACGCCTCCAGTTCGCCTGACAAATGCGCCCTCTGCTCCAGCTTGTCGGTGCGCTCGGCCTCATACTGGTTCATCAACTGGACGCACACGGCCTCCGGGATACGCCCCATCACCTTGTCCTCATAGATGGCCTGGGTCAGCCTGGAGAGTTCCGCAAGCCGCTTCTCAACGACTGTCAAGGTGGCCTGCGCCCGCTTGATTTCTCCGGCAGTGGCCGCCCTGCGCTGGGCTTGTATCCGCTCTATCAGGCTGTCCGGGTCATGCTTCGCAAGCTCCGCCTTTGCCCGGATGTCCGTCAGCACGATTTCAATCAGAACACGCTGGTTCATGATATGCGCTGTGCAGACGGTCTTTCCGCCGCTGGAGTAGCGGCCGCAGGCGTAACTACGGTAGCTGGACTTGGAGCCGTCTTTGCGCCGCCGTCCGTCATGGTAACTACGCATCAACGAACCACAGTCCATACACCGAAGCAGTCCGGCAAAGAGAGCTGTCTCCCCATTTGCCTGTGTCCGGCTCCGAGTGTTCTGCTTCTCAATCGTCCGCACCAGTTCCCAGACCTCCATGGACACCAGCGGCTCATGCGTCCCCTCCACTCGTATCCACTCGCTCTCCGGCTTGTCCACCTGCTTGTGGACCTTGTAGGACACATTGCCGGTCTTGTTCTGCACCATGTGGCCGATATAGACTTCGTTCTGGAGGATGGCCTTCACCGTCTGCGCCTGCCAGTAGCCGCCCTCTTTGCGGATGTTGGGCTTGCCCTGGCGCAGGTAGTAGAAGCTGCTGGGGGTCGGCACTTGCTCCGTGTTCAGGGTCGTGGCGATTTTTCGGTAACTGCACCCCTGGCACCGAAGGTCAAAAATGCGCCGGACGATGGGGGCGGTAGCCGGGTCGATTACCAGAACATGCTTGTCCTCCGGGCTTTTCAGATAGCCGATGGGGGCATAGCAGCCCACATACTTCCCGGCTTGGAAAGAGGAGCGTTTCACCGCTTTGATCTTGCTGCTGGTGTCTCTGGCGTAGAGGTCGTTCATGACATTTTTCAGAATTACCAGCATCTCATTGTTTTTGTGAGCGGTGTCCACCCCGTCATTGAGGGCGATGAACCGGCAGCCGAGGCTCGGAAAAACGATGTCTGTATACTTGCCGCTTTCGATATAATCTCTGCCGAGACGACTGAGGTCCTTGCAGAGTACCAGATTGATTTTCCCGGCGGTGGCGTCAGCGATAAGCCGGTTGAACCCGGGTCTATCGAAGGTCGTACCTGAGACCCCATCGTCACAGTAGGCGGCGTAGAGGTTCCAGCCCTGCTCCCGGACATAGCGGCTGAGCATCTCCCTCTGGTTCTCCACGGACACGGACTCGCCGATCCTCTCGTCCTCCCGGCTGAGCCTGCAATAAATTCCAACATTATAAGTTTCCTGCATCTTTGATTTTACCTCCCAAAGAGCAGTGCGAATGGCGGTCGATTACCTACCGCCATTATAGCGCACTCACGCTCTGATGCAAAGGCTCTTTACGCGATACGGCCGATTTTCTCCATCGCCGCCAGGTCGAGCAGATCACCCAACTGTCCTTTGTCAGAGAATACGCTTTTGACCCGGTAGACCACGCCGCCGATTTTGACTTCGGTGTAATCGTTCAGGCGGCAAACTATTTTGCTTTCCAACTCCATCGGGGGATGGTTCATGTTCAGCTTCTCCATGCCGTCACGCCCCTTCCGGGCCGTCAGTGACGGTAATGTAGCTATTGTAGGTATTTTCACCACCGGCCACGCTGTCGGAAATACCGTCATTACCTACATTAGCTACACAGTCCTCATGAATATCCTTGAGATAGACCCGGCGGCCCTTGCCAGTCCGCTTGCCGGAGCGGTAGAGGACGCCATACTCGTTTGCCAGTTCCGTAATATGGGCGTTCATCAAGCGGGTCAGCGTGTTCGGTTCCGCCTCCAATTCATGTCGGGCTTTCAGTTCTTCCAGTAACTCCGCCGCATACCCCAGCCACTCATGCTGTTCACGGATAAAGTTCTGAACAGCGGTCAGGACGGGGTGCGGTTCTTTTTCCTGCATATCGCCTCCAAAGGAAACGAACTCCCAGACCTTTTTCTGCTTGTCGAAGCGGAGGTTCAGTTGAGTGTCGGCCACCTCCCGCCCGGTTACATCCAGCGTGGCGGCGGTCTCCATCCGGGAGGACTTTTGCAGAACGAGAGCGCCGTCAGCGCATCCCAGAAGCCCGGTCGTGCCGGAGATCATGTTGAAGGAATCGGCGGAGCCAGCCTTGCGGGTGTGGTGGACTACCAGCACCGTCACCAGGAAGCGATCGGCGATTTTCTTCAGGGCGCAGACCGTTTCATAGTCGCTGGCGTAGTTGTACTGCTCCTGTCCGGCCTTGCGGACACGCTGGAGGGTGTCGATGATCGCCAGCTTCACATGGGGATGGGCGGCGAGGAAGTTTGTAAGCTGTTCCTCGAAGCCCTCGCCGATATACAATGCCTCGGTCGCCAGCCAGATGCTGCCGGGACTGCCGCCGCTGACATCGTTCAGCCTCTGCTGCATCCTCTGGAAGGTGTCCTCCAGGCTGATGTAGAGGACGCCGCATTTCTCGGTTTTCAGCCCCCAGACCGGCTCGCCTTTGCTGACCTGGTTCGCCAGCCACAGCACCAGCCAGGACTTGCCCACCTTGGGCGCACCGGCGAGGATGTAGATGCCCTGGCCTATCAGCCCGTCAATCAAAGTGCCGGACGGGGCGTAGGTCGTGTCCAGCAGTTCCTCCGCCGGGATTACTTTCAGTTCAGGGATTTTCTGCTTTTCTTCCGTCATTCACAGTTCCTTTCACGGCATCCGCCAGCGAACACCATAACGCTGGCGGAGACAGTGGGTGAAGCGGCGAAGTGGCCCGGCTGACCTCCTTTCTGTCCGGGCTGGCCGCTGATTTGGCATGTAAGCCGAATAGTTCTATATGCGGAAGTTGTAAGAGTTCGTTTCTGAACTGCATCTATCATTATAGCCGTTCAGAAATGTGCTGTCAAGGGATTTGCAAAAATTCCTTTCATTTTTGAACGGTGCATGATATAATAGGCGGCAGGACGGCTATACTCAAATCAACACCAGGACAGGAGGACTCATCATGGGATTGCCGATTGACGCGACGCTGGGAGAGCGCATCCGGTTTTACCGCCAGCAGGCGGGGCTGACGCAAAAAGAACTCGCTGGCCTGTGCGAGGTCAGTGAGTCCGCCATCAGGAACTATGAGTTGGGGAACCGGGTGCCGGATTTTCTCACGCTCCATACGATTGCCGAAAAGCTCCGGGTCAACTACGCCGCCATCGCTGGTGAAAAAGTCACAGACCTGGAGGGGGCGCTGCAGGCGTTATACAAGCTGGAAGAAATCTATGGACTGTATCCAACCGAGGTGGATGGGCAAATCCATTTCGTATTCCGGGACAGTATGGCGGTGGACGAGTTCAAGCCCGACCTGGATACCGTCATGGGCAGTCCGGGCGCACTGCTCCAATACCGCGCTCTGGGATTTATGAAAGCCTGCGCCCTGCACGATGCCGGGGAATTGAATGATGAAGAGTACGCCCTCTGGAAAAGCAAGTTCCCGGCGTACCTGAGCGACTTCTACGATTTTCGGAAACAGGCGGGGAAGCCAGACAGCGAGACCTTTGATGGGGACACGCCTGTCCCTTCGGAAAAACCGCAGTCCCCGGAGCGGAGCCGGGAGCGGAAAATCAACAGCGGACGGTAGCCGGAAGCGGCGGAACGCCGCGCAGCCAGACCAGCGGAGCGGTCTGTTCAGAGGGGTTGGGATGCTTCCCAACAAGCAGAAACAGCGGTTTCCGGCGAAGCCGGGAACCGCTGTTTCGAGTCTTTGTATATACAAAGACATTGCTTGCAAGGTAAGTGAACCGCCATCAACTGTTCGCTTTGAACAGTTGATTTTGGTGGTGACCAATGTGGTCATCACCACATTGTCCTGGTTTGAAAATCACCGGGTCAATGTGACCCGGTGAAGGGTAGTGCGCTACTGGGCAAGCAGGGCATTTGTTCCCACAAACGCTAAAAACGGACTTCCAGCGTTGCCGCCGGAAGTCCGTTCTTGCTTGCTGGGGTAGCACCCCAGACCCTTTGAACAGCCCCTACCGGGGCTGGCTGCGCATTCGGAAACCGAACGCTGATATGGGGTACTTTCAAAACCGCATCGCAACAAGCAGTGATTAGCACTCATCCCGCTACGGTATACGGCATCATTTACAAATAGTCATCTTGCGATACGACTTTTGGTTCAGGAGCGAGTACTATAGCAATTCCACCATCGGGATCATCCTCATCATCACAAAGCAGAGCGTATTCTCCATCCCGCTCAAACAGCAGAGTCCTAGGACAAAAGCGCATCTTACAATTCTCACCTGCATATGAAGAAAGCAATGCTTCGGCTTCTTTCTGATGTTCGCTATCGTGGTATTTGTAATCAGAGAAAGCACTTCTCTGCTCAGGGGTAAGACCATCGGCTTCGTAGTAGGCACGCGCTTTTATGACAATGCGATGTGTTTTTCCAAACAGATTTACTTCGCTTTCTGCTTTCCAGCCAGTGCTGAAATGCAGACTTCCCAACACAGAATCAATCATTTCTCAACTCCTCCTTCAATTCTCCAGAGACTTCGAATTTGATACTCCACCCCGATGGGTGATGTTGTTATGAATCTCACTCGGCACTTTTTGCATGGTCGCCATATCCTTGCATTCATGCCAAGTATAACCGTTTTCTTTTCGCCATTGCTTAACTTCTTCCGGTGAGCATCTGCGCTGTTTCGCCAATTCAATATCGGCCTTATCAAAGTTATCGTCCCTGTTTGATGAAAAGTCTTCAATGGTAACGGTTTCTTTGGATACATTATCGAAGACTGGTTCTCCATCCTTAAACACAATTCCGTCTATTCCATACTTTTCTAGGATTTCCCCCCAAGTCTTGCCTTCTGGATTTGATTTTTTTGGCACATAATCCGGATTGGGAATCCACTTAGAGTTTCCACGTTCGCCTTCCCAATATCCATCCTCAAGTGGACAGTTTCTTACATCGGGTAGCGGTATGGGTCTGTCATATTCAATTTCAGGTTTATCAAATACCTTCTCCTCTGCCTCAATCGCAAGCGGACAGCCGTCAAGTGTGGTACTCTCTATCTCACTTGCCTCATGAATGACAGGCACCGTCATCGACCTTTCCCCCCTTCCACTGTTGCTTCATACCAACTGCGGTATATCCGCTCTCTAGCCTCCGCACAGCCTGGGACTGTACTCATATCCCGCAAGGAACAGTGACATAACGTGAGAATAACATCCTCGTCAATTCCTGGAACTGCTTCACGAATGATTGATTCAAGTTTTTCAGTCAACTCACCGTTACTCCGCGCAGTGATGACGCATCGTTCTACTTGGGAGCGTATATCCAGTAATCCAGTGAGCCAGCGTGAAAGCCTTTTGAAATTATCATCGCTCCACAAATCCAGTATGCCTTCGTCCCGATACTCTCCAATCTGTTCCTCAATGAATTCTAAATATCGAGTGGAGATGTTCAGAGCGGAAAGATGCCGTTCAATCACACTAACATCAAATTCTAAGGGCTTTGAAATTCTGCCCTGAAGAAGGAAGTAGATGAGGTGCATCTTCACCTTGCCTGTATCCGCCATTTGAGCAGAGTTAGCAGCCTCATACATCGCTTCATGAATCCCACACTTGTTAATCTGAATCAGAACCGGTTCAACCCAATCATTCTGATAAACCGCCGCTACACCGCACTCCAGCTTTGAAAGTTCTTGAATTTGATCTCTGTTAAGTCCAGCAGAAAGTCCCACCAGTTCCCTATCGCTCTGCTCTGGTAGCCTTAAAATAATTTTCGTATTTGTATTGCGGATAACAGACATATCCAGCAATCCCGGCGATTGATCCGCGATGATAAAGCCTTCACCATAAGTGCGCATTTCTGCGATAGAATTTGCCAGCAACTCGACAGATTTACCCAGCAAATTGGAGCTTTCAGCAGACTGTTCTGTCGATGTTCTTTTGAGGAGATTATGAGCTTCCTCCAAAACCGTGATATGGGACAACGAATTGTTTATTTTGCCGGAAGTCATTCTATACTCGTTCAGCTTCATTACAAGCAGTCCCATAATAAGAGACTTTGTTTCAATAGAACCAATGCGGCTTAAATCTACAATGACATTTTGATCAAATAAAGCATTATCAGGCAGGTCATCACTACAGAAAATCAAGCCGTTCAGCCCGTTTGTTAAAGAGCGGACACGGGTACAAAGCGCCCCGGCATAATCGCCCTTTGTATCTGCCGAGTACCTGGAATTATCAATCACATTTTCGATTTGCTCCAGCACATCGGCAAAGTTGGGGTAGACATTCCCTTTTGGATTTTCCGAGTTGGCAAGATCCCATCCCAAGGCAGTATATGCTTTTTCCATCGCATCCTTTAAGACTGCCGGCATCGCCGCATACATAGGCCAGCATACATTGAAAATTTCCACTAAGCGATCCAAATGTTCTAAAATATGGATGTCCGCTGGGAATCGGAACGGATTCAAACGTAGCAGAGCAGAAAATTTCTTAGGATTAGTGCCATACACTCTTACATCGGGGAATTGTCCGAATACGTTCTTGTACTCGCCTTTAGCTGGTTCAACTACCAGAAACGGCACATTGTAAATCGCTCGCAGTTGGTTAATCATTTCATACACAGTATTGCTCTTGCCCGAACCAGTTGAGCCAGTAACAAATGTGTGCATAGTAAGAGAATCCCGGCTCAAACGTGCCTCCGTTAAGGTTCGCTGCCCCATGCTGAAAATATTTCCGATAGGAAATTTATCGTTCCGATGTGTGCCTGCATACACGATTTCTTTGCCAAAGTCAGCGTGTTCAATCACAGGAAATCCGCAGACGGATTTCCTTGGAAGCCCCATCTGGATTGCAAGTTCATTTCCGCTGACCAGTGAAGCGGCGGTTACAGGAATCGCGCTATGCTCAGAGCGATATGAAAAAACAGGGTGAACAAAGTTGGTGATGTATTCCCGAAGTGCGGGTAATTTGTCAGAACTTCCGCGTCCCCAAAAGTTCACTGCGGACGTCTCAATCCCTGAACGCTCTCCCCGCATAATGGCTTTATAAGTTCCAGCAGCCATCTCCACAGTTTCCTGGCTGTCGGACATAAAATATGCTGCGCATTCCCACATACCGAGACTTTCACATTCATCAATCCGCTTCAGCTGTTTGTCTATACGGTCCAGCATATCAATCAGCGTCTTATTCTGCATCGTGAGCTGAAGATTTTCCGAGGTTCCGGTTGTGGAGCCACTGGTATGCGTATAATTTTCGCTGGTTCCGTCATTAACGGTATCGGTGCTTCCAACCGTTTCGGCGCTGGTGTCCGTGTCGCTTGATCCCTCAGTTGTTCCATCAGAAGTCGTTTTGGGATCAATCATATTAAGCCCTACCTGACCTGCCATAATGGCGCCAGCTGCCGCTAAACTGGCTCCTCCCGTAAGCGGAGCCGCCACCAAACTGGCAATACCTAACAGAGCCGAACCGCCAGCTTTTAACGCCATAGCCTTCCAATCTCTCTTGGACTCGCTGTGATTTGTCGAGACATTTGACGTGTGGCTGCGCCCTGTCTGCGTTGATATATTTGTACTGTGCGATGTTCCATGAGTTGTCCCCTTTGAAAATGCCTCGGAGATGTTGACCGCCTGATTTCGCCCATAGCTCATCTGCATATTAGCAAAGGGGGAAAGCTGTGTATAGATTTGTTCGTAGGCGCGGCGAGTATCCGCAAGCTGTTCCTGCGAGGTGCTTTTAGCGAGGATAACCACGGTATAACGCTGACCCTGCATGGCAAGAGAGAGCTTTTCAAGCCCCTGAATAAACTTCTCGTTGTCATTGAACTCATCATCTTTATTGTTTGCCACACAGGAAACAGCAGCAATATTTTTGGCCTCAATATTCGCCAGGAAACTTTCCGCTTCCGGGTCAAGGAGGTCTTTTGTTTTGACACCTGGAAACTGTCCGCACAGAGCGTTTCTCAATGTGTCTTTCAGCGACTTCGTTGTGCGCCTGCCATCAAAAGAACGAACCCCCATGTAAAACTCGGTCTTTTCTCCATTGCTGTCGGCGATGATAAAAATACCACAGTTCAGATTTTGCAGCGAATTAAAAACAGAAGCGAATTTGTACGTTGAATATTCGTTGCTTTGATAGACCATTTCGCTGATTTTGAAGAAGCGTATATCACTGATTTGCTTCAGGCTCGCATCCAATGGGATGACTTCAAAGTCAGTCAAGCTGGTCAAATAATTTTTAAGAACGATATCATCAACAAGCAGACTGGCCTCCGCAAGCTGCTCTTGAAGAACGGCATACTGAGGCGCATGGTCTGCCGGAGATGCCGGAATTGTGGATGATACCGAGACTTGCGAAAGCTGTGTATCTGGTCGTTTTCCAGTCAGGTCAACAGAATCACTCATTGGCTATACTCCTTTTGTAGTAGAGGCGACAATCACTCCTCCGGCAGCCGCGCCGACTGCCGCACACACAATAACTGCCCCGGTAGTAGCGCCTGCAACTGCAGCCCCTACACCGCCAACAACGGCTCCAACGGCGGTTCCTCCGGCAATCTTGACAATTCTTCCGTTGCGGGCATCCTCGGCCTTTTGTGTTTCATAGTCCACAGAACGTTGATGCCGTTCCCCAGTTTCATAATGCGGCTCCTGCGCAGAGCACTGACGTTCCGAAATCGGGCGCAGATAACGCACGACCTCTTTCAAATGATCCAGCCGTTCGTGGGAAAAGTTCCCAACCACCTGAACCATCAGCTTGTTCATGTAATCATCGTTCCATGCGGAAGAATCTTCAACGAACGTCCTTCCATCGTGCGCATCATACAACCCCGGAACCTTTGCCGCGAGGCGTGACATTTCATTAAAATCGTGGAATGTCAGGTCTACCAGCAGGCTGTCCTTCATCATAATACGTATGCCCCTGATGTCACCAGAAGCAACCGCGTCAGTAAAGGCTTTTGTAATGGCCATAGCATATACCTCCTATATTTCTAAGATAGATTCAACTTTATCCTGGATAGCATCCAGCCACGCTTTGTTTTGCCGCGCTTTCTCAGCTCTTTTTTCCGCCTTCGTACGGTCGGTCGCAAGGCCTTCCAAATCTGCAAGTTTCTTTTTGAGAACTGCGTCCAGCCTATCGAATTCCTTGTTGAACCGCGCCGCGATTTCTTTGGAATGTTTTATAGCGTACTTCTGCGCAAGTTCCTGATTATCATACAGCGCATCCTGAATCGGCTTAAAAAACATTTGGGTCAACTCGTAAGCGGGCACATATTTCACTTTTTTATATTTGGTGCGGTAATAGCCGCTTTCCTGGAACCAAGTCCAAGGCTTGTACCACTTTTTGCTGGTGTTTTTCACCCACTCCTGTCCATCTTCGATCTCTTTTTCCTTAATTAAGCCCCGCGCAGAAAAATCAAGGGGGATGCTGCCGCTCATAAGCTTCAGCGGATCAAGCGTGAAGCCATCCATACTTCCCGAACCGAGTTCATCTTTCAATGCGGCAATTTTCTTCCTGTATTCTTCAATCAACGCATTCCCGGTTTTGACTAAGTTTTCCGTCAGAAGTTCCCGCAAGTCTTCTTCAAAATCCGGCTCAAGTTTTTTTGCAAACCGAGTAAGCCGCTCCACTTCATCATCTACTTCATCAATTGTGAGTTCCGTATCACGCACACTGTCAATACGTTTTGTTATCCGTGCCTGGAATTTGGCTACAATGTTCTCTACAACATCTCTGGATTCATCGGTAATTCGCACAACCGCATCATCAACAGCATCTTTGAATCGCTTTGCCTCGTCAACGCTGTCCATCTTTTCCTGGATTCGCTGGATTTGTCCGGCAATCCTTTCCCGCTCCTTATCACTTTCGGTAATCGCAAGCACAGCCTGCTCCTCACAGCCCAATTCTTTTACGCGATGAATAAACGTATCCACGATATTCTTAATTTTTGCTGTCTTTGCGTATTTCTGAACATACTGACGAATAGCGGCTTCTACAGATACAACACCGCTGTGGATCAAGGCTTCCTCTGGATTTTCGTTGTCCCTGCCTGACCATGTCCTGCGTGTTTCAGCCAGCCGCCCGTTAATCTCGCCACGGACACTGGGGGGCAAAGCAGCCCATGTCTCAAAATGCAGTTCCTCATTCCGGTTCAGCTTCTTGATTTTGACCTCGGTTTCATCCCGGTCATCTTCGTCCATATCGAATGTGGGATCATTCATCAGGCGGATATTCAGTGCCGGCAACGCTGCGGCGGGGAACAGATTGGGGTTTGAAATACCGTGGCTTTTTAAGTAAGAACGCACCCGTTCCAAGGTCTGCTCCGTGTTGCCGTCTTCCTTCTTGCGCCCGTCCAATTTATTGACAACAAATATAAAACGGTCTTTAGACTGCTTTCCCCGAACAGCCATACTGTCGGCCACTCTCGCAAGTAGCGTGTTGTCATCATCCGTCCCAAATTCACCGGTCATAACGTACAGCACTAATGCTTTGGAGGATTTGCCCAACAGTTCCCGCTGTTTCTTTCCGTGGTCAGGATTTCGGGAATTGTTAGGGCCGGGAGTATCAATCAGGATGAGGGATATTTCCTTTTTCTGTGTTGTTCCGCCCATGGAAACAAATGGAATTGTGCCAAAAACCCGAATTTCAGAGACCTGTTCATCTCCATTCAGCCGCTCCATGGTGGTGTAAGTAAGACGCTCATGGGTTTCAATAAGATGTCCGTTTTTGTCATAGACTTCTGCGTGGAAGTCGCCGCAGTCTTCATCTTTGATGCGGGTGATGATAGCGGTGCAGGCCTCCTGTTTTGACGGCATCAGTTTTGAGCCGAGCATAGCATTGATGAGGGTCGATTTCCCAGCACTCATGGTAGCAACAACACATACCTCAAAATCATCGCTCATAGCCAAATCAAATGCGGCTTTAATTTGAGGATCACGCAGCTCCTGGAATGGGCAACTGTCACCGATAATCTCCTGAAATACTTCTTCAATCAGGCTCTCTTTGTCCGCAGTTTCTTTTGCGGGAATTCGATCCAGTTTTGCCGTCAAAAGGCCTTTGTTATAGGCGTCTGTAAATACGCCTGTCAAATCCTCGTAGTCCAGCAGTGTCCCGTGGAAAACCACCTCGAAATCCCTATCATTGTACTCGTCAATCAAGATAACGGGGAAATCTTCCACCCAATCCTGCAAGCGAGAGTCAACGATAAGTTCCCCAAGTTTACTGTTATCAGCCAGGGGCTTCCCATCAACTGTAATCTCTGTTTCTAGTTTATAGGGATTGTATTTTAATGAAACCTTTTTCATTTTATCACTCTCCAAACAGTATATTTTCAAGCCCGTACAGCCCACATCTGATGCTCATCTGAGCCAAAATATCATCGCTTGCGTTCTCATAGGAAGCATCGTAATACCGGGTCAGGTCATATTCCGGTTTACTGTATTTTTTTATATAATGCGCAAGCTCATCCCCCTCGTCCTCATCCAATTGAATGTTTGACAGTCTCAACTTAATCAGCAGCGCAAAATATGCGGATATAGGGAAAACAACAGGTGATTCATATCCCAGTTGAACAAGGTCATCCTTCACACCCTGTATACTTTCTTCGATGGAGTCTTCGGTCTTTTTAAATGTATCGGTTTTGTTCAAAACGAAAACAACTTTTTCTTTTGGAGTGTTTGCCACGATGTATTTCAGATAGGAAATTTCATCGTCTGTCCCAAGCTGATTGGCGTTTAGAACATAGACCAACAAATCGTATTGACAATCTCGGAGAGCCTCTTTTGCTGTTATACCGTGGCTTCGATTGATAGCAGAATTGAC
The DNA here is from genome assembly GCA_910577805.1 of uncultured Oscillospiraceae bacterium. Taxonomy (GTDB): domain Bacteria; phylum Bacillota; class Clostridia; order Oscillospirales; family Oscillospiraceae; genus Lawsonibacter. Next base: position 32,728 of record CAJTOE010000003.1, on the reverse strand, counting down.
ACCGGGAGTATCTACAATACAAACACGATTTTGCACATCCAAAAAAGTGCGAAAACCAGAGGCAATTTGGCAGTCTCCAATATTTTCGGATGCAAGCAAGGTATCTGCGTCAGCATCAAAAATTAATTGAGTTGTTTTGATCGCATTTTCTCCGTCTTCAAAAGGCTTGTTATATAACCGGCAAATATGCCCAGTGCAGGCCTCTTGGGCTGTTCGCATTAACCGCTTTCCCACAATCGCATTGATAAGTGTGGACTTTCCAGCACTCATAGTAGCGGTCACTAAAACGGTTTTTATAGGCAGCTCAAAAAATTTCTGCTCTCTAATCCAGAAGGAAACCAACTCCGCAGCATTGTCCATCCCCTTCTCCAATGGGCTTCCATGGTACAGAGCCGAAAATAAAACTTCAAGCCTTCTATGGTAGCGCGTATTGAAAAGAGCTTTCAACTCATGAAGAATCTTCTTAGCTGTATCTTCATCAGAAAAGGCGCACAAGAAAAGGCAGTCGGTCATAAACACAAAGCGGTAAGTAAATAGCTTGAACCGTTTAATTTTTAACGCTGCTACCTTTCCTATTGCGGGCCGTATCTCTGATTCATCAAGCGGAGTAAAAACTGTCGGCACATAGTCCACTCCTAAAAGGGAGCGGCAGTAATGCTCCAGCATTGAAAACGCGAACATATCGCTACCAGTATAATACTTTCTGACAAAATAGGCAAGAGCCAGACAATAGTTCTCTTTATAGGCGAGCTTTTCCTGTAGGACAGGATGCTGTTTCAAATAGTATGATCTGCATAAATATGTAAGCACATCTTGATTCATAGCAACTCCACACTTTCGACTATTTGCTGCAACTTACAGTTCAACTATGGAAATATCAGAAATCCATGAGCCTTGACTGTTCAGCCACATTTCAATTCCTTTTCCGAACACTTCCGCTTCTATGCTCCATCCGTCTCCATCGGCCTTCACTACATCTGCCGTAGGCAAACGATCCAGCACCGCTTCCAAAGATGGACCGTTGTAGCGGAAACGGATGCGTTCTAATTTTCCACCATACATGAATTGAACTCGTTTCCGAAATTCGCCTTCTTCAAAGCGGTCTCTGTAAGGCACACGAAAATGTTCATCCAGCACTTTGAAAGAGCAGATGCGGTCAATACGGTAAATGGTCGGGAACAAATCGTCTGGATTATCAAAGCTTGCTTTGTCCTCCAGAAATGCAGTCAAATAAAAATAGTATTCGGAAAACATGATCCCTACCGGCTGAACCCGCCTCGTCACGACCTTCGGTTCCTTCAACCGCTCATATTTGATTTCCATTACCTGATGCCTTTGGACTGCTTGTCCAATTTCCCAAAGGCCACTTAGGATTTGTTTGTTATGATGTGGCTCTATGTAATGGTATTTTTCATTTGCAATCAGTTCCCGGACTGCTTTCTTGTTTTGTTCCGGCACACAGCGAGAAATTAGCTTGTCCAATACGGGAAGCATTTCATCTTTCCGCATAGAGCGGCTCTCCAAGAGAATTTTGCAGACAGCTAAGATTTCGCTGTTGCTCAAAGCCTGCGGTGCAACATCCTGAATGCGGTATCCACAGGATACTTTGTCATAAACAATTTCCTGACCTGCGTCCAGCTCGTTTAGAAAACACCTCAACGCTCCAAGATCGCGCTGAATGCTTCGCTCTGTGACATGAAATTCCTGGGCAAGTTCTTTTTTAGTAAAAGCTTCACCTTGCACCAGCTTGAAATAAATGCGCAGTACCCGGTCGGATTTAACGGCAGATGCTTTTTCCATACGCTATTCTCCTGAATATGTGCTGGTAGACACATATTTATATCTGTTGATTATAATACTATATCTGTTCGCTCATGTCAATTCCTGTCGCGATTGTTTACCATATAAAAGAGTGGAGGAATTGCCAATGAAACAAATTTATGCAGATAAGTACCGCCAAATCGGACTAAAGATAGCTTATTATCGCAAGCTTCGAGGTCTAACACAAGAGGAACTTGCTGAACAGGCAGGGTTAGCCCCAGCCTTTATTGGACATCTAGAGGCTCCAAACATCACAAAGGCATTATCGTTAGACACTCTGTTTGACTTGGCTGCCATACTTGAGGTAGCTCCGCACAAATTTCTTATGTTCGAAGAAAACTGATAGATTTATTATAACATATCAGGTGGACAATGACTGTCCTTGTGGAGAATTTTTTGAAAAAATATTATGTGGCAACAAACATCTCTGGATTTATGGACAACGAAAGTGGCCTGGGTTAAATTGACCCAGGCCACTTTCACTGCATCTCTCATGCTAAACATATCAAGTGGCATCATACATAAATCATTTCCCGCCGGATAATTTCCTCTGCCCGGTTCACGATGCTGTTCATGGCTCTGACCCACTCCCACTGCGCCCGCCGTTCCAAATCCTCGGTCACGCCCTCGGCGGCCATCTGCCGAATGAGCATCCGGCAGTGTTCCCTTGCCTGTTCATCCAAGTTGGCAAGATAGGAATGCAACTTGCCCGTCAAGGTCAGGTGATTGAGCAGAAGCAGGTTCGCTTTTTCCAGATATGCCCGGTGCATCTGCCCCCACTTTCCGATGGGACGGTCATCGTTCCCCGGCAGTTCAATAGCAGGGATGTAGTAGTCACCAACAAGGATGTAGTCAAGGCCGTTGGCCTCGTCATGGATTCTCGATTTCAATTTGTTCATCGTGTGTACCTCCATATGATAGTCTGGTCTGATTATCGGTAGCGGCTACCGATAATGCGCCTCACCATCTCGCCGGAAGTAATCGACCGCCAATGCACTGCTGTGATGTCATTCTTTATGTAAGGTTGACTAATGAATGGTATGTTCGGGACTCCAGCCGCAAGGTGCGGGCCGTATTCCGGGCAAAGGCTGAACGAGGGGAGCGCTTGGGGGCCAGAGCGCCCTATGGCTACCGGCGCAGCGAGGATGACAGAAACCGGCTGGTGGTAGATGAGGAAGCCGCCGTCATTGTCCACCGAATCTTCGCTATGTGCGCTGGCGGTATGGGTCCCAGCCAAATCGCGCGGCAGTTGAAAAGTGAACAGCTTCTGTGTCCGGCGGTCTACGCCTATCAGAAATTTGGGATCACCCATTCCTCCATGAATTTGGAGACCCCCTGCGACTGGTCTGAAAGCACTGTCGCCGCCATGCTTGAGAATGAGGTCTATCTGGGCAACACCGTCAACATGAGGTACAGCACCAAGTCCTATAAGGACAAGCGCCGGATTACCCATCCCAGGGAGGAATGCCTGGTTTTTGAGGGGACTCACCCGGCGCTGGTGACGCGGGAGGTCTGGAACATCGTCCAGCGGGTGCGCCAGAACAAGCGCCGCCCCACCAAGATGAAGGAGCAGAACAAATACTCCGGGCTGGTGGTGTGCGCGGACTGTGGGGCCACCATGGTGCTGCATCGAGCGCATACGATGAAGCCCACCTGGAACAACTTCGCCTGTTACACCTACAAGAAAAAGGGGAAAGAAGTCTGCACCGCCCACTATATCCGGGAATGCGTGCTGGACGAGGTGATCCTGGAGGATCTGCGGCGGGTAACGGCGATGGCCAGGGAACATACCAGGGAGTTTGCGGAGTACATCGGCGGCAGGCAGTCCGCAGAAATCCAGCGGGAGATCCGCAGGCTGGAACGGGAACTGACCGCCATGCGGAAACGCGGCGCGGAACTGGAGGCCATTTTCAAAAGGCTTTACGAGGATCGGGTGCTTGGCCACATTTCGGTGGAGCAGTTCCAGATGCTGTCCGGTAGCTACACAGAGGAACAGGAGAGGCTGGCGGTGGAAATTCCCACAAAGGAGGCGGCCATCCGGAAGCTGCGGGATACGATATCCAGCACCGATGGCTTCATCGCCAAGGCCAAGCGTTACACCGACATTACGAAACTGACGCCGGAACTGCTGCGGCTGTTCATCCAGAAGATCGTAGTGCATGAGAAAAGCGTGAAGTATTCCAAGTATTCGGAACAGACTGTGGAAATTCATTATACTGACATTGGATTTATCGGCGAAACCGGGGAAGAAGAAAAGCCCCAGCAGGAAATTACAGCATAATTCCTGCTGGGGGATTCCCCTGGATTGTAGATACCCCTATCAGGGGGAACCCAAGGGATAGCGGGTTTTTACTTTTGTCTGGAGGAGAGACTGCCCAGCAGGAAATCCATACCGATAGATTTTAAGGATTATGAGGCCGGTATGTCTCCAACAAATATCGTAGAGGGCATGGGATATGACGCAGAAATGCTTGGAAAACGGTCAGGAGGTGGAATTTCTAAAAAATTATAAATGCAGACAAGCCGCCAAAGAAAGGTGGGCAGTGATGGGAACTCCGTCATCCGAATTCGAGATCATTCAAAACACTCTGTCAAAAAGCGACAATAGGTTAATCGTGTCCAGTCTGTGTGAGATCACTGGAGTATCACGCTCTGGCTACTATAATTGGCTCAAATCGGAGGAAACAAGACGCAAGCGCGATGAGCAGGATAAAAACGATTTTGAGCTTATCCTGGCTTGCCCGATTCGAAAAGCAAAGCCATACCGAAGGATGCTAAAGGCAATGCGGACAAGCCATTTCGCAGAGAATCTTCTGGACCGGGACTTCACAGGGCTCGGGGCCAGGAAAGTCCTCTGCTAAGGGGACACTTTAAACCTTTGGCTGAATTACGGAGCGGATCGCAAATGCGCACAGTGGTGGGGAGAATAAAAATTCTGTGGTGACGCTGACAATAGCGGAGCCTCTGCCATCCATGAAGCGATTGACAGAGTCGGTCGTGGAACATTGGAAAGCGATGCTCCATGCGGGCCATATATCGATGTTGTAGTTCCCTGAAGTCTCTTGTTGTGGTATAATAGACTTCATCGGGACCGTGAAATTGGCAACAAAATCCGACGGTTTTCAGGAGATCTCATAGAAATTTCCTTTGGAACTCCGTTTTCAAAACAGCATCAGCTGCTCCATCTGCTGCGGCTCGTCGTAAACTGTCGGCGTTCCCAACAATATTTGAATATTACTGTACTGCTTTTCTGTGATTACCAGCATCCGCACAGAACCCTTTGCCGGGACTGCTGCGGCGGCAGGAGCCGGACAACCCCCTGTATGCACAGTGGGAGGCGTGGCTCAGGGAGCACTACTGGGCGCTGCGGCAGCGGGTGCTGAGCGGGGAGTCAGCCATCACCCTGGGGCTGAACATTTATACTGCCGCTGAGGGGGAAGAGGCCCTGACCGTTCAGCCTCTGACACAGGCCGATCTGGATCAGGTCACGGCGCTGTGCGGCCAGTGCGTGGGGGAAAATCTGTATCCCAGAAGCAGCCTTGCCGCCATTCTCAACAGCCCGGACCACTATTTCAGCCTCCTCCGTGCGCCGGAGGGGGAGATTGCCGGTTATATCTACTTCCATCTGAGTACCCTGGAGGCCGCCGCAGCGGAGGCCAAGCTGCCGGTGGAGGCCCTGGCCCCCATCGCGCCGGTGGAACAGCCTGTGGTGGCAAAATTCCAGTCCATCGGTACCGCGCCGGCATACCGGGACAGAGGGGTGGCGCGGCGTCTGGTGGACCTGGCCCTGGAGCAGGCCAGAGCGGCGGGGGGCGGACACGGCCATGTGTCTGGCCTGGGTGACCAAGGGGCGGGTCCCTATGGGAGGCAACCTGCTGGCCTCCGGGTTCTCCTACCTGCGGGACGCCCATAGGGTCTGGTACGACAACGAAAATCTGGTTTGCCCATACTGCAAAGGCCGCTGTACATGCGACGCGGCGATCTATTATAAAATACTGAAAGAGCGTGACTGATGTGAAATTCAAGCTGCTGCCAAAGCTGATGCTCTCCCTGGGCCTTCTGGGGCTGGCCCTGACGCTGAGCCTGTCCTTTTTCGGCTATTACAACTCCAAGGAGTACCTGGAGGATATGTACGCCTACAGGGTGGTATTCGGGGCGAAAAGCATTGCCACCATGCTGGATGTGGACGATGTACGGACCATCGTCTCGGAAGGCGGAGATCAGAGCGAGGCCTACGTCCGGGTCCGGGAAAAACTCAACCGTGTGAAGCTGGAGGGCGGCATGAACTTCCTGTCTCTCGTCACTCTGGACGAGGACAGCGTAACGTTCTATATTGACTGCAATGTGCCGGAAATGAGGGACGACCCCGCCGACGAGATGCCCTATGGCACGGATGTGCTCTACACAGACGCTGCCGGCAGCGAGGAGGATTTACAGCGCTACCTGAACGCCTGGGCGTGCTACTCCAACGGAGTACCGGTTGACCCGCCTACCGTCACGTACAACTCGTACGGGTATAACTACTCCTCCGCCGCGCCAATTCTGGACGAAAACGGGCAGGCCATCGCGGAGATTCAGTACATTTTGGATATGAACGACGTGCATACCCACCTCCAGTCCTTCCTCAACACCATGCTGGGCATTGCCGCCGTCATCGTGAGCGTTGCGGTGGCGCTGTACATCCTGTTCATCCAGAACGTTGTGACCAAGCCCATCGGCAGGCTGGCGGAGTTCACCAGAGGCGTGGCCTCCTCCGGCCAGCTCAAGACCCAGGGCATTGAGCTGAGGACCGGAGACGAGATCGAGGAGCTGGGCAAAGCCTTCAACTTCATGCTGGTGGAGCTGGACCACTATATCAGCGACCTGACCACCCTGACCGCGGAGAAGGAGCGCATCAGCGCGGAGCTGAACGTGGCCACCCATATCCAGTCCTCCATGCTTCCCTGCATCTTCCCGGCCTTCCCGGAGCGCAGCGAGTTTGATATCTACGCCACCATGAACCCCGCCAAGGAGGTGGGGGCGACTTCTACGATTTCTTTATGGTGGACGAGCGCCACCTGGCCATTGTCATGGCCGATGTGTCCGGCAAGGGGGTGCCGGCGGCGCTGTTTATGGTTATCGGCAAGACGCTGATTAAGGACCACACCCAGTCCGGCGCAGATTTGGGCAGGGTGTTCTCCCAGGTCAACGACATCCTGTGCGAGTCCAACAGCGAGGGCCTGTTCATCACCGCCTTTGAAGGCGTGCTGGACCTGGCGACGGGAGAGTTCATGTTTGTCAACGCGGGCCACGAGCTGCCCTTTATCGCCAGGGCCGGCGCGCCCTTCTCGCCCTACAAGATTCGCGCAGGCTTTGTTCTGGCGGGGATGGAGGAGATGACCTACCGGGGCGGCAGTATCACGCTGGAGCCGGGGGACAAGATATTCCAGTACACAGACGGCGTCACGGAGGCTGCGGACGGGGACAATCAGCTCTGCGGTATGGAGCGGCTGGAGCGGGTTTTGCGGGAGAACACAGGAAAGGACCCCGACGTGACCCTGGCGCTGGAGGAGCGGGAGATCGGCGGCCTGGGCATCTTTATGGTAAAAAAGAGCATGGACAAGATGTTCTACAGGCGCAGGGGCAGGCAGAACGTACTGACGGTGTTCAAGCAATTTTGACGGGCATAGAATCAACGCTGCTGAAGAGGAGTAAAAAAGGGGGGAGTATCTGTGAAGCGTATGCGAGCAATCCTGGCGGGGCTGCTGGCCGTTCTGCTGTGCGCCGGGTGTGCCAGTCCAGCGCCGGACCCCGAACCGGCCGGCGTTCCAAATCCTGCGCCGGCGGCGGTTGCAGAGGAAACCATCTACCCGGATTTTATGGATGTACCGGAGGGGAGCTGGTACGCCAGCGCGGCCTACTGGTGCAGAAGTAATAACATTATGCACGGCACTGGGGAGACCGAATTCTCCCCCTTTGTCCTGCTGACCCGTGGGATGCTGACCACGGTGCTGTATCAAGAGGCGGGCTGTCCGGCAGCGGGCGGGCAGTCTGCGTATACCGATGTGCCGGAGGGCGCATGGTATGCGTCCTCTGTGAGCTGGTGTACAGAGAATGGGTGGGTCAGCGGCTATGGCGGCGGGGTATGTCGGCGGTCTTTATGACCACGGACCTCTCGCCCCAGGGGCTGGTGGCGGTCTATCGGACCCTGGGCTGGAAGCCTGCGGGGCGGCTGGCGGTGAAGCTGGCCACAGGGGAGACCTCCAGCTACTGCCTCCGGCCCTCGCTGATTGGAGATCTGATCCGTATGCTGGACGCGCCCATCGTGGAGTGCAACAGCGCAGACGGAGGCGTCCGGTCACGGACGGAAAGTCACCTTTGTCTGACGGAGGCGTTGGGATACGCCGGCCTGACGGAAGTGGATATTCTGGACAGAAATGATACGCTATGTTCAGAAACGTGCCGGGAGGACTGGACGATGAAAAAATGGGCGCGCCTGGGGGCGGCAATTCTCACCCTGACACTGTGCTTGATGTTCGGTGCCCTGCTTCTGAACTGTATGAAGCCGATGGAGGACCGGACCTATGATCTGTCCCTGATTTGGGCGGGGGAGGCTATGCCGGAGGGCTGGGTCTGCGATCCAAAGGGCTGGACCGTGTTTACCCAGGAGGGGGAGGTCGTAACCGAGCTGGTCCCCAACGGCTCCGGCGGCTTTGACCGTCTGGACGAATTGGGGCAGACCTTCTATTTTTCCCGTTTGCTTTCAGAGGACGTGGACAGTCCCACCCTGCGTTTGGATGCGACGATCAGCTCCGTCGCGGTTTTTCTGGATGGCGCACTGATTTACACGGACTGCCCGGAGCTGGATCATCGGATTGGAAATTTACGTCTGCCCATGCTGGACTGGGTGCGGGAGGAGCCGGTGCTGGTAACGCTGCCGCAGAACTACGCGGGAAAAACGCTGACCATTGCCCAGTCCACCGCTCCCTATGGCGGGGAGTTACAGAAGCCAAGCATGACGGTGTGGCCCTGCGCCGTGACGTTGTACTGCGGCTATGCCTACGAGAGCGCGCTGGTCACGGCCCTGGCGGAAGCGGTACACCGGGAGATCACCCGCCGGACGGAGGAGCGTCTGCTGGCCCAGCGCTTTGAGCTGGCTCAAAGCAGCAATGAAGCCCTGCGGCGGCAGAATGAACAGGTGATGATGCTCCGCCACGATATGATAAAGCATTTCCGGGTCCTGCGGCAGATGGTCACCGATGAAAAAACGGCGGCGTATTTTGGATGAGCTGATTGGAGAGAATGAAAAAATCCGCCCTGTGGTACAGAGCGGGAATGAGATGCTGGATGTGATTTTAAACAGTAAATTGAGTGCCGCCGCCGACGCCGGAATCGCGGTGGAGCTGGCCCGTATGCAGGCTCCGAACAAGCTGCCCCTGACGGACGCGGAATTGTGTTCCCTGATGCTGAACCTTCTGAACAACGCGCTGGAGGCCGCTTCCGTAGCCGGAGTGAAGCGGCGGTATATCAAGCTGGATATGCACATCCAAAACAATTATTTCATGTTTACCTGCGAGAACGGGGCCACACTGGACTGGATCTATAAAGAAACCGCGCCGGAGCGCGGTCTGGGATTGAAAATCATACGGCAGATTGTGGAGCGGTATGGAAATCTGTTCGATACGGAGTACGGGGAGGATTATTATAGAGTGACAGTGCCGCTCTCCCTCCGTCTCCCGGTTGGATGATTGGTGATTAACCGCCGTTTCATGCACGGCATACGGAGGCCATTCGACGGATCACGCTTGCCTGTAACGCCTATAATGAAATGATACCTGAAGTTTTAGAGCTTCGTATTACATCAAGTTGATTATTATATTGGGAATTACAAAAATTATGGAGCATTCAGTTCATAACATATATGCTAACATAGTAAGCCGAGAACTGTAAATAGGTTCTCGGCTATGTTCCGACTGCTCATGCGTCTCTCTGCCTTTCCGCCAAATATTCCTCCAGACACAGGCCCTTTTCATACATCTCCGTGGCCGCTTCCACGCCCACATAGCGGTAATGCCATACCTCCTCCGCTACGCCGGTTATCTCAGTTTTGTTCCCAGGATAACGGAAAATAAAACCGTACTTCCAGCTGTTCTCCTGAAGCCAGGAATAGAGGTCATAAGTGGCCCCGTTGAGGTCCACCGCCAATCCGGCTTGGTGTTCGCTGTATCCGGGGACTGCCACCCATTGCTTTGCCAGCTCTTCCGCCTGGCTTTTGGAATGTCCTTCGTTTTGATATTTGGCGGTCTTGTCATCAAAAAGCTTCTGCTGCTTGTCCTGGGTGCGGTAGCCGGACACCACCGCCGGGAGCTGATCCCAATTTCCCTCCTTAGCCGCTTCCAGCAGTTCCATCAGAGGGTCATAAATGCGCTCGTCTACTTTTTCCCCGCCGGATACCTCAACCAAGTTTATCTCGTAGTTTTCCGGGACAGCGTTTTCGTAGTTCACCAGCAGCAAATTCCAGTCGGTGTCACTGGACGCTGGGGGTGTGTTTTCAGCTAAGATTCCCGCTTGTACGCTGTCCTGCGCCTGGGCCGTGGCCGGATGAAATGCGCCACTTACCGGTGCTTCTTCGCCGGGCGTTTTTCCCCCATATGACAGAAAGACATACACACAAATAGCTGCCACCACCAGCGCTGCCACAATGTCTCCCCAGGGCAAACGCCTCCTGCGGTGCTTTTGCCTGCGGCGGGGGTGGTCGTTACGGACTTGCATCATTTTTTCTTCCATCATAAAAAGCTCCTTTCAAATGTCGAGCAAAAGTGCCCCTGTCAGCATTGATTTTACTGGACAGAGGCACTTGGAACTTTAATATGAGGTTGTTTATTTCCTAAGAAAATCCGAATAGAATGCAGAGATTTTACGAAGGGACAGCTATGGTGTTCACCCGTTAACGAAGCGGCAGAGAAATTGTAAATGTAATCACATGCTCTTTGCTGGCCGCGCTTATCGTTCCGCCGTGGAGGGTAATAATTTCTTTTGCTATAGCCAGCCCCAGCCCAGTACCGCCTGTGTCAGAGGAACGGGACTTATCCGCCCGGTAAAACTTATCAAAAAGTGCTGCCAACGCCTCGCTTGAAATATCTTCACCGCTGTTCTGAAATCGGATAAGGACCTCATGCTCCAATTTTTCTGCGGAGATGATAATTTCAGTGCGGGGATAGCTGTACGACGCTGCATTTTTCAGAATATTGCTGAATACCCGCGCCAGCTTTTCCGGGTCAGCCTCCACCGTCAAATCCTCGTTCAGGCGCAAGGCAACGGTGTTGCCCCTGGGAGCAAAAACGGGGGACAATTCATCGGACAGCTGAACCAGCATATAGTACAGATCGATGGTTTGTTTCGACAGGGTGATTTGCTGGGAATTATACCGTGTAATCTCAAAAAACTCGTTTATCATAGTTTCCAGCCGGTAAGCCTTTTCCAGCGCGATATGCACGCGCCTGGCCCGCAGCTCCGCAGGCATATCCGGCTCCTCCTCCAGCAGATTGAGATAGCCGATCACAGAGGTGAGGGGCGTGCGAATATCGTGGGCCAGATACATGACCAACTCGTCCTTCCGCTGCTCCGCCAGAGCGGTTTCCGCTTTTCGTTCCGCCAGCGTCCGCTTGACCGTATTCAGCTTCCGCTCGAAGGGCAGCATTTCCGGCGACAGTTGGATTTGCGTTTCATCGTCTGTCAGAAGCGCCTCGATACCCTGATTGACCTCACGGAAATAGCCGGTAATCCATCGAAAAATCCGCAGCAGCAGCACCGTAAATATCAGCAGTACAGCGGCGGCAAAAAATATCTCTTTGTTGCCCCGAAAATGGTCATTGTAATAGTAAAACGCGTCCTCATGCCACATGTTGAAAACATTTTCCAGCAGCCACATGATCCAATCGCCCATCCGCTGCTTCCAAACGAACAGGTACAGCCCCACCACCACGGCGGCGGAGGTAATCGCATTGACGCAGGCCCGCCGGATAAGCTTGGATTGGAAGGCAAGGTATTCGTCCTTTCGATCAGGCTTCAATTTTATACCCTACCCCCCATATCGTTTTGATAAACCTGGGCTTGTCCATGCTGTCCCCCAGCTTTTCCCGCAGGTGGCGGATGTGGACGGTGATGGTGTTGTTGGCCTTGCTGTAGTATTCGTCCCGCCAGATTTGGTGAAACAGCTCCTCTGAGCTGACCACGTTTCCTGCGTTTTCCAGGAGAATACGCAGGATAGAAAATTCAGTAGGGGTCAGCACCAGCGGTTTTTCGCCCAGAAAGCAGGTGTGAGCTTTGATATTCATGGTCAAATCGCCGCAGACCACGGCGTCTGCCGGGAGGCCGGGGGGCGGCTCCCCGCTGTCAGAACGGGCCGGATTGTACCTGTGATACCGGCGCAGCTGAGATTTTACTCTGGCCATCAGCTCCAGAGGACGGAAAGGCTTGGTCACATAGTCGTCGGCCCCTAATGTCAGCCCGGTGATTTTGTCCGTTTCTGCATCTTTGGCCGTCAGCATGATAATGGGCCAGGTGTGCTTTTCCCGTATCTTCTGGCACAGCGCAAAGCCGTCTAGTTCCGGCATCATCACGTCCAGGATGGCTAAGTCGAGCTTTGTGGTATTGATACACGCAAGCGCTTTTGCTGCTGAATAGAATTTGAATACAGTGTAATTCTCGCCGGTCAGGTAGGCTTCGATTAAGTCGGCGATTTCGGCTTCGTCGTCTACCACTAATATATTGCTGGTCATACTGCGCACCTCTTTTTATTGAGATGTCAATATTATATCAGATTTTCTTCAGAAACTTCTTGTTTTTTTCATGAGTATTTCTTAAGATTTTCTGTAATTCGTGAAGCAGAGGAGGCTTTTGGGATTCACCTCCACATTACCAGTATTGCGAAAAAACCGCCCCGCCAACTCCCCCTCTTTACAAGTGAGAAAAGAAGGGGTACAATGGATTTCAAGCAAGCGTCAGGCTGCAGGGAGGAATTTTATGGAAGAGCAAGAAGTCAGGACACTATACGACCTCGCCCCAGGGGAGAGCGGGACCATCCTACGGGTGGGCAACCAGTCCGACGCAGTGAAGCACCGGCTCACAGACATGGGCCTTACCCCCGGCACTTTGGTGAAGGTCACCAAAATCGCCCCGCTGGGGGACCCGCTGGAGGTCAGCCTGCGGGGCTATGAGCTGTCCTTACGCCGGGCGGACGCGGCACAGATCGAAATGGGCCGTCCCGACCGGGGCGCCGGGGCCGCACGCCGGGCGCAGACCCAGCATATCCCGGACCCGGAGGTCCAGAAGCGCCAGCGGCGTGCCCACGCCCACGAGCTGGACGCCCACGCGCGGGCCTACGACCCCAGCGCCCACGACACCCGCCCCATCCGCCTGGCCCTGGCCGGGAACCCCAACTGCGGCAAAACGACCCTGTTCAACGCTCTTACCGGGTCCAACCAGTATGTGGGCAACTGGCCCGGCGTGACGGTGGAGAAAAAAGAGGGCACCGCCAGGGTAAACGACCGGGAGCTGACCATTGTGGACCTGCCGGGCATCTATTCCCTGTCCCCCTACTCCATGGAGGAGATTGTCACACGGGATTTTATTATCCGGGAGGCCCCGGACTGCATCATAGACGTGGTGGACGCGACCAATTTGGAACGGAATCTGTACCTGACCATTCAACTGCTGGAGCTGGAGCGGCCGACAGTCGTGGCCCTCAATTTCATGGACGAGGTGGAGCGCCGGGGGGACCACATCGACGCGGACCGGCTGTCCAAGGAGCTGGGGGTGCCGGTGGTGCCCATTACCGCGAAAACCGGCCAGGGAATCGAGCAGCTCCTCCACACCGCCCACCGGCAGATACACCTGGGCTACACCCTGGAGCCGGACGACCTCTATGACAGCTTCACCCACGACATCCACCACCAGATCGGCGAGCTGATTCACGACCGTGCCTACGCGGTCGGCCTGCCCGCCCACTGGGCCTCCATCAAGCTTCTGGAGGGGGACCGGCTTGTGGCCAAGATGCTGGACCTCTCCCCGGACGAGGCCCGGCGGACTGAGAAAATCGCCAAAACCTACGAGGCCTCCAGCGACCTGGGGGACCGGGAGACGCTGATTGCCGACAGCCGCTACCAGTATATCGAGCGGGTGGTGTCCGCCTGCCTGACCCGCGGCCAGCCCTCCCAGCAGGCCACGCTTACCGAGGCGATAGACCGGGTGGTCACCCACCGGATTTTGGCCCTGCCGCTGTTTCTGTGTACCATGCTGCTGATGTTCGTGGTGACCTTCGGGCCGTTCGGTTCCTGGCTCCAGGACGGCGTGGCCGCAGGGCTGGACTGGTTCTCCCAGGGGCTGAACGGGGCCATGACCGCCGCCGGAGTTTCGCCGGTGCTGGTCAGTCTGGCCTGTGACGGGATTATTGCGGGCGTGGGAGGCGTACTGTCCTTTCTGCCCCAGATTGCCCTGCTGTTTTTGTTCCTGTCTTTTCTGGAGGATTCCGGCTATATGTCCAGAGCCGCGTTCATCATGGACCGGCTCTTGCGCCGGTTCGGCCTGAGCGGCAAGGCTTTTATTCCGATGCTGATGGGCTTCGGCTGTTCGGTCCCCGCCATCATGGGCGCGCGGACCATGGAGAACGAAAAAGACCGGCGCATGACCATTCTGCTGATTCCCTTCATGTCCTGCTCCGCCAAGCTGCCGGTGTACGGCATGATCGCCTCCGCCTTTTTCGGCCCCTGGGCGGGACTGGTGGTCTTTGGACTGTACGTGATTGGGATGCTGACGGGCATTTTGTCGGGTCTGCTGTTCAAACGGACTCTGTTCGCCGGGGAACCTGCCCCCTTCGTGCTGGAGCTGCCCCCCTACCGTCTGCCGTCCCTGGGAAATATGCTGCTGCATGTGTGGCAGAAGGTGAAGGGGTTTCTGGTCAAGGCCGGGACGCTGATTCTGCTGTTGTCTGTGGTGCTGTGGCTGCTTCAGAGCTTCGATTTCCGGCTGCATATGGTGGACGACGCCGCCCAGTCCATGCTGGGGCACATCGGAGCCTGGATTGCTCCGGTCTTTGCGCCTCTGGGCTTCGGGCACTGGCAGGCGGCGGTGGCACTGCTGACGGGTCTGATTGCAAAAGAGATGGTGGTGACCTCCCTGTCTATGTTCTATGGCTTTTCCCTGACCGCCGCGGGAGCGGAGGTGGCGGCGGCTATGGTGGGCTTTACGCCGCTGTCGGCCTTTGCGTTTTTGGTGTTTATTTTGCTGTATGTCCCCTGCGTGGCGGCGGTGTCCACCCTGGCAAAGGAGCTGAACAGCCCCAAATGGACGGCCTTTTCGATTGGATGGCAGGTCGGGTGCGCCTATCTGGCCGCTCTGCTGGTCTATCAGCTGGGGAGGCTGGTGGTGTGAGGGTGAAGCCAAAGGGCTGCCATACTTTACGAATTATGAATCGAAGGATTTAATCATTTCTTAATTTATTTTTGAAAGCGGCTGTGTTATACTGTGACAAATGAGAAAAAAGGCGGAATCTGATTTGAACAATAATTTTGACGTATTGATTGCAGGAGCCGGCTTCGCCGGCGGCGTGTGCGCCCGGAGTCTGGCGGAAAAGGGCCGGCGCGTGCTGGTGGCGGAGCGCCGGAGCCACATCGGCGGCAACGCCTACGACTGTACGGACAGCGCCGGGGTGCTGATTCACCAGTACGGCCCCCACATCTTCCACACCAACAACAAGCAGGTCTTTGAATTCCTCTCCCGGTTCACCCAGTGGCGGCGTTATCAGCACAAGGTCATTGCCAACCTGCCGCGGGATAACCCTGAGGTGGTTCCGGCACACAAAACCACGGACGGACGCTTTTTCTTCCCGGTCCCCTTCAACCTGGACTCCCTGAAAAACGCATTCGGCGCAAAAGAGGGGGAACGGCTGGGGAAAAAGCTCCTGGACGCCTACCCCGCCCAGAGCCAGGTGACCATTCTGGAGCTGCGCCAGAATCCGGACCCGGAAATTGCCGCCATTGCCGACTATGTGTACGAGCATGTTTTTGTCCACTACACCATGAAGCAGTGGGGCCAGACCCCGGAGGAGATTGACCCCAACACCACCGCGCGGGTGCCGGTGCGCCTGTCTGACGACGGCCGCTACTTCCAGGACGCCTATCAGGGGATGCCCCTCCACGGCTACACCGCCCTGTTTGAAGCCATGCTGGACCACCCCAATATTGAAGTGCGCCTGAACACCGACGCACGGCCCCTCATGAAGGATTTTGCGGGGGACGTCATTTACACCGGCCCGGTGGATGAGCTGTTTGACTTCAAGTTCGGCCCCCTGCCCTACCGGACTTTGGATTTCCAGTTTGAGACGAAGCAGGCGGACCAATTCCAGGCGGCGGGCACCGTCAACTACACGGTGGACGAGGAGTTTACCCGCATCACGGAGTTCAAGATCCTCACCGGCCAGAAGCGGCCCGGCGTGACCACGATCATGAAAGAATATTCCAGAGCCTACACCGGGGCGGAAAACGAAATCCCCTATTATGCAATCATCAACCCGGAAAATAACGCTCTGTATTCCAAATACCAGGAGGAAGCCGCAAAAATGCCTCAGCTGCACCTGCTGGGCCGGCTGGCGGAGTATAAATATTACAACATGGACGCCATTGCCGCCCGGTCCCTGGAGCTGGCAGCGCAGTTGTGATTATATTGTAAATACAAGGAGAGAAACCGATGGAAAAACTGATTACCTTTGCCGTCCCCTGCTACAACTCGGCGGACTATATGGAGCGCTGTGTGGACAGCCTTCTGGAGGGCGGGGACGACATCGAGATCATTCTGGTGGATGACGGCTCCACCAAGGACGACACCCCCGCCATCTGCGACCGCTATGCGGAACAATATCCGGAAATCGTCCGGGCCGTCCACCAGGAGAACGGCGGACACGGCGAGGGGGTCAACTGCGGCCTGCGCAACGCCAGGGGCATTTATTATAAGGTAGTGGACTCCGACGACTGGTTAGACGTGCCCTCCCTGCAAAAGGCGCTGGCCAAGCTGCGTCAGTTCGTCCGGGACGAAAAGCTGGTGGACATGATGGTCTGCAACTACGTGTACGAGCATGTGGAGGACAACACCAGCCGGGTGATGCACTACCGCAATGTGTTTCCCACCAACCGGGTGTTCCAGTGGGAGCATATCGGCCGCTTCCGCCCCTCCCAGTATCTGCTGATGCACTCGGTCATTTACCGCACCCAGGTGCTGCGGGACTGCGGTTTGGAGCTGCCAAAGCACACGTTCTATGTGGACAATATTTTTGTCTATCAGCCCCTGCCCCAGATGCGCAACCTCTACTATCTGGATGTGGACCTGTACCGGTACTATATCGGCCGGGCGGACCAGAGCGTCAATGAGTCGGTGATGGTGGGCCGGGTGGACCAGCAGGTCCGGGTGACATACCAGATGATCGACTCCCACGACCTGCGCCAGGTGGGCCGGGAGCATAAAAAGCTGGGCCGCTACATGTTCAACTATCTGGCGATGATGATGACCATTTCGTCCATTTTCCTGGTGATCGCCAACACGCCGGAGAGTTTGGGGCAAAAGACCCAGCTCTGGGAGTATTTACGCACGGTGGACAAGGGCCTGTACCATAAAATGAAGTATATGGCGGTGTCGGCGGTGGGCAACTTCCCCGGCTATCAGGGCAGAAAGCTGTCCATTGGGCTGTACCGTCTGGCCCGGAAGATTTACAAGTTCAACTGAACATAATTATGAAGCAGGGCGTCCCATCCGGGACGCCCTGCTTCAATTCAGGATGGAAGGAAAGAAGATGCGCTTCCCCAGAGCAGTCAGGGAAAACGCGTGTGGGTTTCCAGAGAGTTTCGCGGTCCAAACCGTCAGAGCGGATGAGCGGTTTAAATCGTTATTTTTTTAACCCTCTTTCTGTTAAAAGATTAACACTATCCGTCCCGGAATGCCATCCCCAAAAGGGTTATATGCGGTATAGTTTGTTCGTTATGAGGGTGAAGCCGAAGGGCTGCTCTACTTTGCGAATCGGAGAAATCTTAAACAAACGACCTTGTTTTTCCCCAGGGGATTTGTTATAATAATCAAATACCGTTCCTGGGATGAAATTCTCCAGAGGTTAGGAGGCGTTTGTCTTCGTGAATCGTAAGATCAATCAACTGCTCCAACAGCGGGTGCAGCTCTACTTTATCTGCCTGGCCCTGTTCGCCGTGGTCAGCGCGGCGTTCAACCTGTGGGTCGCCGTCGTCGAGGGGCTGATCGTGGTGCTGCTGGGCCTGTACTACCAGCGTACCAGCCGCCGCCGCAAAAAAGAGATCGTCAAATATATCGAGACTGTCACCGGCTCCGTGGACGTAGCCAGCAAGGACACCATGACAAACTCCCCCCTGCCGATGGTCATTTTCCGGCTGGAGAGCGACGACGTGATCTGGACCAACGAGCGTTTTTTGCAGCTTTCCAAAGGCCGGGAGCATCTGTTTGACGCCAAGCTGTCCGCCCTGGCCCCCAACTTCGATCCCCACTGGCTCATGGAAGGGAAAACACAGTGCCCGGACGAGGTGGAGTACAACGGGGGCCGCTACTGGGTATTCGGCCACCTGGTCCGCACCGGCGACAAGAGCGGCGGCTTCCTGGCTACCACCTACTGGATCAACGTGACGGAGTTCGCCCAGCTGCGGGACCTGTTCCAGGCCACCCGGCCTGTGGCCGCGGTGCTGATGCTGGACAACTACGAGGACCTTATGAAAAACCTGACGGAGACCGCCCGGTCCGCCCTGCTCTCAGAGATCGACGAGCGCATTGACGCCTGGGCCAGCGCCACCGGAGGTATTTTGCACAAGTACGAGCGGGACCGCTACCTGTTTTTCTTTGAGGAACAGTATCTGCAGGGGTTTATCGAAAAAAAATTCGACATCCTGGACGCGGTCCACAGCCTGACCAACCCCAGCGGCATCGCCGCCACCCTGTCCATCGGCGTGGGCGTGGGGGCGGAGACCTTGCAGGAGCTGATGCAGTACGCCAACCTGTCCATTGAGATGTCCCTGTCCCGCGGCGGAGACCAGGCGGTCATCCGCAATCAGCTCACCTTTGAGTTCTACGGCGGGCGGTCCAAGGAGACGGAAAAGCGTACCAAGGTGAAAAGCCGGGTCATGGCAAACGCCCTGTCCGCCCTGGTGGCCGACGCTTCGCGGGTGTTCGTCATGGGCCACAAGGCGGCGGACAACGACGCGGTGGGCGCCGCCGCCGGTATCTGCGCCATTGCCCGGAAAAAGGGCGTGCGGGCCAACATCATCCAGGAGCCGGGCGCTTACCCCGGAAAGGTCCTGGCCGACCGGCTGTTCGGCAAGCGGGAGTATGAGGAGTGCTTTCTGGCCCCCCAGGAGGCCCTGGCGGCGCTGGACTCCCAGTCCCTGGTGGTGGTGGTGGACACCAACCGCCCGGAGCAGGTGGTGTCCCTGGAGGTGCTGCAAGCGGCCAACCGGGTGGCGGTCATCGACCACCACCGCCGTGCCGCCACCTATATCGACGGCGCGGCCCTCAACTACCACGAGCCTTACGCCTCCTCCGCCAGCGAGCTGGTCACGGAGCTGCTGCAATATATCATGGAGCCGGCGGACCTGCTGCGGGTAGAGGCCGAGGCGCTTCTGGCGGGCATCGTGCTGGACACCAAGAATTTTACCATGCGCACCGGCGGACGGACCTTCGAGTCAGCGGCGTTTCTGCGCCGGTCCGGGGCGGACACCGCCGAGGTCAAAAAGCTCTTCCAGAACGACCTGGCAGGCACGATCGCCAAGTACGACATCATTCAAAACGCCAAGCTCTACCGCAATCAGATCGCCATTGCCGTGGTGGACCATACGGTGGGCCGTATCGTGGCGGCGCAGGCGGCGGACGAGCTGCTGAACATCACGGGCATTGACACCTCCTTTGTGCTGTACCCGGACGACGCGACGGGCCGTATCGTGATTTCCGCCCGGTCCATGGGGGACACCAATGTGCAGGTGATTGTGGAGCCGCTGGGAGGCGGAGGAAACGCCGCCGCCGCCGGCGGGCAGATACCCGGCAAGAGCCTGGAGCAGGTGGCCCAGGAGCTGACCATGTCCATTGACCGGTATCTGGAGGACTGATCTGCGTACCAAATCAAAGCGACGGAACAGACACAGAAAGGATTGATACAATATGAAGGTAATTTTACAGCAGGATGTACGGGGCCAGGGCAAGAAGGGCCAGATGGTGGAGGTTTCCGACGGATACGCCCGGAACTTCCTTCTGCCCAAGAAGCTGGCGGTGACCGCCACGCCGGAGAGCATCAACACCATGAAGCAGCAGGAGAAGGCCAAAAAGGCCCAGATGGCGGCGGAAAAGGCGGAGGCCGAGGCCGTGTCCAAGAAGCTGGAGGGCCTGATGGTCAAAATCAGCGCCAAGGCCGGCGAGGGCGGACGGCTGTTCGGGGCCGTCACCGCGAAGGAGATCTCCGAGGCCCTGGCCGCCCAGCACGGGCTGAACATCGCCAAGACCAAGCTGGTGCTGGAGGACCCCATTAAGTCCTGCGGCAGCTATTCCCTCAAGTGCAAGCTGGGCCATGAGGTCACCGGCGTGGTGAATGTGCTGGTGGTAGAGGGCTGAGAATTTTAGAAAATCCAGCCCCTTGAACCTGGTCCCATCCCATGATAGTGAGGAGGTCAAACAATGGACGAGGAGCTTTTGACCCGGCAAATGCCCCACAGTGTGGAAGCGGAACAGGCCGTGCTTGGCTCTATGCTCATTGACGCACGCTGCGTCCCGGAGGTCATTGACAAGCTGCGTCCGGAAGATTTCTACCTGCGCCACAACCGGGAAATCTATGAGAGCATCTATTCCATGTTCAATTTCTCCCAGACCATCGACCCGGTTACGGTTTTGGAGGATATGAAGCGGAAGGGAACCTATGACGAAAACCAATCCCGCAACTACGTCCTCCAGCTCATGGACGCCACCCCGACTGCGGCCAATGTCAAGGAATATATCGACATTTTGCAGGATAAGACCCTGCTGCGCCGGGTGTCCGAGGCGGCGGGGGAGCTGGCCTCCATGGCCCAGAGCGGCGGCACCGGTCAGGACGTGCTGGAGGCGGCGGAGCAGCGTATTTACGCCATCCGGCAGGGCCGGGCCTCCCGCGGCCTGACCCCCATTTCCGTCGTCCTCATCGACGTGTACGACCGCCTCAGCGAGCTTGCCGCCAGCGACCAGGAGATCCCCGGCCTCTCCACAGGCCTGGAGGACCTGGACCGGGCCATCTCCGGCCTGAACAAGTCCGACCTGATTTTGCTGGCCGCACGCCCCGGCATGGGCAAAACGTCCATGGCTCTGAATATCCTCCTGGAGGCGGGCAAAAAATCCGGCAAAAATGTGGCCTTCTTCTCCCTGGAAATGAGCCGGGAACAGCTGGCCATGCGGCTGATTTCCAGCGAGTGCTTTGTGGACAACAAAAAAATGGTCACCGGGCGGCTCAGTGAGGCCGACTGGGAAAAGGTGGCTGTCGCCGCCGACTCCCTGAGCCGGTCCAAAATCCTGATCGACGACGACTCCACCGTTACCGTGGCGGATATCAATGCAAAATGCCGCCGGGTGGAGGATTTGGGGTTAGTTATCATCGACTATTTGCAGCTGATGCAGTCTGCGGGCGGAAAACAGCGCGGCGGGGAAAACCGCCAGCAGGTGGTGTCGGATATCTCCCGGTCCCTGAAAATCATGGCGAAAGAACTCAACGTGCCGGTGCTGTGCCTGAGCCAGCTGTCCCGCGCCAACGAGAGCCGCCCCAACAAGCGGCCCATGCTGTCCGACCTGCGGGAATCCGGCGCCATCGAACAGGACGCGGATATCGTTATGTTCCTCTACCGGGAGGGATACTATGATAAAGAAAGCCCCAGTCCCAACCTGGCCGAGTGCATTATCGCCAAAAACCGCCACGGCGAGACCCGGACGGTGGAGCTGCAATGGCTGCCGGAATACACCACCTTCTCTACCATCGACAACCGGCACGAGGAATGGTAACCGATGGGATGGATGGAGCGTGCGGTCCGGCTGACGGACGAATCTGAGCTGCTGCCCCCGGGGGGCGGGCTGGTGCTGGCGGCGGTGTCCGGCGGGGCGGACTCGGTCTGCCTGCTGGACTGGCTGTACCACCTGCGCGATGTGCGTCCCTTCCGGCTGGCCGCGGCCCACTACAACCACAATCTGCGGGGAGAGGAGTCCCGGCGGGACGAGACCTTTGTCCAAAACCTGCTGGCCGAACGCTACCCGGACATCGACTTGTATATTGGCTCCGGGGATGTCGCCGGAGCCGCCCGAAAGGCCGGCCGGGGCCTGGAGGACATGGGCCGGGAATTACGCTACGCGTTTCTGCAAGAAACCCTCCAGGCGCTGGGGGGCGGGGTGATTGCCACGGCCCACAACGCGGACGACAATGTGGAAACTGTCCTGCTGCATCTGCTCCGGGGAAGCGGCCTGCGGGGGCTGACGGGCATCCCGCCAAAGCGGGACGGTGTCATCCGCCCCCTGCTGACCACCACCCGGACCCAGATTCTGGAATACCTGCGGATTTACAGCCTGCCCCATGTGGAGGACAGCTCCAACACCGACGACCGCTTCTCCCGGAACCATTTACGCCGGCACGTTGTCCCTCTCCTGCGGGAGATTGACCCCTGGCTGGAGGAGCGGGTGGGGGAGACGGCGGCGGTGCTGCGCCGGGAGGACGCGTACCTGGACGAGCTGGCCCGGAGCCGTCTCACCGGCTCCGTGCCGGAGCTGCGCCGCCTGCCGGAGGCGCTGCTGCCCAGAGTGATCCAGCTCCTGGCGGAGCGGGCCGGGTGTCCCGCCGTGCTGACCCTGGCCCAGCGCCGGGCGGCGGTGGAGCTGGTTTTTGGCGAAAATCCTTCCGCACAAATTTCTCTGCCGGGGCATTTCACAGCCCGGCGGGAATATGATAAACTGATCCTTGGTCCCAGCCTGGAACATGTCCCCTGGGAGCCGTTTCCCCTGGCCGCAGGGGAGAACCGGGCGGGCGATTGTACCCTGCAAGTGTCGGCCTGGACGTATCAGGGGGAGAAACCGGGGAAAGACTGTTTTTATCTGCGGCTGGGGGACTACCGGCTGCGCCCCCGGCAGACCGGGGACCGGCTCCGGCGTCCGGGCCGTCCGGAGCGGAGCGTGAAGCGGCTGATGATCGACGAAAAAATACCCCGTCTGTACCGGGACCGGTTCCCGGTGCTGGAAGGGGAGGGCCGCGCCGCCGCCGCCGCGGGGCTGGGCCAGGACCAGAGCTTTCTGCCCCAGGCCGGGGAGGCTTGCTGGAAAATAGAGCTTTAGAGAGGAGAGCGCACTATGCTGCTGGAAAAAGATATTCAAGAGGTGCTGTTTACCCAGGAGGAGCTGGAAAAGCGGGTGCGGGAGCTGGCCGCGCAGATTACCGCCGATTACCAGGGGAAGGAAATTATTCTCATCAGCGTGCTGCGGGGGTCCTTCATCTTTATGGCCGACCTGTGCCGGTCCATCGACCTGGACTGCACCGTGGACTTTATGGCCGTGTCCTCCTACGGGGGCGGCACCTCCTCGACAGGTCAGGTCCAGATTACCAAGGACCTGTCCGGCGACATCTCCGGCAAGCACGTGATCGTGGTGGAGGACATTTTGGATTCGGGCAACACCCTGAGCTACCTGCTTAAACTGCTGGAGCAGCGCAAGCCCGCGTCCATCCGTCTTTGCACCCTGCTGGATAAGCCGGAGCGCCGGACCAAGCCGGTGGAGGTGTCCTATTCCGGCTTTACCATCCCCGACGCCTTCGTGGTGGGCTACGGCCTGGACTACGCGGAGCATTACCGGGGCTTGCCTTACATCGGGATTCTGAAACCGGAGGTCTATTCTTAATGCGACGTTTCAACCGGGATTTGCCCCTGTACCTTCTGCTGGCGCTGGTGCTGGTGTTTACCTTCGGCGCTTTGCAGCGGGTGGACCAGGGCCCCAGCTACACCTACAGCCAAATACGGACCCTCTTTTTGCAGGAGCGGGTGTCCGAATTCCGGGTCAAGGACAATGTGCTGACCATGACCGTCCGGGGGGAGGGGGACGCCCGGTCCACCATCCGCTACCACCTGGCGGATTTTCGGGTGTTTTATAACGACCTCCACGAGGTCATCGCCGACCAGAACGCCAGAGGGATCATTACCGACTATGACTACGACGCCGGCTGGGTCGAGCCGCCCTGGTTTGCCTACCTGCCCTATGTGCTTCTGGTCGCCGCCATGATCGGCTTCTGGTATATGACCTTTCAGCGCCAGAACACCGGAGGCGGCGGCGGGGGCGGCGCTTCCCGCTTCGGCCACGCCCGGACCAAGACCCTCTCGGACCAGAACGTCCGGGTGACCTTTGACGACGTGGCCGGGGCCGACGAGGAGAAGGAGGAGCTGCGGGAGATCGTGGATTTTATGCGCGACCCCCAGAAGTATACGGCCTTAGGGGCGCGTATCCCTAAGGGCGTGCTGCTGGTGGGCCCTCCCGGCACCGGTAAGACCCTGATTGCCAAAGCGGTGGCCGGAGAGGCGGGGGTCCATTTCCTCTCCATTTCCGGCTCGGACTTTGTGGAGCTGTATGTGGGCGTAGGCGCGTCGCGGGTCCGGGACCTGTTTGACCAGGCGAAAAAGGACGCGCCGGCGATCGTGTTCATCGACGAGATCGACGCGGTGGGCCGGCAGCGGGGCGCGGGCCTGGGCGGCGGACACGACGAGCGGGAACAGACCTTGAACCAGCTCTTGGTGGAGATGGACGGCTTTGGCTCCAACGAGGGGGTCATTGTGATGGCCGCGACCAACCGCCAGGACATTTTGGACCCGGCATTGCTGCGGCCCGGCCGGTTCGACCGGCAGATTTACGTGGGCCTGCCGGACATCAAGGGCCGGGAAGAAATCCTGAAAGTCCACGCCCGGAAGAAGGCCCTGGGGGAGGACGCGTCCCTTGCGGAGGTAGCCAAGGCCACGGCGGGGTTCAGCGGCGCGGACCTGGAAAACCTGCTCAACGAGGCGGCGCTCTTGGCGGCACGGAACGAAAAGCGGTTCATCAGCCAGCAGGAGCTTCAGGACGCGATGCTGAAGGTGATTGCCGGCCCGGAGAAGCACAGCCGTGTGGTAACGCCCCAGGCCAAGCGGCTGACCGCCTACCACGAGGCGGGCCACGCGGTCGTGATCCACGAGCTGGAGACCCAGGACCCGGTCCATCAGATCACTATTATTCCCCGCGGCGGCGCGGGCGGCATGACCATCTCCCTGCCCCAGGAGGACCGGACCTACCTGTCCCGGCGGGAGCTGGAGGAGCGCATTGCGGTGTGCCTGGGGGGCCGGGTGGCCGAGCAGCTTGTGCTGGGGGATATTTCCACTGGCGCGTCCAGCGACATCCAGAAGGCCAGCGCCACGGCCCGCGCCATGGTGACCAAGTACGGCATGAGCGGGAAGCTGGGGGCCATCCACTACGGGAACGAGAGCGACGAGATTTTCATCGGACGCTCCATGGCCCAGGCCCGGAGCTACTCCGAGGAGGTGGCGGGCCTCATCGACGAGGAGGTCAAGGCCATCGTGGACCAGGCTTACGCCCGGTGCGAGGCCATTTTGACCGCCAAGCGCCAGGAGCTGGAGCTGACAGCCCGGTATCTGCTCAAGCACGAGACCATGGACGCGGAGACCTTTCAGAGGGTCTTTACTGACCCGGCGGGGCTTGGTTTGGGCGAGGAATCGTGAAAAAGATAAGGGACGGCGGAAAAGCCGTCCCTTTTTTCTTGGCAAAACCGCTAAATTTTGGTGAAAATGCCTCATAATTGAGAAAAGAGTATTGTCAATGGAAAAAATCCAGTGTATAATACATTATCAAGGGAGAAAAAGGCAGAAGAAAATGTTTGAAGGGGATGTGATTGCTCTGGACGACACCAAAATGCGAATTATTTTCGCGGCCATGAAAGCCGTGCGCCAGTATGGTCTGGAAGGCGTCCGCATCCAGAACATCAGCGAGCTGGCGGGGATATCCCCTGGGGCAATCTACCGCTACTTTGATGGAAAGGACCAGGTGCTGACCGAGTGCTTTACTTACGTGGACCAGCAGGCGGCGGCGATTTTCGACCATCTGAGGTTTGACCCGCAGAGTATGCAGACCGACCCGCTGGGCGCGGTCCGAAGCCTGTGGCAGCCCTATTTCCGGTTCTGGCTGTCCCACCCGGACGAAACCGCGTTTTACCACCGGTTCCGGGACGGCGCCGCCTTTCCAGGGTATGACAAGATCCGGGAGGTCAACTATTTCGGCTCGTTTATGAAGATGGTTACCGCCTTTAAAGCGATGTTTCCCTGTCTGGACCGGATCAACCAGGACCTATTGTGGCTGCATGTGCTGACCACGACTGTGATGTACGCCAAGTATGTGGTGGAAGGAGTGCTCCCCGACAACCAGGAGACGGAGGACACCGTGTTCCAGCTGCTGGCGACAGGCCTGAGCGGCTACCTGACATTCGGCGGGGGCGGCCAGGAGACGTAAACGCAGAAACGCACCGTTTTAGGACGGTTCGTTTTTATAAGGCGAAATAAATGTTTATTTCATGCAATTCCGGTCGTTTTCGACCGTTTTTTTGGTTTATAGAGAGAAAATGGGGGAATCCCCCCACCCTGCAAATAATAGGACTGTCTGTCCGGCAAATTGACTTCCCTGCGAAAATATGGCATAATGACTTTATCTGAAAGAGAGAGGATTTTCCACGCTATGACACTGCAAGAACTGCTTCCCATCTGGGCCATCGTGTGCCCCCTCGTGTTTCTGGCCGGACTCATCGACTCAGTGGCCGGCGGCGGCGGGCTGATTTCCCTGCCCGCTTACCTGATTGCCGGACTGCCCGCCCCTCTGGCTCTGGGCACCAACAAGTGCGGCAACGCCTTCGGCACCTTTCTGGCCACCGGCCGCTTCATCCAGCGCAAACAGCTCCATGTCCCCACCGCCGCCGCTGCCGCCCTGGCCGCGCTGGTGGGCTCCGCTCTGGGGTCCCAGCTGGCAATGCGGGTGGCCGCGAAATTCCTGAACTACCTGCTGCTGGCAGTGGTCCCCATTCTGGGAGGTTTTATTTTGTTCCAGCCCCAGCTGGGTGCGGAGGATAAGACCGGCCGGCACTCCCCCAAGGTCCTGATGGCCATTTGTGTGGGCATCGGCTTTGTGGTGGGAGGTTATGACGGCTTTTTCGGCCCCGGCGCAGGGACCTTTATGATGCTGGCATTCACGACCCTGGCGGGCTTTGACCTGCTGCGGGCCTCCGGCAACACGAAGGTGGTCAACTCCGCCTCCAACGCTGCCTCCCTGGTCACCTTTGCCCTGGCGGGCCAGGTGGTCTGGGCGGTAGGGGTCCCGGCGGCGCTGTGCAACATTTTGGGAAATTACATCGGCTCCGGCCTGGCGCTCAAGGGTGGCGCGAAGGTGATCCGGCCCATGTTCTTTGTGGTACTGGGCCTGCTGGCGGTGAAGCTGGTCAGTGATTTGCTGTGAGTTTGGAAGGAGGATACTGTTCCATGTATCAGACGATTGGTTTTATCGGCACCGGAACTATGGGCGGCGTGTTGGCCCGCGCCGCGGCCCAGGGGAGTCCGGCTTCCCAGTTATTTTTCGCCAACCGGACCCCGTCCAAGGCCCAGGAGCTGGCGGCGGAGCTGCACGGCCAGGCGGTGCCCAATGAGGAGATCGCCAAAGCTTGTACACTGATTTTCCTGGGCGTAAAACCCCAAATGATGGCGGGGGTGCTGGCGGAGCTTGGGCCGGCGCTGGCGGGCCGGGAGGACCGGTTTGTCCTGGCGTCCATGGCCGCAGGTCTGACCACCCAGCGTATCCGGGAGCTGGCAGGGTTGGACTGCCCGGTTATCCGTCTGATGCCCAACACCCCCGCCGCTGTCGGGATGGGGGTCATCCAGGTGTGCGGGCTGGGAGCCTCCCAGGAGGAGCTGGACGCGTTTCAGGCGCTGCTGGCTCCAGCCGGGCTGGTGGACCCGGTGCCGGAAGCTCTGATTGACGCGGCCAGCGCGGTGTCTGGCTGCGGCCCGGCCTTCTGCGCGCTGTTTTTGGAGGCGCTGGCAGATGGCGGGGTAGCCTGCGGCCTGCCCCGGACCAAGGCGCTGGCCTACGCGGCCCAGACTATGGCGGGGACCGCACAGCTGATGCTGCAAAACGGCACCCACCCCGGCGTGCTGAAGGACGCGGTATGCTCCCCCGGCGGAAGCACCATCCAGGGGGTGCGGGCGCTGGAGCGGACCGGAGTGCGCTCGGCGGCGTTTGAGGCAGTGATAGCGGCGTTTGAAAAGACGAAGGAATTAGGAAAACAGTAACCGGAACCGATTGTATTTTTATGAGGAGGCAGCACAATGAGTAACGAAGAAAAGATTCTGGAAATCCTGGGGCATCATGACCAAATGTTTGCGGCAATCAATCAGACATTGGAGAAGCATGGAGAAATGCTGGAGAGGCATGGAGAAATGCTGGAGAGGCATGGAGAAACGCTGGAGAAACACAGCAAAATTCTGGAAGAGCACAGCAAAATCCTGGAGCAGCACAGCCAAATTCTGGAGGAACACAGTGCAGAGCTGAAGAAACACGGTGAACTGCTGGAAAAGCTGGATGAGCGCTCCCAGCGCACCGCAGTTCTGATGGAAACCGAGGTGACCCGCAAGCTGGACCTGCTTTACGAGGGACACGGCGCGATTATGGATATCCTGGAGACGCTCGCCCCCAAAAGCCGCGTGGAGGTATTGGAGGACGATGTTAGACTGCTGAAGATTGCGTTTAAATCCATGCAGCAGGATATCGCAGGACTGAAAAAGGCACAGTAAGGCATTACGCCGGAAGGAGGCACCTATATGCGCGCAGTCATCAAAGTCGGCACATCCACCCTGGCCCACGCCACCGGGCGGCTCAACATCCGCCACGTGGAGGAGCTGGTCAAGGTCCTCAGCGACCTGAAAAACGCGGGGCACGAAATTATCCTCGTCTCCTCCGGGGCCATCGGCATGGGGGTAGGCAAGCTCATGCTCCCCGGAAAACCCTCCGATATGCCCACCAAGCAGGCCGCCGCCGCTGTGGGCCAGTGTGAGCTGATGTACACCTATGACAAGCTGTTTACCCAGTACAACCACACGGTTGCACAAATCCTCCTCACCGGCCAGGACGTGGAGGACCCGGAGCGCCGCCAGAATTTCGAAAACACCATGGAACGCCTGCTGGAGCTGGGCGCTTTGCCCATCATCAACGAGAACGACACCGTAGCCACCGCCGAAATCAAGGTGGGCGACAACGACACCCTGGGCGCTATCGTGGCCTGTGCCGTCCGGGCGGACCTGCTGGTGCTTCTGAGTGACATTGAGGGCCTCTACACCGCCGACCCCCGGAAGGACCCCGGTGCAACGCTGATCCCCGTGGTGGAGGCGGTCACCCCGGAGATCGAGTCCCTGGCCGGGGGCGTGGGCAGCGGGCTGGCTACCGGCGGGATGGCGACTAAGCTCCGGGCCGCAAAGATGGTCAGTGAGATGGACTGTGATATGATAATCACCAACGGCGAACGGCCGAAGGTCCTCTATGACATCATGGACGGAAAAAAAGTGGGCACGCGATTTTTGGGAAAGACGGAGGGGTAACGCCATGACAACGCAAGAACTGCTGCAGCGGGCCAAGGGAGCCAAGAGTGCAATGGCTCTGGCCGGGACGCAGACGAAAAACAAGGCTCTGCTGGCGATGGCGGACGCCCTGGAGCGGCATCAGGAGGCGATTTTAGCGGCCAACCGGCTGGACCTGGACGCGGCCAGGGGGACGGTCTCGGACGTGATGCTGGACCGGCTGGCCCTCTCCCCGGAGCGTATTTCCGGAATGGCCCAGGGGGTGCGGGAGGTCGCCGCGCTGCCCGACCCGGTGGGGACCGTGCTGAACCGGGTGGAACGGCCTAACGGATTGGTGGTGGAAAAGACCGCCGCGCCGATGGGGGTCATTGCCATCATCTACGAGAGCCGCCCCAATGTCACCAGTGACGCCGCCGCCCTGGCCCTGAAGGCCGGGTCTGCCTGCGTCCTCCGGGGGGGAAAAGAGGCCCACCGCTCCGCCGCCGCCATTGTGGAGGCATTACAGGAAGGCCTGACCGCCGCGGGCCTTCCCCAGGACGCGCTGTGTCTGGTGGAGGACACCACCCGCCAAAGCGCCACGGAGCTGATGTGCGCCAACGGACTGGTGGACCTGCTCATTCCCAGAGGCGGCGCGGGTTTGATTCGCTCCTGTGTGGAAAACGCCACGGTTCCGATCATTGAGACCGGCACCGGCATCTGCCATATCTACGTGGACAAGGACGCGGATTTGGAGATGGCCTTGGACATCGTGGAGAACGCCAAGTGCAGCCGCCCCAGCGTGTGCAACGCGGCGGAGGTCTGTCTGGTCCACGAAGCCGCCGCCCCGGAATTTCTGCCCCGTTTGGCCCAGCGCCTGGCTCAGGTGGAGCTGCGGCTGGACCCCGGCGCGGCCCGGATCATTGCCGGGACTCCCGCCGGAGACCAGGACTTTGATACGGAATTTTTGGACTATATCCTGGCTGTCAAGCTGGTGTCCGGCGTGGAGGAGGCCATGGAACACATCGCCGCCCACTCCACCCACCACAGTGAGGCCATCGTCACCCGGAACCCGGAGACGGCACAAGCGTTTCTCCGGGGCGTGGACTCCGCCGCCGTCTATCATAACGCCTCCACCCGCTTCACCGACGGCGGGGAGTTCGGCTTGGGCTGTGAGATGGGTATTTCCACCCAAAAACTCCACGCCCGCGGGCCTATGGGCCTGATGGAGCTTTGTACGCTGCGCTATGTGATCCGGGGACAGGGGCAGATTCGCTGAACGTATCGCGGCGGGTTCTTCCCCCGCCGTTTACAAAATATTAAGATTTCATAAAAACATCATTTTCCACATGACAAACAGAATATTTTGCGGTATGATGGAATCAAGATTTAAGTGAAAGGGGCTTGATTGCCATGAACCACTACCTGAAGGAGTTTGTCCGCACGACCGGGGAGCTTCTGGAATCCCAGCCGGTACGTTCGATGGGCCAGTGGAAGCATCATGGGCGGGTGACCTGCCTGGACCACTCCCTGTTTGTGGCCTATTGGTCCTATCGGTGCGCACGGCTGCTGCATCTGGACGCGGCGGCGGCAGCACGGGGCGGACTGCTCCATGACCTGTACCTGTATAACCCCAAGGACAAATCCGCCCATCCGGGCAACCAGTGCTTTGACCACCCGCGGGCCGCCGCCCGGAACGCGGCAAAGCTCACCTCCCTGAGCAAGAAGGAACGCAACATCATTCTGTCCCACATGTGGCCTCTGGGCGGAGCCTTGCCCCGGTCTATTGAGGCCTGGCTGGTGGATTTGGTGGATACGCTGTGCGCCGGTGTGGAGTTCTCCCACCTCTACCACCCCCGCCAGCTGCGGGAGCAGTTGGGTGTGAAGCCCATCGAGCCTCAGACAGAGCCGGAATTGGTCCAGGCGTCGTAAAACGGTACGTAAGGGGGAACACCCTCATCCGTCACCGCAAAAACATTTCCTACTTGCATTTTCTATCCCAGCTGTGATATAATCTCCTCAGAAGAAATTGACGGGAAGGTCCAATTTCTCACCCCTAAAAAACCGGCCCCCAGAGAGTGGCAGCTCTCTGGGGGCCATTTTGTTGCGGGCTTACTGTCCCTTTGCGTGCCGGTCAAGCCACTTGCAAACATAGTAGGCAGCTATGCTTGCTCCGGCCGACACAAAGAATTCGACGAGAAGGTCCATGGATCTCACCCCCTTCTGGTGCCGGTATAGAGGGGGCAGCACCCAAAATTATACCAAATTTCGACCCATTCCGCAAGCGCAGGCCAGCCCTACGAAAATTTGAAAGATGCAGTGCGTAAGGGGGGCGGCTTTGGAGATCGCCTGAAGCCTCAGCAAAATGGCCCGCCCAGGGAGTCGGGCCCCACAGTCGGTGCGGTATGCTGCCTTCCCCCTCGCGGGGGAAGGAGGCACGGCGAAGCCGTGAGGGATGAGGGTGAACCCCAAAGTCACATCCCCCCTACAACTAGAAAACCCCAATTTCCCACTTGCATTTCCAGTCCTGATTGTGCTATAATGGTGCTGACCAACAAATGCTAGTATTCCACGGGTATTCACAAAGCAAAAAAGCCATCTGGAGAGGTTGCTGCTCTCCAGATGGCTTTTGCATTTACCTGCCCCTTGTGTACCTGTCAAACCATTTGCAAATGTAGAAGCTCACTACACCTGCGGCCACCGATACAAAAAACGAAGACCAATGCTCCACGGGAATTCACCTCCTTCCCGTTATGGGGGTGGAGATTCCTTGGGCAGGTACCCAAAATTATACCAAATTTCGACCCATTCCGCAAGCGCAGGCCAGCCCTTCAAAAATTTTGAAAAATTTTTTCAAAAAAATTTGAAAAAGGGGGTAAAAAAATCCGCCCGTCTATGCTATAATGCTTTTGAAATAAGAATTGGAGGTAAATTCTTATATGGATGACTACACCGCCTCGCTGGAGGCAAAGCGCCAGAGCCTGCTTCAGGCCGGCGTGCGCATGATGGACCCCAGCGCCGTCTACGTGGAGGACACCGTGACCGTAGGCGCGGGCACCCTTCTGCTGCCTGGGACCATCCTGCGGGGGAACACCACAGTAGGCCAGAACTGCGAGATCGGCCCCAACACCATGCTGACCGACTGCACCGTGGAGGACAACGTGACCATCAACTCCTCCCAGTGCAGTGAGAGCACGATCCGTGCCGGCGCGCATGTGGGACCCTTTGCCTACATACGTCCCCACTGCACCGTGGGCCGGGAC
>CAJTOE010000002.1 GCA_910577805.1 uncultured Oscillospiraceae bacterium | reverse complement strand
TATAAGGATTTTCGGAACATTCTGCGCTATATCACCATGGAGTAGGGGCATCCGGGCCCTGGCCCGGCAGAATAAACGACTTTACCCCTTACAGAATAAATCACATTGCCCTACGACATCAGAGGGCGGGAAAGTCTTGATATAGCGGACTTTTTCAAGGCTTAGTCCCCTCTGTGGCAACGATTTGGCAACATTTTTTCATGATTCATAGGAAAAGAGCTAACTGATTTTGATTGGGTCAGTTAGCTCTTTTTGTTTTTATTCTTCGGATTGCCCTTTGAGGTCAGCAACCAGCATATCACTCAAGCCCTGTGAGATTGGCTTGACCCGGCCCGGTGTGTTGGAGAACTCAGGGTAACGGTAACGCCAGCGGTCATAGTCCTCCTGGCTGATCTCCCCAGCTTTGAGCATGGCAGCGGCCTGACGCCAGGAGCAGAGCATTTCGTGCAGGCGGGCGGAGTCCTTACTGTGGCGCGCATTGACCCGCAGGCAGACCTCCCCATCCAGTTCGTCAATGGTGAGGCCATACCTGTCCTCCAGCGTGAACAGCGTGTGCATCAGTCCGAGGTAGGAGTCAATGTCTGGCACAGACAACGCCAGTGGGGATACACCGAGGGCATTAGCCAGCGAAGCGGTCAGATCGGCCTTTGGTGTTCTGGCCCCGGTTTCGTACTGCGCCAGCCGGACATCCGCGGATTTGTCCGGGAAGCCCAGCAGCATTCCAAGATATTTCTGCGTCATGCCCCGCATTGTGCGGAAAAAGTGGATTCTTTCACCGATTGCCATAGCTGCCAACTCCATTTCGACTATCATTGCAATCAATATAGCAGATATGTTTAAGATAGTCAAGAGAAACCTAAATAATTTTGCTTAATATTTTTCCGCAAACCGCTTGACATTAATAGATTTGTTTAGTATAATGCAAGGGAACTAAGCAATTCTGCTTAATAAATCTAAAGCAGGAGGTACACTATTTGAACGAGAACAACTTCATGCGGGTGGACGATGTGGCAAGGGAGTTGGGGATTTCCAAGTCCTATGCTTACAAAATCGTCCAGAAACTCAATGCCGAACTGAGGGAGAAGGGATACCTGACGATCTCAGGCCGGGTCAACCGGCGGTACTTTATGGAAAAGCTCTGCTACGGTGGGGCGGAAAGGAAGGAGTCGTAATGGCGGTCTACAAAGAAGAAAAGACCGGCACCTGGCGGGTGATCTACCGCTACACTGACTGGACAGGTGAACGGAAACAGACACAGAAACGGGGCTTCAAGACCAAGCGGGATGCCCAGGCGTGGGAGCGGGAGCAGCAGAACAAGGCCACCTCCAATCTGGACATGACCTTTGCCAGCTTCGTGGAGCAGTACACGGCGGATATGAAAACCCGCCTCAAAGAAAACACCTGGGCCACCAAGGAACACATCATCCGCTCCAAGCTGCTGCCCTACTTTGGTAAGCTGAAGATATGCAATATCACCGCCCAGCAGATCATCACTTGGCAGAATGAGATGTTGAACTACGAGGACGATAAGGGCAAGCCGTACTCTCCGGTCTATCTGAAAACGGTCCACAATCAACTGAGTGCTATTTTTAACCATGCTGTCCGCTATTACAATCTCCGAGACAATCCATGCAAAAAGGCTGGGAGCATGGGGAAGAAGAAAAACCGGGAGATGCTGTTTTGGACAAAGGCCGAGTATCTGAAATTTGCCGAGACCATGATGGACAAGCCTCTCTCCTACTATGCTTTTGAGATGCTCTATTGGTGTGGTATCCGGGAAGGGGACCTGCTGGCCCTCACTCCAGCGGACTTCGATTTTGAGAAATGTACCGTTTCCATCAGCAAGTCTTATCAGCGGTTAAACGGCCAGGACTTGATTACTACACCGAAAACTGAGAAAAGCAATCGGGTCATCACCATGCCCCAATTTCTGGCAGACGAAATCCAGGACTACCTCAAAATGCTCTATGATGTTGGCGAAAACGACCGGATGTTTACGGTCACCAAAAGCTATCTGCATCGGGAGATGGACAGGGGTGCGAGAGAGGCCGGGGTAAAGCGCATCAGAATCCACGACATTCGCCACAGCGCAGTCTCACTTCTGATCGATATGGGCTTCTCCGCAACGGCAATCGCGGATCGGGTAGGTCATGAAAGTATCGACATTACTTACAACTATGCGCACTTGTTTCCGTCCAAACAGGCGGAAATGGCGGATAAATTGAACATGGAAAGGGGCGCTTGATTATGTCAGCAAAGAATTTGGACAGCCACAACCGTTGGCGGAATGTCACTGTGGCCTTCCGAGTATCGCCGGAGGAGGACGCACAGATCGAAACCGCCGTCCAGCTCACCGGCCTCACCAAACAGGACTACATCATCCGGCGGCTGCTGAACCGGGATGTGGTGGTGCAAGGCAATCCCAGGGTCTACAACCCTGCGTGACCAGCTCGCCGCCGTCCTGGATGAGCTGAGGCGCATTGAGGCCGGGGCCAATGTCAGTGACGAACTGCTGGACACCATCAACATGATCGCCGCTATCATGGATGGCATGAAGGAGGACTGATCAATTGGATGAGCTGAAAACGAAAGCGGCTGTTCCGACTCCGCCTGTTGGCGCAGGCGGGGAACAGCCGGTTCAGAAAACCACTGGCCTGAGTATAGCAGAAGATTTGACCGAAAACAATCCCCTTGAGCAAACTTTGGAAGAAAAGCTGCGGCTGATGCAGCGGATGAGCGACCCAGCGTATCTGTATACCGTGTCCATGAGCGAGTTGTACGAAACCGTCTACCAAAGCCGTCCGCCTGTCATTGACGGTCTGCTCTACTTTGGCACCTACCTCTTTGCCGGAGCACCCAAGGTGGGCAAGTCATTCCTTATGGCGCAGCTTGCCTACCATGTCAGCACCGGCCTCTCTCTGTGGGGCTACACAGTACATAAAGGGACCGTTCTTTATCTGGCTCTGGAGGACGACCACCGCCGTTTGCAGGGGCGGCTGTACCGGATGTTTGGCATGGATGGCACCGACAATCTCCGCTTTGCGATTTACGCCAAACAGCTCGGCGTTGGTCTGGAGGAACAGCTAAAGAAATTCGTCCGGGAACATCCGGACACGAAACTGATTATTATTGATACCCTCCAAAAAGTCCGGGAAGCTGGCGGAGACAAGTACAGCTATGCCAACGATTATGAGGTAGTGGGAAAGCTGAAACGCCTTGCCGATGATTGCGGCATCTGCCTCCTGCTGGTACATCACACCCGGAAGCAACAGGCCGATGATAAGTTTGATATGATCTCCGGCACCAACGGCCTGTTGGGAGCGGCAGACGGAGCGTTTCTTCTTCAGAAGGAGAAGCGGACAGACGGCAGTGCCATTCTGGACGTGGCTGGCCGAGATCAGCAGGAACAACGGTTATATCTCACCAAGGACAGAGATCGGCTCGTATGGGAGTTGGAGCGGACAGAAACGGAGCTGTGGATAGAACCGCCCGACCCTGTGTTGGAGGCCATAGCCGCTCTTGTAACAACGGACAAGCCCACCTGGAGCGGCACCGCCACAGAGTTGGTGACTGCGCTGGACGTGGATTTGAAGCCCAATACGCTCACCATGCGCCTGAATGTGAACGCTGGGCGGCTATTGAATGAGCATGGCATTCGGTACGAAAGCAGCCGCAGTCACGCCGGGAGGAAGATTACGTTGGCGCTGATGCCACCCCAGGCGTGACGGTGGTGACGGTCGTGACGATGATTAGGGCGGCGGTCAAAAGACCGTCACCATCGTCACGACCGTCACAGGCAAAGTTTAGGCGGGGTGCAGGGTGCCCTTTTCAAAGGGCGGCCCTGCTGGGGGAGGCAACCGCAGTTGCCGGGGGCAAAGCCCCCATACCCCCTCGGAGAGCCCACGACACTTTGCAGACCGCAGGGATGAAAGTGTCATAGTGGGTTATTACACTTCCCGCAGGAAGTGTCCCCCGTCCCCCAAAGGTACCCAAACCGCAAATTCTGGAAAGGAGTACAATGGCAAGAAATGACGGGATTGACCGTACCAGCGTCAGAAATGCAAATCTGACGAGAACACAAATTGGCAATACACAGCGGCATAACGAAAGGGAAAAGGACGCCTATACCAATCCAGATATTGTGCCGGAAAGGACTGCGCTGAACATCCACTTTAAGAAACCGTCAGGCGGCTATGCTGAGATGTTCACTCAGATGGAGGCGGACAAGGTGATCTCCACCAGAGGGCTGAAAGCTGATGCCTGCTTGTATGGCGAACTGATTTTTGATGTAAATTCAGCCTATTTTGATAACCACGGCAGCTACGATTTTGCAAAACAATTCTACACCGATGCGTACAGAAGCGCAATAGAAATTGTGGGCGGGGAGCAGTTTATCTTGTCAGCGGTCATGCACGCCGATGAACGCAACCGGGCTATGTCGGAGGCGCTGGGGAGAGATGTGTACCACTACCATCTCCACGTTGTCTACATTCCCGTGGTGGAGAAGCAAATCCTGTGGTCCAAGCGGTGCAAGGACAAGTCCCTGGTCGGCACTGTCAAGGAAACGATTACCCAAGTAAGCAGTAGCAAAAAGTGGAAGTCCCTCCCGGCTGTGGATGAGCAGGGCAGACCAATCCTTCAAAAGAACGGCAAGCCGGTTCTGCGAAAGTCATACAGCGTTCTCCAGGATGATTTCTTCAATGCCATGAGGGCCGCTGGCTACACGGATGTGGAACGAGGCGAGCGCGGCAGCTCGGAGGAACATCTGACTGTGACACAGTTTAAAATGGGACGGGAGCAGGAGCGGCTGGCGGCGCTGGAGAATCAGGTGGAGGCAAAGGAGGAGATTCTCCAGAAAGTCGAGCAAAAAATCGAAGTTAAAAAAGGAACAGTAGCAACCTTTGCGGAAATTGACAACATGGGCCGTAAAACGCTGATGGGCAAGGTAGAGTTTTCCCAGCAGGAGGCAGAGAATTTGAAGCAGCTTGCTAAAAAAGGGGTAGCTGCGGATACTACCATCAAAGATTTGCAGCGCAATCTGAAATCCGCCCGGCGTGATGCGCAGATATGGAAACGGCGATATGAGGAATTGAAGGAGCAGGTGAAAGATTTTCTGGCCGCAGTCAGAAAAGCGCCCGAGCGGGTGATGTCGTTCATCTCTAAAGTTCTCCATGCAGAACAGACGGAGCCACCCAAAGTGCAACGGCAGCGGGAAAGTGCCGTAGAACGGTAATCAGTCAAGAGACGGGAAATTTTGAAAAAATCTGATGGGAGCGTTTCAAATGAACGCTGCTTCGTTGGGGCGCTCCCTATCAAAAAATCAGGGCAATTTCCCAGCTCAAGAAGTGGAGAAATATTTCAAAAATCAGGAGGTTTCATGCGAACAAGGCTTACAAAGCGGCAAAAGACAACGGGTATCTTTTTCGATGAGCAGAGCAGCATCATTGAGGTGCAGACCCACAACACGGACTTGAAGAAGCGGTTGGGAGCATACGCCCAGCGGTATCCCGACCTGTGCAGGCAGACCGATGATGATGGGCAGGGAGGACTGACGTTCGAGATTGTGAAAG
This sequence comes from uncultured Oscillospiraceae bacterium, assembly GCA_910577805.1. Classification (GTDB taxonomy): domain Bacteria; phylum Bacillota; class Clostridia; order Oscillospirales; family Oscillospiraceae; genus Lawsonibacter. The sequence goes on along the minus strand of CAJTOE010000002.1, from coordinate 45,938 downwards.
GCCGGTTGAGTTTCCGGCTGACCGCTCCATATAGCGAGGAGCGGCGGAGCAAGGCCAGCGCGTGGGCGAAGGAACGGGGAATACAGGCTCAAAAGTGAACAAAGTAGCGGGTGATGAGTGCAGAACTGTCACCCGCTCACTTTTTTGTGAGATTATCTTGATATAGGAGGTAAGATGTGATATACTGATAAAAACGCTTTGAACGGAGAATCACAATGCCAGTCAGTTATGATAAGCTATGGAAATTATTGATTGACAAAAAGATGAACCGAACCGACTTGAAAGAGGCGGCAGGAATCAGCTTCAACGTTCTGGCGAAGATGGGGAAAAGCGAATTTATCTCAATGGAAAGTCTCTATAAAGTTTGTACTGTGCTGGAATGTGATATTAGCGATATAATGGAGTTTAACCATGGAGACAATTCTTGATTATGTAGTTGATGCAACGGCTAAATATGTGGAGCATATGTCCAAAAAACAACGGAAAGCATATGGACAGTTTTTTACCAGCAAAGAAACCGCTCGATTTATGGCTGGCTTATTTAGCAAGCCTGCTAATAGAACTGAGATTACAATTCTTGATCCTGGAGCTGGTTCGGGGATTCTCTCCGCAGCATTGATTGAACGGCTTCAATCGCTTCCGATGCTACAAAAAATACATCTGACCTGCTATGAAACGGATGAAAAAATCACTCAACTTCTAAGAAGTAATCTGGAATGGATTCGTCTGCAGTCTGTTATCCCGGTGGAATACCAAATCATTTCTGAAAACTATATTTTAAGTCAGGCACTTGAATACAACCATATGATTGGAGCAAATCCAGCACCGGTCAAGTTTGATATGGTGATTGGCAATCCTCCTTATATGAAAGTTTCAAAAGATGCGCTAGAGGCCAAGTCAATGCCAGACATCTGCTATGGTGCGCCTAATCTCTATTTTTTGTTTGCTGGAATGAGCCTTTTTAACGCAAAAGAGTATGGTGAATTGGTGTATATCATTCCACGCTCATGGACTTCCGGGGCATACTTTAAAAAATTTCGCCAGGAATTTTTGCAAAAAGGAGTTTTAGAACATATTCACTTATTTGTTAGCCGAAATAGGGTATTTGAACAAGAAGATGTTTTACAGGAAACCATTATCATTAAGGTCAGAAAGACTTGTGTAAAGCCTCAACGAGTTCACATTACAACCACCCAAGACAGTGGGGACTTCTCTAACAAAACTGAATTCGATGTTCTTTATGACACTGTAATATCCGGGAAAGATACTTACGTTTATCTAGTAACGAGTGAAGAAGAAATTGATACATTAAATCAGCTTAACAGATGGAATAATACCCTCCCAAGTATTGGCCTAAAAATGAAAACAGGATTGACCGTTGATTTTAGAAACCGTGAGGCACTTCGAGATACTGCTGAAAGTGGTGCGGTTCCACTTTTCTTTGCGCAGCATATTCAAGATGGCAAGGTCATTTTCCCAACTGGCAAAGACCATGAGTATCTAGTTACCAATCAGCCTGGGCTGCTCCAACAAAATACGAATTACTTGTTTGTCAAGCGATTTACAGCAAAGGAGGAGCGTAGGCGCTTGCAATGCGGTGTCTATTTAGCAAAGAAGAATCCCACTTACGCAAGAATCAGCACACAGAACAAAATCAATTTCATATGCGGGCTACAGGAACTTTCAGAATGTATCGTTTATGGACTCTATGTGTTGTTTAATTCCACTTTATATGATTGCTATTATCGAATTCTGAACGGTTCCACCCAAGTTAATTCAACGGAGATAAACTCTATGCCGGTTCCTCCCTTAAGTATCATTGAGGCAATGGGGAAAGAATTGATTAAAGTTAGAGATATGTCCGAAAAATCATGTGACAATATTCTGAGGAGCTATATATGAGTAAACTGGATGAAGCGCGAGACATTTTGAGTGTACTAGAGGTTCCGGCAAAACAGCAGAATGGAATGTGTTGCTGTGTTCTGTTGGCGATGGCCGGCATTACAGAAGATCAGTGCTGGGGTAATGCAACAAACAATTGGATTCGCATTCATGACGTGATTGCATTTGCCAGCGAAAACTATGGGATTACATATGCGGAAAACAGCCGGGAAACCATTCGCAAACAGGCTATGCACCACTTTAGAAATGCCGCTTTTATCGAAGATAATGGGAAGGCAACAAACAGCCCCAACTATCGGTATCGCCTGACTGATGAAATGTTAAACTTACTCCAAAGTTATAGAAGCAAAGTGTGGGATAAGAATTTAGAGGTATTCCTGAATAACCACGAAACGCTTATCTCACTCTATGCCTCCAAACGAGCGGTAAGAAAAATGCCCGTAAAAATCAACGGAGCAGGGTTTACCTTTTCTCCAGGCAAGCACAATGCGCTTCAGAAGGCCATTATTGAAGAATTTGCACCTCGTTTTGCGCCCAATTCAGAGTGCCTTTATGTCGGGGATACGGTTGAGAAAGACTTGGTAAAGAACGAAGGCAAGCTCCGTGAACTGGGCTTCATAATTACCCTGCATGATAAGATGCCAGATGTTGTACTTTACTCAGCAGAAAAGAATTGGCTATATTTCATTGAAGCTGTAACATCTGTCGGGCCTATGGAGCCTAAGCGTATCAGAGAAATTGAGGAAATGACCGCAGATGTTGTTGCTGGAAAGATATATGTGACTGCTTTCCTGGATTTTCAGACATTTAAAAAGTTTTCGGAATCTTTGGCTTGGGAAACGGAGGCTTGGATTGCGGAAACGCCAGATCACATGATTCATTTAAATGGGGACAAGTTTTTTGGACCACGGAAATAGGTAAGACATATGAGTAAAATCTATAAATGGTACAACCAACTTCCTAAGCAAGTACATGACAGTATTGCTATTTCTGTGACTCTTGTGGGTATGTTTTCAACTATTCTATCCATTCTTGGAATTTCATTAGGCGACATACAAGGGCTAAGTCTTTGTATGCGAATAGGTGCCGTTGTTATAGCTTTCGTTGTAGTATATGTGTTTGCATATATTGCTATTGGTAAGATATTTAGAGAATCTATAAATATTAAAATTCGACAGACTCCTGTTTCTATTAGCTGTGGAGACATATTTGAATCTCCAGAATTAAAAGTTATAGGTTGCGATACACATTTTGACACCAGAGTTGATGATATTGTAATATCAAAGAAATCTCTACACGGGCAGTTAATTCTGGAACACGGGAATAAGGATGAAATAAGCATGGCTATAGACGCTGAAGCAAAGCGCCTCGGATTGCAGAAAAACAATGAGGGATTGTATGATTTTCCACTCGGTACAATAGTGCGTTATGACAGTAGCGTTGATAATCATACATATTTAATGCTTGCTATGGTGGAGCTAAATGCCGAGAATGAGGCTCACACAAATATGGCTAAGTTTGAACTTATGCTCATGAAGATGTGGAGAGAAATCAGTCGTGTCTATGCACTCAATGATGTAGTTCTTCCTCTATTGGGAACAGGTATTCCCAGATTTGATGATGGTCCTAAAGATAAAGAGGATCTATTGCGGTGTATGTTATGTACACTTAACAGTAGCGGAGTGACATTGAGATCCAAAGTAAAAGTACTTATCTATGGCAACGTTGGGGATATATCCCTATACGAATATAGAAATATGTTTCGCACAACATTAAGGAGGTAAGTTATGCCAAATAGAACAGCAAACTACGCAGCTTTTTATGTAGCGGAACCATTTAGTGAATCTAATTTAGGGGCAAATGCTACACCTGACTTTCTCTATTACAATCAACTCCGAGCGTGGAAAGGGGCGGACAGTTCTTTCCCGTTTATCGATGCCCATGCTAAAACCTATAATGTTCGTGATGGAAGCGAGTGGGAAACGTTAAAAAAAAGATTGCATGATCGCCTTACCGCTTCCAAGAATATTGTACTCTTTTTAAGTGACAGCACTAAAAATAGCAAGGCGTTGCGTGAAGAAATTGATTACGGTATTAACACAAAGGGACTTCCTGTTATCGTTATATATCCAGACTTTAAGGAAAAGTCTGACATTTGTTGCACGACTGGTATTCGGAAGCAGGTTAAAGATTTGTGGGATAAATTGCCCATGTTTCGAGATAGTATGAGTAAGGTAGCTACACTACATGTACCCTATAAAAAATCGCTAATTGTTAGCGCTTTAAAAGATGATGATTTTAAAGTTCAAACTATGGCAGAAGCAACGGCATATTACTATAAACTTAACTAAATCAAAATATGGTGTCATGCCTGTGACTTCGATATATGATGGTGGCAACACCCTGGCAACAAAAAATCAGATAGCCTACATTATTTGGATAATGAAAACAATGTAGATAACCAGAGCCAAATCCCATAAGCAAAACTGTTTAGAAAAAACCTGACAGGAGCGAGTGTGAGTGAAGCGTATGACAAAGTATATTTTTGTAACCGGCGGGGTGGTGTCCGGCCTGGGCAAGGGGATCACCGCGGCCAGCCTGGGCCGGCTTTTGAAGCAGCGGGGGCTGCGGGTCAAAGTGCAAAAGCTGGACCCCTATCTCAACGTGGACCCGGGCACCATGTCCCCCTATCAGCACGGGGAGGTCTTTGTCACTGACGACGGGGCGGAGACCGACCTGGACCTGGGCCATTACGAGAGGTTTATTGACGAAAACCTTACGGTGAACTCCTCGGTCTCGGCGGGGCAGGTGTACTGGAACGTCCTGAACCGAGAGCGGCGAGGAGACTACCTGGGAGGGACGGTGCAGATCATCCCCCACATCACCGACGAGATCAAGAGCCGGGTCTACTCTCTGGAGGGGCCTGAGGCCGATGTGGCGATTGTGGAGATTGGCGGCACGGTGGGCGATATCGAGAGCCAGCCCTTTCTGGAGGCCATCCGCCAGGTGGCGGCGGAGCGGGGCCGGGACAATGTCATGTTTCTCCACGTCTCCCTTATTGTATCCATCCCGGGCACCGGGGAACTGAAGTCCAAGCCCACCCAGCACTCGGCCAAGGAGCTCCTTTCTCTGGGCATCCAGCCCGATGTGATTGTCTGCCGCAGCGACGCCCCGGTCCCCCGGGAGATTCGGGACAAGATTTCCCTGTTCTGCGGCATCCCACGGGAGAATGTCATTCCCAATTTGAACGCCGATCTGCTTTACGAGGCACCCCTGATGCTGGAGCGGGAGGGGCTGGCCGACGTGGTGGTCCGGCGGCTGGGGCTGAGTTGTCCCGCTCCCGACCTCACCGAGTGGAGCGATATGGTCCACCGGGCCAAAAAACCGAAGGGGGAGGTGACCGTCGCCCTGGTGGGCAAGTATGTGGCCCTCCACGACGCCTATCTCTCCGTGGCCGAGGCCCTCACCCATGGGGGCATTGAGAACCGGGTGAAGGTGAACATCCGCTGGGTGGACAGCGAGACTGTCACTGATGAAAACGCCGCTCAGGTCCTGGATGGCGCGGATGGGATTCTGGTTCCCGGCGGCTTCGGCGGCCGGGGGATCGAGGGCAAAATTTCCGCCATTCGGTATGCCCGGGAGCAAGGCGTGCCCTTCCTGGGCATCTGCCTGGGGATGCAGATGGCGGTGGTGGAGTTTGCCCGCCACGTCTGCGGCATGGAGGACGCCCACTCCAGCGAGTTTTCCCGGACCACCGCCCACCCGGTCATTGACCTGATGGCCGGCCAGCGGGGGATCACCGACAAGGGAGGCACCATGCGGCTGGGGGCCTATCCCTGCCGGCTCACCGGGCGGGAGAGCAGGGCCTTCGCCGCCTACGGGACACAGGAGATCAGCGAGCGCCACCGGCACCGCTACGAGTTCAACAACGACTTCCGGGAGGCAGTCACCGGGGCCGGTCTTGTCCTGGCCGGGCTGTCCCCCGATGGGCAGCTGGTGGAGATGGTGGAGCTGCCCGGCCACCCCTGGTTTGTGGGGGTGCAGTTCCATCCGGAGCTGAAATCCCGGCCCAACCGGGCCCATCCGCTGTTTCGGGACTTTGTGGCCGCGGCGGCAAAACGGAAAATATCTATCGGCTGAGTAAATATATCGGAACATTAGGAAAGAGAAAGGGGATATTTCCCATGGGCTATCAATTTGAAACCTTTCAACTCCATGTGGGTCAGTAGCAACCCGACCCCACCACCGACGCACGGGCGGTACCCATCTACCAGACCACCAGCTATGTGTTCCGCAATTCTGTCCACGCCGCCGCCCGATTTGGGCTTGCTGACGCTGGGAATATCTACGGCCGACTGACCAATTCCACTCAGGACGTGCTGGAAAAGCGCATTGCGGCCCTGGAAGGCGGCGTCAGCCTTGGCCGCCGCCATCCGTCCCAATACCAAGGCCATCTACCTGGAAATTCCGGGTAACCCCAACAGCGATATCCCCAACATTGAAGTCATCGCGGAGATTGCCCATACCCATGGCCTGCCCCTGGTCATTGACAACACCTTTGGCACCCCCTTCCTGATCCGGCCCATTGAGTTCGGGGCGGACATCGTGATCCACTCCGCTACCAAATTTATCGGCGGTCATGGCACCACTTTGGGAGGTATCATTGTGGACAGCGGGAAATTCGACTGGAAGTCCAGCGGAAAATACGCCCCCATTTCGGAGCCAGATCCCAGCTATCATGGAATCAGCTTTGCCATTCTCTGGCCGATGAGATGCAGGTCAGCTACCGGAAGGTCATTGAATCCGTGAAGGAGCTGTCCGCCGCTGGGCTGATTTGGGAGAAGCGGTGCGGCCGGGGCAACGCCAATCAGATCTATTTGGCCCTGGTGGAGCATGAGGAGGTCAAAGGCGGCAGTGTCCACTTCGTGGAGCCTGTGCATGAGCGAACAAGAGCAGCTTGCCCGGATTCTGGACAACTGCGAGCTGTGGGTCTTCGACCCGGAAACGGCGATTGAGCGGCTGTTTTATTCGGACAGCTTCCGAATCGGGAAAGCCGTCCTGCCCCGGACCAATGTGCGCTCCCGCCACGGTTCCAGCCCCCGTGCCCACGCCTGTAACCCCCGCCGCAGAACCCGGCAAGTACCCAGACGAAAACACCTAAGCCAATCAGACCCACATCAAAAGCCGCCGCAGAGGAATACTCTGCGGCGGCTTCTTATATACAGATTGAGAGCCTGTTTCAAAGGGGAGCCCCTCTTCAGGCAATCAGTTTAGCAGCTTCAGAGGAATGCTCCGCTCTTGGGCGAATGCCGCAGCGAAGGACTCCGGCTTGGCGTGGATGGTCAGGCTTTTGCAGTCCTTAAAGGCCGTTTTGGCAATTTTTGTGACCGAAGACGGCAGGATGATATCGGTCAGATTGACACAGCCCTTGAAGTCTCCAGCCGCGATGGCCCATCTTTTCTGGTAGGGGTCAGGAAATCGCAGACATGTCAACTCCTGGCAATTCTGGAAGGGGCAGGTCCCCCAGTCCTCCCGACGGCTGAAGGGAGAAGACATTTCCAGCTTCAAAGCGCTCTTTCCCGGTGGGGAGACATAGCTGGTGGGATAAAAAGGATAACCGTCTATGTCACCGCCGGAGCCATAAAGGAAAATGGCAAGGCCTGGCAGCGCCTGGTCCAAGCAGTTCAAAAGATTTTCTGGAATTCCATGGGTGCTGTCATCTTCATAAAGCTCAAACGAAAAGGTCAAAGAGCCGCCGCTCTCTAGTGCCTGCTTTGCGCAAGATGCAAGTTCTTCTGCGCTCTCTTTGTAATCGTCCACATTATAAAGCCCTGTTGCCTGTTTCTTTGCAAGTTCCCGTACAACAGCCGGAAGCTTTTCCATCTCTTCCCGGCTTCCCTGGATGGTTCCGGTATAAGTCAGGCCGTAGCTTGAACTCATAATCGTTTCTCTTTATCGCTTTGGTAAAATCGTTCATTCATTCGATTTTTTCTATATTATATCTTGCGGAGGTCGAACTGTCAAGCAGCTTTCCAAATTTCTCAGGGCAACCACATTTAAAGTTTGGAATCCCCTTGCACCCCTTACACACGCTCTCCCGCCCCGTGTGCGGAATAGGGGTTTGATACAGCCAGAGGATGCTATGAGCCTGGAGAGCGCCTGCCTTGCCGCGTCCTGACCGTGGGCCCCAACCGCTGCTTGATCGAGTGCGGGGGCCGGGACCTCTCCCTGCGCTACCGGGACATCAGCTACTCCAGCTACGACGACCTGCGGAAGCAGTACCGCCCCGGCGAGCACCACGACTGCATCCTCAAGGAGTACGACCGCGCCGCCGGCCTCATGCGGTCATCAGCGGGAAGTACGGCGGCGGCGTGTTCTGCACCATGCCGGACGGCACCACCTGTCTGTGCCTCTACACCGCCCAGCATACCGACCGGGACTTCCGCAAGGGGGACACGGTGATCCTGGCGGTGGTCAAGTACGACTATGAGCGCAGTCTGATCTATGGCCGTATTCTGTCCAAGTGGTAAAGAACTGTTGATAGGAAGCGGGTGGGGAATGATATCCCCGCCCGCCTCTTTTTGTCTGCATGTCTTGAATAAATGTGAGATTTATGATAATATAAAAATCAATCCAGGGGTTATGAGAAAGCAGGTGGCAGCTTTGACAACGACAGAACAGATCAACCAGAAGCACCAGGAGGACCTGCAGCGGCTCAGAGGTTTTCGTCTGCTGGATGATGATTTTCTGACGAAGTGTTTTGATGGAGACCCCAAGTACATCCAATTTGTTCTCCGAATTGTGATGGAGAAGCCGGACCTGAAGGTTGAGGATGTCCGTACCCAGGTGTTTGTGGAAAATCTGCTTAACCGCTCTGTGCGGCTGGATGTTCTGGCAACCGACAGCACCGGACAAACCATAAACGTGGAAATTCAGCGATCCGACAAAGGAGCAGGACGAAAGCGGGCAAGATATAACAGCAGCATGATGGACGCAAATCTGCTTCATTAAGAGTGAGGACTTTGACCAGTTACCGGAGACGTGGGTGATTTTTATTACGGAGCGTGACGTGATTGGGAAAGGACTGCCGCGATACCCGGTTGAACGCTGCTTTTTAGGGACCGGAGAAATATTCGGGGACGGGTCACATATTCTTTATGTGAATGGCGCATACCGGGATGAGTCGCCAATCGGTAAACTGATGCACGATTTTTCCTGCACAGACCCGGCAAATATGTATTACAATGAACTGGCAGAACGAGTTAGATTTTTCAAAGAGGATAAGGAGGGAGTCTCAATTATGTGCAAGGCCATGGAAGATATGAGAAACGAGTCTCTACAAGAGGGTGTAAAAGAAGGCAAGAAAGAGGAAAAGAGATTAACCGTCCTCCGAATGCTGGAAATCGGCAAGTATGCGTTGGAAGAAATCGCCGAGATTGCCGGCCTTCCCTTGGACGAAGTAAAAAAGCTGCAAACTGGTCAGAATATATGACTTGGTGAAGGAATATAATCAAGTCTCTTTTTGAATCTGAGACGGCCCCGTCAAAAGGATGGAGACAAAATATAAAGTTTTCCGGGACAGCAGATGGAAATCTGCTGTCTTCTTTTGAGCAGCCAGAGCCAGCTTCTTCAACCGCCTGCCTGATTATATTTGCGTTTGTTATAGTCAGTTTGTTGTATGGCTTACTCTAATTCACACAGCTTATACGTTCCCTTCCCTGTTTTTTTGACTAAGCCAGCACGTTCACTCTGATTTAAAATCCTTTGAAGCTGTCTTGCGCTGCAATGAAGGTGAAAAGCCGCCTGCTCAATCCCTTTCAAGATTCCGCCATCGCATTTATACTTCATATACGACATAACCCGCTCTGAAAGAGAGGCAGGGGCGGCGTCAAGCGTGGTCATTGATCCGATTTTGGAGGAAAGACTGTTGCAAATCAGGGCCAGAAACCCGTTATTTGAAGAGCAGCGTTTCTCTGTTCTTATCAATGGAAAATGCGATGCAAGTCAGAGGTTCAGCCGCTTCAGCGTAAACGTCGCCGCTCCTGGGATAAAAGATATCCATGTCTCCAAGAAAGTAGTCTGCTGTCCCGCTTGACAGGGCATAGCGTGTACCGTCGTCACGAATGATGTAAATATTGATAGAGCCCTGCTCAACAATCTGAAACAACGATTCGGTCTGAAATGGAGAACTTACAAATTCACCTTTTTCATATTTTATCAGATAAAAATCTACATCCATTGTGCTAAGGACGGAGTAATATTTACTTTTAGCGATACAGGCAGCAACTTTTTTCTCGTCAAATATTCTCTCCATAAAATCCTCCAAACAGGACATATGTCTTGTTTTTTGAATTGATTATACGGTATTGTAAAAGAAAATTCAAGGGAGGAGCATGAAAGTATGCCGTCTGTTTTTGAAGAAAAGAACAACCACAAAGCAATTATGCGGGTTGGATTGCCCGCTATGCTGGGGCAGCTTACCACGCTGATCTATAATCTTGCCGACACATTTTTTGTTTCATTGACCAAGGAACCCGCAATGATTGCCGCCGTAACACTGTGCGCCCCCATACTGCTTATCATCATGTCGATTGCCTGTGTTTTTGGGATGGGCGGCAGCAGCGTGATCGCCAGATTATTGGGGGAAGACAAGAAAGAGGAATCCGGTACAACCATGAATTTTTGTGTATATGCCATGGCCATTGCGGGTGTTGCTGTTTTGGCCTTGGGACTGGTGTTTTTACAGCCATTGGCAAAAATCTCCGGCGCAGACGCAGATAATATTGCTTACACCTGCGATTATCTGAAATGGATCTTCCTCGGCGCGCCCTTTATCATGATGGCAAATGGATTTGTTCATCTGTTCCGTTCCGTGGGCCTGATCAAAGAAGGCACGATTGGATTGGTCCTTGGAAATGCAATCAATATGGTGCTGGATTATGTTTTCATCGCAATCTTTCGGTGGTGAACAGCGGGCGCCGCGCTTGCCACATCATTAGGATTTGCGTGTGCGACGGTTTACTACATGTTCTGCATGATTGGCGAGGACCGCAAGGGCAATCAGCTAGTGCCATGGACCCCGAAGCGGTTTTCGCCGAATGGGGTTATGATCCGCAGTGTAGTCAGTATCGGCATCCCAGGAGCTCTCATCACAGTGCTTATGAGTGTATCCAACATTGTGCTGAACAACTATATCCACCTTTATGGGTCTGATGCGGTGGCCTCCTATGGAATTGCGTATAAAATTGATCTGATTCCCATTTTGCTGTCAGTGGGTCTGTCGCAGGGCGTTGCTCCTCTGGTGGGCTATTGCTATGGAGAAAATGAGGAAAAGCGAATGTCTGATATTGTGAAGCGGACAACACTGTATGGCGTTCTCATGGGCGGAATGTTTACCGCTGCCTTTGTACTGTTGGGGGAACCGCTTGCCTCCATATTCCTGCAAGATAATGTTTTGATTGCGCAAACGGGGTACTTTTTGAAAATCCTTTGCCTGTCGGCTCCTATGCTTGGGATCATCAATATGATGACCAGCTATTTCCAGGCACTGGGTAAAGCAGTGAAATCGCTGACCATTACGATCCTGAGAAATGCGGTGCTGTTTATTCCGGGCGTCATGATTTTGAACCATTTTTGGAAATTGAACGGTGTTATTGCGGCACAGCCAGTTGTTGAAACAGCTTTGGCAATCATTTGCATTCTAATGTATGTGATAGATGTAAAATTACCCCGCCACAAATCAACTGCGGCCTGGCGTGGACGATGCTGTCATAGAGCAGGTCATCTACCGTCACACCCAAGGCGTTGACAATCCTGATCCGCTTCCCGATCGCCTTATAATCGAGCTCCAAAGGGATGGGCCGCTCCGCCGGTGGTAGAAGAAACTTCAACTATCCAAAAGCGCGAGGAAATGGTATTCTGAGGATGTATTTAGGCAAGATTTTTTCAGGTCAGATATTTGCTCCAGGGGGTACTATGCCCCTTGGAGGTCTGTCAGAATCCTAAATACCAACACGAGAACGTACAAAAAACGAAAGGAGAAACCCTATGCATGAACAAACAAAAACTTATGAAGGTCACATACTACGATCCGAAAAACAACATCCGGCTGACCGGGTATTCGGACACCGCGGTATGGGACGACAAGGGCCAGCCCACCCTTATGGCCCTGCGGTTCGGCGGGTATCCGGAGGAGGTGCGCGGCATTGCGGACGCCATCTTTGGCGAAATTACCATCGAAATCGAAAGTGAGCAGTCAACACTCACCCTCAAAACACTCCCACGGCAGTACCGGCGGGAGATCAGCCACGACGGGGTGTATGCTGAGGCGACCCTGGTTGTGGAGGATGACGGCCAGTTGGCTGACAGCGGTGAACAGATCGAAGATAAGATGCAGGAGGAAGTTCAGACCAGGCAGGATCTTCCACCCCGTAACACCTACGTCTTCTGCGCGCCTGGAGACCAGGCGGACCTGTTTCGGGCGGTGGACCAAAAGACCGCCGTCCCTTTGATTCCCGAGTTCCAGGACTACATCCTTGGCCAGCTGATACAGCGGAACATCCTGCGCCCCCTGCGGGTACACTCCGTCTCCCGAAAAATGGAGGCGTGGCTGCTGCGCTGCGAGGAGAAGGACAAAAACATCGTGGCCGTTCTGAAGGACGGACTGAGACGCGGGGCCATTGTGATTCCAGGCTCCACCCCTGGCCTTTCGCCGCTGGATGAGCTGAAATCGGTGACCGGCTATTTGAATACCTGCGGCGTCACCGTGGCGGAATGCGGAAGGGGTAAAAGTGTGACACGTTCCCAACTGAAACGATTAGGCGCTAAAAGGGAAATGGGCGCCCGAAGGTGCATACTTATAAGCCGGAACTTATAAAACCTCTCTTTTGAAAAAAAAGAAGCCATCCATGCGTTGAACTAGTTCCCAACCATCAACTCCCAACTCGTTTAATTGCATTTCAAATTCCTGTGCAGCTTTCTCAAACTGTTTTGTACTTACAACTAAAGATGTTGCGATTACTTGCACTTTGTATTCAAATTTCTTCATTTGCAGATATCTCCTTTTAAATTCCAGTTTAAGAGAATTATAAATCATTATCCTTGCTTTGTAAAGATGAAAACCCTTTTAGTAGAACTGATAATCCAAAGGGTGGAGTGAAAGGGTAACGCCTTGAAACACCCTCTCTGATACTCTGGCGGGCGTAGTCCAAAAGGCTGATGTCTGAAACCTAGAGAAATCGGCAGATCATGACCAATATCAGCAGAGACAACCGCCCGTTGATTGGGGAACATCTAATGAAAGCCAAAAGCGAGGCCCTGCTTCAGAAGCTCCACGATATTGGCAGCAATCCGGATACCCCCTCTTATACCGGATCGTCCCATCCCTGATGAAAAAGGACAGCAAGGACTACGAGTCTCCCACCGAGTTTGATAAGGAGTACGGCGTGATCCAGTGGAACAGGAGTATAACTCCAACCGGCGGACGGTCCAATCCCGTACCTCCACACGCCTGCTGCCCAGTGGCACAGCGGAACCGGCGGTGGAATTTACATTTGCGACTGTTCAAACAGGCTGCGCTGGCTGTCCCTAAAACGACGGAAATCATCGACCTGCGCGGAATCCACATGGAGGCGGACGCCCGGCGTTCCATCCTGACCCTCACCGCCACCAACCAGGAGATCGCCATCCAAACTTCTATGAGTGCGGTGGTGGAGCAGGCGGGCAGTATTGTCATAGACGCCAAACTCCTGCCCTCCCTTTTGTCCCGGCTGCCAGAGGAGACAAGAATTGCAGGGGGCAGTCCGAACTGCTGATCCCCGCCCGCTCTCTGGCTGTGCTGGCCGCAGTCTCTTCTGACAAAGATGTATATGAGATGGGCCTGACGGGGAAAAGCATTGTGTTCTGGATCGGTACTCTGCTGTTTTCGGCGCGTCTGATGGAGGGAAAGTACCCCAATACCGGGGCGCTTTTGACGAATTTTCAGGGCAAGTATTCCGTCAATCTGGCGTCCAGTTTGAGCCTGAGACAGTCCAGCAGCTGATTGACCCGCAGGTAGTTGGCCACCTGTCGGCCAGTAAGGTCGTAGTCCCCACCCAGGGTATCCCTGCTGTTTGACCTGTGGAAGTCACTTCCACAGGTTTCCCCGCCGCCCTCCAGAGCTTTCAGTTCCCGAAGGATGTCGTTTCGCTTACCCTGGGAAAACATCTCCGAATACCGCAGGGCAAGTACCGCCGCCTTTTCACTGGGGAGCAAGTCGCTGAAGGACCGCTGGAGCATGTTGGTTTCCACCACATACATCAGAGCTTCCGCGTCAGGCAGTCCCTCTTTGATCAGGCACCAGGCGCCGTCCAGACCGGCAATCTGCCCCGCGTTCATGCGGTTGTGGCCAGAGAGCATCTCATCGTCGTACACACCGCCATCCAAGATACGGCAGATAATCAGCGGCATGAGTATCCCGTTCTGGCGAATACTCTCCACCATGTCGGAAAGCCGTTCTCCGGTATAAAGCCGGAATGGATGGCCTGCATACTGACGAATTTTAGAGAAGGAGATAAAGACCAGGCGGAGCCCCTTCTGGGTGATTTCAATTTCCTGCTCGTTATCCTGCCCGGCAAACTCCGCTGCCAGGGAGGACATGGAGCGTACTCCTTTGGGTGGGGGTACTTTCGACATGGCTGATCAACTCCTTTGCAAAGGCCCGGTATGCAATGCTGGCCTTAGAATCCGGGGCATATTCCATCACTGTCAATCCTCGTCTGATGGCATCCCCAACCTTTCCTGTCTCCGGGATGGCCGTCCGAAACACCCGAATTTCATCTTGAAACGCAGCTTCTACATTGGCGCACGTTGTGCGGTAAAGATTTGTCCGCAGATTACAGCGGGAAAAGACAATGCCCTCAAATTGAATGGCTAGGTTCAGCCTCCTACGGTTTTTCAAGACGCTGGAGATCAGGTCGCTCAGGCCCTCTGTAGAGTAAAATTCCGGGCAGATTGGAATGAGGACACTGTCCGCCGCCGTGAGAGCGTTGGTCATAAGGGGACTGGCAGCCCGGTTAGTGTCGATGATGATGTAGTCGTAATGGGGACGAAGCGGAGTAAGGATTTCCTGCAAAAACCGCTCTGTCCCCATTTCAGTGAGCAGGCTGGTTTCCAGTTTAGCAAGACTTTTACTGCCAGGAATCAGATCGACTTTCCCGCACCGCTGAATGTAGGTGCTGTGAGCAGGTAAGTCCTGGTCATCCAGCAGCTTGGCTATGACCCCGCTGATGTCCAGTGTGGGAGCTTGTCCATCCGGAAGAAGGGTGGCGGAGAGGTTCGTCTGAGGGTCGAAGTCCACGCAGAGAACCCGCCGCCCCTGCTCGGCCAGTATGTAGGATACGTGCTGACAAATCGTGGTTTTCGTTACGCCGCCTTTCTGATTGGCAACTGTGATAATTCTACACATTTCTTTATCATCCTCCCCAATAGCCCTTATATTGGGACCGCATAAAAATTAGGATCAAATCAGGAAAGCCTTGCAGCACAAGCACTTTCTGACCTAGTCCTAATATAATACTTTCATCAGAGTATATGTTATCATTAGGTCAAAAGCCAGTCTGTACCAAAGCTCTGCTTCCAATATTGGGTTGTAAAAGTTGAGCAGTTACGCCTTATTATCAAATAGCTTGTCCCCTAAAAGTGTCCTTATGGAACCGCGCCCCACGTGGTTGAGCCAAAATATCCCGGTCTGGTGGAGCAGTATGTCAATCTGGGGGCCTGCTACCAGAAGGACGGCCTGCAATCCATCCGCCAGGAGCTGATGTCCTGCATGAAGGGCTACAAGGGCTGTTACCAGCGGGCTTACCGTTGCCTGGGCGCGGCGGCGGAGATTTTTGAGGATATGCGCTGCACCCTGCTCACCGACCAGCTGGAGGACCAACTGGCCAAACGGGCCAAGGGTATCCTTCAGCGGGAGGTCCCCCGCCGGAAAAACGTCTCCCCAGGCGCCGTCAGGCAGCGCTTTCTGGGCGCGGTCACCCACCAGGGGGTGCTGTGCCTCACCCAGACCGCACAGGTCCAATGCTCCAAAATATTCGAGCTGTCCGACCGCTGGGGGCTGGCCTACGGTCTGCTCTCCCATCTGCTGGCGGGAGTCGTGAACAACGGCTATGACGTGGTGGCCTGCCCCGACCCCATGGCCCCGGACCGGCTGGCCCATCTGCTGGTGCCGGAGCTGGAGCTTGCGTTCCTGACCGCCCAGGGCCTGGAGGACCCTTACCGCCGCCTGCGGCTGGACGGCGCAGTGGACGAAATTCTGCTGCGCAAGAACCGCTCTCAGCTCCGGTTCGCCCAAAAAGTACACACCGCCCTGGTGGAAGAGGCCGTACACTCTCTGGCCCAGGCCAAGGAGATGCACGACCAGCTGGAAGGCCTCTACAATCCCTACGTCGATTTCGGTCTGGTGGAAGAAACCGCCCGGCAAATTTTTGAGGAACTATAAAAAAGCCCCGCGCTCCCGATACCCGGAGCGCGGGGTTTCTTGCATCAAATCCATTACCAGCGGCAGCCGTGATGCCCGCCGCCATGATGTCCATAACCATAGCTGTAGTTGGTTCCGGTGGTGTTAGACGTTGTCGCGGGGGCGGTCACTGCGGGAGCCGTGGGCTGGACGGGATTCAGGCAGGTCCCATCGCAGAAGCCGTAGGCATGGTCATAGCCGCAGTAGGTCACACCGTCGTGGACATGCTGTCCTGTTGCTTCACAGCCCTCCACGGTGCAGACCGCATAGCAGGTGCCGTCGCAGAAGCCGTGGGCATGGTTATAACCGCAGTAGGTCGTGTTGTTATGGGTATGCCGTCCCGCCACCTCGCAGCCCTCTACGGTACACAGCGCGTAGCAGCTTCCGTCACAGAAGCCGTGGCCGTGGCCATAGCCGCAGTAGGTCGTGCCGTTGTGGGTGTGCCGTCCCATCACCTCGCAGCCCTCCACAGAACACAGCGCGTAGCAGGTGCCGTCGCACACACCGTTTGCATGGTCATAGCCGCAGTAGGTCACGCCGTTGTGGACATGCCGTCCCGCTACCTCGCAGCTATCCAGCGGGCACACCGTATACGTGGTGGGTTCCGCCGTCCAGACCCGATGCCCCTTTGCGCCGCCGTGGCCGTGGGCAAACGCCGGGACTGTTACAATGGAAGCTGCCAGCAGGAATGCCGCCACCCTTTTGAAAACCATTGTAATTACCTCCAACATATATGATATCTCTATTCTACCAAAACTACCCAGGGAAAGCAAGTGTGAAAAGTGTGAAATTATTGTAAATACCCGGTCCGGCTTTGTTCCCTTTTCCTCCGGCTAGCCCTCCCTCTGCATGTTTAATTGCAAACGGTCCGCGATCATGGCAATAAATTCTGAGTTTGTAGGCTTTCCCTTCACATTGGACACGGTATAACCGAAATATTTCTGTAAGGTCTCTAAATCTCCCCGGTCCCAGGCCACCTCGATGGCGTGGCGGATGGCCCGCTCCACCCGGCTGGCTGTGGTGCCAAAGCGCTTGGCTACCTCCGGATACAGTACCTTTGTCACCGCGTTGATGACCTCCCGGTCCGCCACCGCCAGTAAAATGGCCTCCCGCAGGTACTGATAGCCCTTGATGTGGGCCGGGACCCCGATCTCGTGGATGATGGAGGTCACGACCGCCTCTAAATTCTGGCCCCGGTCCCGGTCCTCGTCCAAAGCCCCCGTGCCGCACAGCTGGCGGATGCGCTCACACACCGTCGTCACCCGGCAGGGCTTGGTCATGTAATGGTCCGCGCCCTTGGACGCCGCCAGCTCCGCCATGGTCCCTTTGGCAAAGCTGGATACGATCAGCACCCGCGGGCGGCGCTCCAGCTTCAGGGTGGGCAGGGCCTCCAGCACCTCCACCCCGTCCATGCCCGTAAGCACCATTTCCATCACAATCACGTCGGGCTTCTGTGTCTCTATCAGGCGCAAAAGCTCTATCCCATCGCCGGTTTCGCCCACCACCTGAATATCCCCTTCGTTTCGTATCGCTTCCATAAAATTGCGGCGGAAATCTTCTCCTGTATCCGCAACTAAAATACGTCTGCTTATTTCCATACTAAACTCGTCTCCTTCTGGCGGATTTCCGCCTTTTCCCCTACATATGGGGCATTTCGGACCGGCCTGATAGAAATATACCACAATTGGACAGCATTCGCAAGCGCGAACTTTGGGAAATTATGGGTTTTAGGCAACTTTTTGTCGCACATTTCGACACAAAGCGATACTTGCCTGCCCCCTCCGGATGGATTATAATAGAGCAAAACCGCAGCCGTTTGCGCCAAATACAAAAGGAGTGTTTTTGTGAAGCGTATCTTCCTCCTTCTGCTTGGTCTGCTTCTGCTGTCCGGGTGCCAGCCCCAGAAGCACGACAGCCAGACCTTTGCTATGGATACCATTATGCAGTTCACCGCCTACGGTCCCAAGGGACAGCAGGCTCTGGCCCACGCCTCCGCACGGGTCCAGGAGCTGGACCAGCTTTTCTCCGTCACCCGCTCCACCAGTGAGATTTACGCCGTCAACCACGCCCAGGGAGAGCCGGTCGCCCTCTCTGAGGACACCGCCCGCCTGCTCGCCCAATCCCTGGAGCTGTGCAGTCAGACCGGCGGCGCGCTGGATATCACCGCTTATCCGGCGGTGCGGGCCTGGGGCTTTACCACCGGGGACTACCAGGTCCCCAGCGCGGACGAGCTGTCGGCACTGGCCGCACAAATCGACTATACCCAGGTGGAGCTGACGGAAAATCAGGTCCGGCTTCCGGATGGTATGGAGCTGGATTTCGGCGCGGTGGCCAAGGGCTACACCGGGGAAGTCCTGGCCCAGGAGCTTCGGGAGCTGGGCGTGGAATCCGCTATCCTGACCCTGGGGGGCAACGTTCAGACCATCGGCAGCCGCCCCGGAGGGGACCCGTGGCGGATTGGGGTCCAGGACCCGGAGGGAGACGGTTATCTGATGGTGCTGTCCCTGGTGGACCAGGCCGCCGTTACCTCCGGGGGGTACCAGCGCTTTTTCGACGCGGACGGTGAGCGCTACTGGCACATCATGGACCCCGCCTCCGCCGCCCCCGCCCGCAGCGGCTTGACCTCCGTGACCATCGTGGGGGACTCCGGCACGCAATGCGACGGCCTGTCCACCGCTCTGTTTGTCCTGGGCTGGGAGGACGCCGCCGGCTTCTGGCGGGAACATCAGGGGTTTGACGCAGTTCTGGTGGACGAGGACGGGCGTATCGCCATCACCGCCGGGCTGGAGGACCGCTATGTCCTGGGCCCGGGCTATGAGGATCGGACTGTGGAGGTGATTCGTCCATGAAACGAGGGGTTATGATTCTGCTTGCCGCTGTCGTTCTGCTGTCGGCGGGGTACATCCTTCTGCGTCCGGCCCAGGCGGGCGAGACGGTCCGGGTCTATCAGGCGGGAGAAGTGATTTGGGAAGGGGTTCTGGAGGAGCCGGATGTGTTCCACGCCCCCCACAACACCGTGGTGGTGGAGGACGGTCGGGTCCGGGTTTCCCAGGCGGACTGCCCGGACCAGGTCTGTGTCAACCAGGGCTGGATTTCTGACGGGACGGTCCCCATCGTGTGCCTGCCCAACCAACTGATTGTACAGATTGAGGGAGGAGGGAACCAGCTTGACGCACAAACCGGCTGACCCCCGGCGGCTGGCCCGGCTGGCTCTGCTCACCGCCGTGGCTCTGACCATATTTCTGGTCGAGGCGCAGCTTCCTGTTCTGCCCATTCCCGGCGCGAAGCTGGGGCTGGCAAACATTGTGACGGTATATGCCGTCTTTGTGCTGGGGCCGGGGGACGCGCTCTCTATTCTGCTGGTCCGGGTGTTTTTGGGGGCGGTGTTCTCCGGGCAGATGTCTACGTTTTTTTATAGCCTTAGCGGCGGTTTTTTGTGCTGGGTTGTTCTGTGTGTCCTGCGGCGGTTTTTCAGCCAAAAGCAGATTTGGCTGCTCAGTCCGGTATCCGCGGTCTTTCATAATTTGGGACAGCTTCTGGCCGCCGCCGCCCTGCTGCAAAGCTGGGCTGTATTTGCCTGGCTGCCCTACCTGCTGATTGCCGGTATCGCGGCGGGACTCTTTACCGGGCTGGCCGCACAGTTTTTGCTGGAGCGGCTGGAAAAAATCCAAAAATGAACCCCAGTCTCTAACAATAGAGGCTGGGGTTTTGAGTGCGGGGGGCACCCTACAAATTAAGATTCAATGCTTCTTCCGCCGGTAGCAGATATCCCGGTTGCCGCAGGTGGCACAGCCCCGGCCGCATCCTCGCTTGGTCCCATACTGGTTCCCCAGCAGAATCCCTATGGGGATTCCAACTACCGCAGCGATAAACAACACAATAGGAATATACTCCATCAGGGCAGCACCCCTTCGCAGTATTTTTGCAGCACCACCGCTACCTCGGCCCGCGTGGTCCGGGCGGCGGGCCGCAAAGTGCCGTCGTCATAGCCGCCCAGCAGCTTTTCCGCGACCGCCCAGCCCATATAATCCTCCGCCCAGAAGGACACCGTATCACTGTCCGCGTAGCCGGACAGGTCGGCGGGGGCGGTCAGCTTCACGCCCTTGAACTGGGCGAATTTTTGCAGGCAGATTGCCAGCTGCTCACGGGTCAGGGCAGCACGCGGCTCAAACAGCCCCGTATCCAGGCCCGACATCAGGCCGTTCTTCGCCGCCCAGGCGATGGCAGGATAAAACGCGCTGTCTTTGGATACGTCCGGATAGGAGGCGTTCCCTGTATCCCCCGGCATTCCCGCCAGACGGTAAAGGGTGTACGCAAGCTGTTCACGGGTCAGCAGGCTGTCCGGAGAAAAGGTCCCGTCCCCGCCGCCCTTCATCAGGCCCCGGCGCACCACATAATCAATGGCCTGGAAATACCACATCCGCTCCGGCACGTCCCGGAAGTCCGCCGCCGTCAGGACCGGATCCGGCTCAGGCTTGGGTTCGGGCTCCGGCTGGGGGTCGGGCTTGGGTTCCGGTTCCGGCTCTGCGTCGGGCTCCGGCATCTGGAGGTACATTTGCAGATAATATGTTACAGAATCCCCGGAGGGCTGGGTCAGCGTAATCAGGTAGACCGCGTTCTCCACCTGCACCCGGATGCCCTTACGCTCGGAGAGAAAGGTCCGGCTGTTTTTGTCCATACGGTCCCGGATGGCCTGCTCCGCCCGGCGCATCAGAGAACGCCCGTTGATGATGTACTCCCGGCCCGCCTCCAGCGGCTCCCCCTCCTCGCCGTTGACCAGCTGGCCCTCTGCATCGACGGTATCATAAATAGGGATGTCGATGGGCAGGAGCATTTCGTATTTATCGTCCTGGTCCAGGTCCGTGAGATATTCGATCTCCAGCCGGGTCCCTTCCGCAAAGGCGGTCAGACGCAGGTTGACATCCCGGCTGACCTGGTTGACCTGCGCGGTGATTTGCAGCTCCCGGTTGAACCGGAACCCGCGCACCGGAGCTTCCTGAAAAAGCTCCAGCTCCAGAGTCTTGCGGGACACGTTCTGCTGCTCCGCGTCCAGGTGCAGACTGCCGATGGACCCGCTCCGTCCGTCGGCCAGGGACGCCGGGATCAGCAGGGCGGTGAGTACAAGTGCAAGAGCTGCGCAAACAGCCCGTCTCCAATATCGCATGTTTTGCATCCTTCCTCTTCGTCGTTTTGGCGGGGTTTGGATGGGAAAAGTATAGCACACAGGGCAAAAGATTGCAAGCGCTGTCGAATTTTGGATTTTGATTTGCAGCGTAGAGGGGGGATAAAGCCCCTGCATACTGCACCACTTTTCAAATCACCCCCAATCCCGATTGCATTTTCCCCAAAAATGTGATACTCTTTTATCCGTCATATTACAGTCTGCCAGTACGACCAGTACGAAAGGAGTACTTTATGAGCAATCCCGTTTACGACGTTGCCATCCTGGGCTGCGGGGAGGCCGGTATCTTCGCCGCCTATGAGCTTTCCCGCCTCCACCCAGGCCTGAAGCTGCTGGCCCTGGACCAGGGCCGGGATATCTACCACCGCAACTGCCCCATCGTCGCCGGAAAAGTTACATCCTGCATCCAGTGCCCCGTGTGCGATACCATGTGCGGCTTCGGCGGCGCGGGGGCCTTCTCCGACGGCAAGTTTAACTTCACCACCCAGTTCGGCGGCTGGCTCACCGACTTCATGGACCCCAAAACCGTCATGGAGCTGATCGACTATGTAGACTCCATCAACGTGGCCCACGGCGCGACCACCGAGGTCTACTCCACCGAGACCCCTGCCGCCCGTGAGCTGGAACGCCGCGCGCTGGCCTTTGACCTGCACCTGCTCCAGGCCCGCTGCAAGCATTTGGGTACTGAGAATAATCTACGCATCCTCACCAATATTTATGAGGGCTTGAAGGATAAATTGGAATTCCGTTTCAACACCGCCGTGGAACACATCGCCCAGGCCCCGGAGGGCTTCCGGCTCACCCTGGCCAAGGGAGAGGAGATCGCCTGTAAGCGCCTCATTGCCGCGCCGGGCCGCTCCGGCGCCGAGTGGTTCTCCAACCAGTGCAAGGACCTGGGCATCTCCCTCATCAACAACCAGATCGACATCGGCGTCCGGGTGGAGCTGCCCGCCACCGTCTTTGAACACATCACCGACGTGGTATACGAATCCAAGCTGGTCTACCGCACCAAGCGCTACGGCGACTCGGTCCGGACCTTCTGCATGAACCCCTACGGCCATGTGGTCGCGGAAAATGTGGAGGGCATCAACACCGTCAACGGCCACTCCTACGCCGACCCCGCCCTCCGCAGCGAAAACACCAACTTCGCCCTGCTGGTCAGCAACCGCTTCACCTCCCCCTTCAACGAACCCTATCGTTACGGCAAGCATGTGGCCTCCCTGTCCAATATGCTGGCCGGCGGCGTGCTGGTCCAGCGCTTTGGAGATCTGGTGGGCGGCCGGAGGACCAACGCCCACCGGATGGGGAAGTCCTTCGTCCGGCCTACCCTCACCGCCGCCGTGCCCGGAGACCTGTCCCTGGCCCTGCCTAAGCGTCAGCTGGACGACATCATCGAAATGATCTATCAGCTGGACAAGCTGGCCCCCGGCACCGCCAATTACGACACCCTTCTCTACGGCGCGGAGGTAAAATTCTACTCGTCCCGGCTGGAGCTCTCCCCAGAGCTGGAAACTGCCCTGCCCGGCCTCTTTGCCGCCGGGGATGGGGCAGGCGTTACCCGCGGCCTCGCCCAGGCGGGCGCCTCCGGAGTTCAGGCCGCCCGTGCCATCAGCCGCCGGGTGGCAGAGGATGTCTGAGCCTTGAAAAAGCTTTTGTCGTTTCCCCCCGTCTCCTTCCTGCTGGAGGCCGTCAGCCTCTATTCCAGCCGGGGCGTGGGACAGACCGCCGCCGCCCTGTCCTACTTCCTCGTTCTGACCCTCTTCCCCCTGCTGGTGTGCGTCAACTACAGCATCGGCCTGCTGGAGCTGGATTTTGAGGAGATCGTACTGGCCCTGGACCAGATTCTGCCAGACCAGGCCCTCTCCGTGATTCAGGACTACCTGGATTACATCGCCGTCAACCAGTCGCCCCCTTTGCTGATTGCCAGCCTGTCCACCCTGGTGCTGTCCGCCTCCGCGGGCCTGCGCACCCTTCTGCACACCATGGACCGGCTCTATGACGCGCCCCCGCCCCACCCCATCAAACGGGTGGCCGCCAGCGTGTTCCTCTCCCTGCTGTTCCTGCTGACTATTTATCTGTCTGTAATCGTCATCTTTACCGGGGAGTGGTTCTTCTCCCTGCTGGAACAGCACCTCCCCCGGAAGCTGGTGGAGCTGTTCCCCCTGAAGGTCCTGGGCAGTCTGTGGCAGTGGATGCGCTATCTGCTGCTGTTCTGCTTCGTGCTGGTGCTGGTGCTGGCCGTGTACCGGGCGGGCGTGCCGAAAAAATTCTACGGCAAGACGCTGCTGCTCTGCGCCCTGCTGTCCGCCCTGGCCCTGGTGGCCTTTTCCGTGCTGTTCTCCTGGTTCATCGACCTGTCCTCCCGCTACTCCCTGATTTACGGCTCCCTGGCCTCCATCATTATTTTGCTGGTGTGGCTGTACCTGTGCGGCAACATTTTATTGCTGGGGGCTGTAATGAACCGGGTCTGGCGGCAGCGGCAGTCCTTGGCATAATACGCCCCCTCCCGCCATATACTGCTGGCAAGGGAGGGGGATTTTTTTATGCCAATCCGTGAGCGACGCTGCGCCACCTTGGGACTGGCCCTGGCGGCGGTCCTGTTTTTACTGCCCCTGCTGCTGGTCCGGGCCGGGCCTGTTCCCCTGGAGGATGAGGCCCTGCTTCCCCCCGCCACCCTGCCCATCGACCGCACCCCCGCCGCCATTACCGCCTCGCGGGACAGCGGACGGCCTGTGCGGCTCCAGCGGGCCGACGGGACGGTGGAGGAAATGACCATGGACGCCTACCTCTGGGGGGTCGTCGCGGCGGAGATGCCGGCCTCCTTTGAGGAGGAGGCCCTGAAAGCCCAGGCCTGCGCCGCCCGGACCTACGCCGCCGGTCTCCAGGCCAGAGGGAGCAAGCATCCGGACGCGGACCTGTGCGACGACAGCCGGTGCTGTCAGGCCTACACCGACCGGGACGACGCGCTCCTGCGGTGGGGCCTCAGCGCACAGCTCTACGCGGACAAGATCACGAACGCCGTGGAGGGGACGGACGGACTGGGGGTCCTGTATCAGGGCTCCCCCATTCAGGCGGTCTTTTTCTCCTCCGCCGCCGGGAAAACCGCCGACGCAGTGGAGGTGTGGGGCAGCTCTGTGGATTACCTGAAAAGCGTGGACAGCCCGGAGGGCGACGAGGTCCCCAATTACCACAGTCAGGTGGTCCTGGCCCCGGACGACCTGAAGGCCCAGGCGCTGGCCGTCTGGCCCGGCGCGGACTTCTCCGGCGGGCCGGAAACATGGCTCCAGGATGTGAGCTATACCGCCTCTGGAGTGGTGTCCGGGCTGAAGCTGGGCGGGGTCTCCGTCTCCGGCGGGGAGGTCCGCAACGCATTCGCCCTGCGCTCCGCCTGCTTCCAGGTGAAATGGGACGGGGAGCATTTCGTCTTTGACGTGACCGGCTACGGACATGGGGTCGGCATGAGCCAGTACGGCGCCAACGCGATGGCCAAGGAGGGACGCGGCTTCCGGGATATTCTGACCTGGTATTACACAGGGACCGAGGTAGACCATCTGTGGTGAGCCGCGCAAAAATGCCGCCTTAAAAAAGGCGGCATTTTTTTACCGGTCCTGAATGAGCAGGGTTTGTATCTGGTTGCGCTGGTTTCCGGCACTGAGCAGGAACACCGTATAGTTGGTCCGGGCGGATACGTTTACATACTGCCGCGCTGCTGTCTGGAAGGGCGGCTCCGTGTCCAGCCACGCGGAGTCCAGCGTCTCAATGTCCATCCAGGCCGGCATGGCCCCCTGGTTGGTGGACGCGAACAGGAATTGGTACTCTCCGGGACGGATTTCTTTATAGGCCGTGGTCTCCTTGAAGCGCACATCCGCATAAACCACCCGTCCGTCCCCCAAAAGCACATCCATAGGGCCGCTGTTCCGGGCCAGGTTGCTCACCCGGAATGCCCCCATTCCGCTGCGGGGCGGACAGCAGCTGTCCGTGATTTGCAGCAGGTCCATGCCGCCGGCGGTGTTGATCACGGCAATGGTACTCAAAGACCCCGCCGGGAACGGCATGGTCTTTTGCAGATAGATGTACCCGTTGGTGCCGCTGACCGTCACCGTCTGGTAACCGGCGGCCACCTGGCTGTAGCCGGAGATGCCGCCATAACGCAGGCCGTTCACCAGCCGGCGGTTGCTTACGGCAATCCGGAACGGCCGGTAGCCGTAGGCGGCATGGAGAAAGCGAACTCTCCCCCGGCCGGACGGGCGGTTGGGCGGGGACGGGTAGACGGGAAAGTCCGGGTAGTCTGGGTAGTCCGGCCCCGGATAGACCGGTCCGCCCTCGCCGGGGTTGGGCAGGGGGATCACCGGCGTTCCGCCGGGGTCTGTGTCCATATCGTCGCCGGGGTAGACCGGCCCCCCCTCCCCAGGGTTGGGCAGGGGGATCACGGGTGTATATTCATCATAAGCAGCCATAGGCAAAACATCCCTCCAATGATTCAGGCTGCTCCATCCTATGCAGCTGAGGGACATTTTGCCAAACTCTATTTTATTTAATCCAAAAAATCCTCCAGCTCGTACAGCGAAGAGGGCAGTACGTCGGACAGCTCCACCGCCGCCAGAGGGAAGCCGCCGCCCGTCTCAATGCGCGGACCGCACACGCCCAGCCAGGTGTCCAAAGGACCCGTGGGCAGACTCGCGCTGATGACCAAATTTTCCTCCTCCCGGACATGCAGCACCGTTCCGCCGTGAAGATGGGCAATGTGCTTGATGATGGCATAGCCCATGCCCGCCCCGTCTCCCGGCAGAGGCGTATCGTCCACACACCGGTCCTCCACCAGAGACAGCATCCGTTCCTCCGCCCCCACGCTGTCCATATTGGAAAAATTCAGCATCGCTGCGCTCCCCAAGGAGCGCAGGCGTATAAATAACTGTCCGTCGCCCTGCTGCGCCGCCTTGGCCCCGTTGGAGAGCAGTCCGAAAAACATCTGATTCAACAGCAGCTCATCCCCCGGAATCAGCAGAGAGGGGCAGGAATCCAGCACGGCCTCCACCCCCGCCTCCCGAAGCAGGGGGTAGACCTCCTGAAAGCTCCGGCGGAGCAGGCCCGCTAAGTCCATCGTGACAGGCCGGAAGGGGATCGCGCCGTTCCGGCTGGCCTTGTAGAGAAAATCCATGTGGTCCACCAGCCGGAACATCTGGCAGAACGACCGGCGGAAGCTCCCCCCCGCCTCCTTGCGGGAGAGCATCATGGAACTGAGCAGCTCCCGCATCTCCCGAATGACCCCCTCCAGCTGCCAGCCGGTCAGCGACTGCTGGATTTTGGGCCAGAACAGCACCGTGGCCCCGCCTTCCCCGTCAATTCTATGGTAGCAGTATTCCAGCGTGCCGCGGGTGAACTCCCCGTGGGGTTCGGTAATATCCAGGTAGCTGGGGACCGGCTCCCCAAGCCGCAGCTCCGGCAGAAAATAGCGTGCGCTGGGACTGGTATCCCGGACTAAATCTTCCGATACGAAAAAGGCAGGCTCAGACATGCGCTCCAAAGTCAAATCTGTTTGATTCATTTGACGTCTACCTCCCGGCAAAAATTCCGTTGTGCTATAGCATACGCAAAACACACCTCGCCCTTAACAGTTAAAATTCAGTATATCAAAAATCTCCAATCGCTACAAGAGGAAAGCGGCGATATTTGTTAAAAAATGTCGAACGGGCTGAATGGCGAAAATTGGGCGGAAAATTTTTATAAAACTGGCGAAATAGCCACTATGCAAACCGGTAAAAATCGGGATATAATAAGTACGATCAAATTTGAACGTAAAGGAGTCCTTCACATGAGCATTAAAGTTGGCATCAACGGGTTTGGCCGTATCGGTCGTATGGTGTTCCGCGCCAGCCTGAACTTCCCCGAAATCGAGATCGTGGGCATCAACGACCTGTGCCCGGCCGAGTACCTGGCCTATATGCTGAAGTACGACACCATGCACGGCAAGTGCGACGCTGAGATCAGCTCCACCGAGAACGCCATCGTGGTCAACGGCAAGGAAATTCCCATTTTCGCAGAGCGCAACCCCGCCGATATCCCCTGGGGTAAGATCGAGGCGGAGTACGTGGTGGAGTCCACCGGCCTGTTCCTGACCCAGGAGAAGGCCCAGGGCCACCTGGACGCGGGCGCCAAGAAGGTCGTTATGTCCGCCCCCTCCAAGGACGCTACCCCCATGTTCGTCACCGGCGTGAACCTGGACAAGTACACCACCGACATGAACTTCGTGTCCAACGCCTCCTGCACCACCAACTGCCTGGCTCCCATCGCGAAGGTCCTCAACGACAACTGGGGCATCACCGACGGCCTGATGACCACCGTTCACTCCGTCACCGCTACCCAGAAGACCGTTGACGGCCCCTCCCTGAAGGACTGGCGCGGCGGACGTGCGGCTACCGGCAACATCATTCCCTCCTCCACCGGCGCTGCCAAGGCTGTGGGCAAGGTCATTCCTGAGCTGAACGGCAAGCTGACCGGTATGTCCATGCGTGTGCCCACCCTGGACGTGTCCGTGGTGGACCTGACTGTGAACCTGGCCAAGCCCGCCAAGTACGAGGAGATCTGCGCCGCCATGAAGGCCGCCTCCGAGGGTGAGCTGAAGGGCGTTCTGGGTTACACCGACGAGGCCGTTGTTTCCAGTGACTTCCTGGGCGACACCCACACCTCTATCTTCGACGCCGACGCCGGCATCGCTCTGACCGACACCTTCGTGAAGGTCGTCAGCTGGTACGACAACGAGATCGGCTACTCCAACAAGGTGCTGGAGCTGGTCAAGCATATGTACAGCGTGGATCATAAGTAATTTGCTCCTTTTTATTGATTTCCCCAGCGTGGAACGCCGCCGTCAGGCGGCGTTCTTTTTTTGCGGGGGGGCACCCTCCTTCTCCCGTGAGGGGGTAGGCTTGGGTGGTGGACGGGAGTCTGTGGAGAATGACCCGCCCAGGGGGTCGGGTCCCACAGTTCACTTCTCTGTAGGTGTGGACACTGGCGGATGCGGGACTGCGGAGTAGTTATGATTTCTTGGGGGCGCACTTTTGAGTTGGGATACTGTGCGGACCTGGGGGGGGGGTTCACCCTCATCCGTCACCGCCTTCGGCGGTGCCACCTTCCCCCGTGAGGGGGAAGGCTTTGGTGGTGAGCGGGAGTCTGTGGGAAATGACCCGCCCAGGGGGGCGGGTCCCACAGTTCACTCCTCTGTTAAGGGGGTAGGCTCGTACACTGGCACTCACACAACTGCACAGTAGTATCGGTAGCCGCTCCGATAAGCCTTCCCCCCTGGCGGGGGAAGGTGGCACGCGAAGCGTGACGGATGAGGGGGAAAAGAAGGAGAAGAGTATGGTGGTATTATACACAAAACTCTTACCTAAATCAAGCATGAAAGTTGTCGAAATCTGTAGAATACATAAAGAATTTCCTCAATTTGAGTAAAAATAACAAAACAATCCTCAAAATAGAGAAAATGAGTTTGAGGTGAGTTTTGTTGGACTTTGAAATTGTAACGAAAATATATGATCTCATCGAAGATCAAGATATCACCCAAACCGCTCTTGCCAAGCGATTGGAAATTCCTATTTCAACATTGAATGGGTACATGCGTGAACGAAATAAGATTCCCCTGGATGTTATTCGGAAAATTGCCGTTGAACTGAACGTCACCACCGATTACCTGTTTGACCTGGCTAAATCCCCCGAACGCCCGCTCTCCCTTAACAACACAGAGCGAAAATTGATCGAAAACTTTCGCTCCCTCTCTAAATCCCAGAAAGAATTAATCCTGCAAAACATTATCTTCATGCAGAACCAAAACCGGAACAGTTAATCCCCTGACGGATAAGAGTGAAAAAAGCATCCTGCCCCCAAAAGGAGCAGGATGCTTTTTTGCTTTTCTCAGAACTCAGCCGCAAATGCGCTGGTAAATATCTAAGTACTGCTGTGCGGAGCTGTTCCACGTAAAGTCGGCCGTCATGCCCTCCATCTGGAGCTGCTTCCAGGCCTCCTTATTATTGAAGTACAAATCCACCGCCTCACGAATGACCCAGAGCATATCGTTCGCGTTGATATCCGCAAACGTGAAGCCCCGGCCCTCGCCAGTGAACTTGTTGTAGGGGAATACCGTGTCCTTCAAGCCGCCCGTCTCACGGACGATGGGCACTGTGCCAAACCGCATGGCGATCATCTGGCTCAGACCGCAAGGCTCCGAAATGGACGGCATCAGGAACAGGTCCGCACCGGCGTAAATCATATTAGACAGCGGCGCGGAGTAGGCCAGCTGCGCCGAGAACCGGCCCGGATACTGATTCTGCGCGTCCCGGAACGCCGCCTCGTACTGCCAATCGCCAGTGCCCAGAACCACCATCTGCACGTTCATTTCCATAATGCGATGCAGCGCGTCAGTCACCAGGGAGAAGCCCTTATGTCCCACCAGACGGGAGATACAGCCAATAATGGGCACGTTGGGGTCCTCGTTCAGACCCACCGCACGCTGGAGCGCCGCCTTGCACTTGGCCTTGCCCTGCGTCACCGTCTTGGGCGTGAAGTTGGACTCGATGCCCGTGAGCGTGGCAGGGTCGTAAAGCTGCGCGTCAATGCCGTTCAAAATGCCCTCTACCTTGCCGCTCTGCTGGCTGATGACTCCATGCAGGCCGTGGGCGTAGAAGGGGATGCGCAGCTCCTGGGCGTAGCTGGGCGAAACTGTCGTGACGAAGTTGGAGGCCATGATGGCGCCCTTCATCAGGTTGACGTCCTTGTAATAGCCCAGCATCGTCTCGCTGAGATAGCCGGGGTTCAGACCAATCACGTCCTCCAGCACCTGGGAGCCGTAGCGGCCCTGGTACTCGATATTGTGAATGGTATACACAGACTTGGTATTCGCCAGCTGATGAGTCCGGCTGCGCTCCTCCAGGAGATAGATGGGAACCAGCGCTGTCTGCCAGTCGTTGCAATGCACAACGTCAGGAGAGAAGTTCAGGTGCCCGCAGGCCTCCAGCACCGCACGGGAGAAATATGCGTACCGCTCGCAGTCATCAAAATGTCCGTACAGCTGCCAGCGCTTGAAGTAGTACTCATTATCCACAAACCAGTAGGTCACGTCATTCTGCACGATCTCAAAGATGCCGCAGTAGACCTGCCGCCAGGCCAGGGTAACATTAAAGTACTTCAGGAAAGTCATCTGAGAACGCCAGTTCTCGCCAATGCCCTCGTAGAGAGGGAGAATGACCTTGACCTCATGCCCCGCCGCCGCAAGGGCAGGGGGCAGAGAGCCAGCTACGTCGGCCAGACCGCCGGTCTTGATGAAAGGGGCAACCTCAGAGGAGGCAAAGAGAATTTTCATGTTAGTTCAATCCTCGCTTCTATTATTCACGCTTCGATAGATTAGACAATGGACCCCTTGGCAATGGCCAGAGGATAGGTAATATGGCCCATCAGAGAACGGTCCTGGTTGATCTGCACATCCTTGTCCGCAATCACATAGGACAAAGACGCGCCGGCCCGGACAACTGTGCCCTGCATCAGCACGCTGTTGCTCACCGTGGCCCCGGCCTCCACGACCACGCCCCGGCCCAGGACGGAATTCTCTACCTTGCCCTCAATGTAGCAGCCGTCCGCTACCATGGAGTGCAGAGACACACCGTTGGGTCCGTAGTAAGTGGCGGGGGTGGACTGGTCCTTGGTCCGGATGGGACGGGCGGGGTTGAACAGGTCCGCCTGCACCTTCGGGTCGATCAGCTTCACGGACTGGTCGAAATAGTCGTTGACCGAGCTGAACCGGGCAATATGGCCGGGATGGACATAGGGCCGGATGTTCAGCGTGTCAATGCGGGGCTGAAGCACACCGCGGCTGAAATTGTAGATATTATGCGCGGAGCAGTACTCCACCATGTCCAGCAAAAGCTGCTTGGACATCACGTAAATCTCCAGAGACTCCAGTTCCTGGTTCACCACCGTGGGATGGCTCGCCAGGTCGTTCACACGGCCGTCCGGGTCCAGCGTCAAATAGTCGCAGCTGCGGGGGGAGCTGCAATGCTCCGGCGAACACACTACGGTGATATCCGCGCCGCTCTCCAGATGCTGCTGGAACATGGCGGATACGTCCAGGTTGATGGCAATGTCGCCCCAGGCCAGGATCACGTAGTCCTGGCGGATATTCTTCAGGTAGGACTGCACGCCGGTGAGGGCTTCCATGTTGCCGCGGTACTCGCCATAGTTCTTCTCCGCGTAGCCGAAGGGGGGCAGGATGCGCAGGCCGCCGTGCTTGCGGCTCAGGTCCCAGTCCTTGCCGGAGCCTACGTGGTCCAGAAGAGACTGGTAGCTCTGGTGGACGATCAGGCCTACGTCGGTGATGCCCGCGTTGACGTAGTTGGACAGCATGAAGTCGATCAGACGGTAGCGTCCGCCAAAGGGCAGAGAGCAGGTGTTGCGGGGACGGGTCAGTTCACCTAAGTTTGTGTGGGAGCGGTAGGCGAACAAAATTCCGTGCAGGTCTTTCATACCCGCTCACCTCCTTTCACGTTTTCACGGACCATGGCGTTGGGAGACACGACCGCTCCGCCGCCGATGGTCAGGTCTGCCGCCACAACGGCAATCCCCCACTCAGGACTTCCATCCGGGGGTGCGCCAATCTGCGCGCCCGCTTCCACCACCACGTTCTCCGCCACGATGGCGTAGGAGACCTTCGCCCCCGCCTTGACCACCGCGCCGGGCATGATGATGGAGTAATCTACCTGGGCGCCCTCCTCTATCGTGACGGAGTGGAACAGCACCGAGTTCTCGACCCGGCCGTCTACCCGGCAGCCGCTGGTGACCGAGGAGTGGGAAATGACCGCGTGCTCCCCCGTGATGTGGGGCGGACGGATCGGCGTACGGGCATAGATGGGCCAGCTGGTATCGTACAGGTCGATGCCGCTGCCGCGGGGGGCCAGCATATCCATGTTGGCATCCCACAAGGAGCTGATAGTGCCCACATCCTTCCAGTAGCCGTGGAACCGGTAGGCCATCAGCTTTTCTCCTGCGTTGAGCATGTTGGGAATGATATTTTTACCAAAATCATTGGAGGAATTGGGGTCCGCCTCGTCATCGATCAACTGCTGGCGCAGCTTGGACCAGGTGAAAATGTAAATGCCCATGGACGCCAGATTGCTCTTGGGCTGGGGGGGCTTCTCCTCAAATTCATAAACCTGGTCGTTCTCGTCCACGTTCATGATGCCAAAGCGCTTGGCCTCCTCCATGGTGACCTCCAGCACGGAGATCGTGCAGGCCGCGCCGCACTTTTTATGGAACGCCAGCATGTCCGCATAGTCCATCTTGTAGATGTGGTCGCCGGACAGCACCACCACGTACTCCGGGTCATACAGGTCCAGGAAGCCGATGTTCTGGTAAATGGCATTGGCCGTACCCTTGTACCAGGTGCCCTGCTCCCCCTCCCGCTGGTAGGGAGGCAGGATGTGGACGCCGCCGTCAGACCGGTCCAGGTCCCAGGGCTGGCCGGAGCCGACATAGCTGTTCAGCTCCAGGGGGCGGTACTGGGTCAAAATGCCCACCGTGTCAATGCCGGAATTGATGCAGTTGGACAGGGGGAAGTCGATGATGCGGTACTTGCCGCCGAAGGGAACCGCGGGCTTGGCCACGTGACTGGTCAGCGCGTACAGCCGGCTGCCCTGGCCGCCGGCCAGCAGCATGGCCACACATTCCTTTTTCATATCAATTCACCTCTACTGTTTTTTGGTTCTGCTCTTTTTCGCAGGCTTTGCGGATTTCGCTGTCTTCTTTGCCGTTTTTCTGGTCCTTCCCGCCTTGGCAGGCTGGGCCGTTTCTTTCTCCTCCGGGGTCTCTTCCGGGGCCTCCTCCGGGAAGCGGGCGCTGCACCGGTAGACCATCGCGGACATGGGAGGCAGATCGACTGCCATGGACTGCTTCTGCTCATGGCAGGGAATGCGCTCGGACTCGATGGGCT
This sequence comes from uncultured Oscillospiraceae bacterium, assembly GCA_910577805.1. Classification (GTDB taxonomy): domain Bacteria; phylum Bacillota; class Clostridia; order Oscillospirales; family Oscillospiraceae; genus Lawsonibacter. Next base: position 12,386 of record CAJTOE010000002.1, on the reverse strand, counting down.
TCGTATCCCCTAAGCCCTCGCCCCCGAACTGGGGAGAGTCTGTATTGAAGATGGGCGTCCATACGCCGTGGAAGGGTACGCCTACCTGATAGCCCTCCCGGTGGATGGGAGAGAAGTTGCACAGTACCACCAGGGCCTCGCCCTGCCGGTCCCAGCGCAGGAACGCGACGGTATTGGCCTGCTCGTCGTCCGCGCACAGCCACTGGAAGCCGCTCCAGGAGTCGTCCTGCTCCCAGAGAGGGGCATTTTCCAGGTAGAAGGCGTTGGCCGCCTTGAAAAAGTCCTGGGTGAGCCGGTGGGGCGCGTATTGCAGCAGGTGCCAGTCCAGAGAGTACTCATAGTGCCACTCGTTCCACTGGCCCAGCTCCGCACCCATGAAGGTCAGCTTCTTGCCTGGGTGGGTGAGCATGTAGGTGTAGAACGCCCGCACGCCCGCAAATTTCAGAGGGTTGTCCCCCGGCATCTTTCCAAAGAAAGACCCCTTCATGTGGACTACCTCGTCGTGAGACAGCGGCAGGATATAGTTCTCCGAGAAAGCGTAGACCAGGGAGAACGTGATGTCCCGGTGGTTGTACTGCCGGAAATAGGGGTCCAGCTTGATATAGTGGCAGATGTCGTTCATCCAGCCCATGTTCCACTTGAAATTGAAGCCTAAGCCGCCCTCGTCCACAGGCTTGGTCACCTTGGGCCAGGCGGTGGATTCCTCCGCTACCATCAGCACGTCCGGGTGGGCCGCAAAAATCACGGTGTTCAGCTTCTGGAAAAATTCGATGGCCTCCAGATTCTCCTTGCCGCCATGAATGTTGGGCATCCACTCCCCGTCCTGACGGCCGTAGTCCAGATAGAGCATGGAGGACACCGCATCTACCCGCAGGCCGTCAATGTGGTACTCCTCCAGCCAGAACATCGCCGACGAGAACAGGAACGAGCGCACCTCGTTCCGGCCCAGGTCAAAGACGTTGGTGCCCCAGTCCGCATGTTCTCCCTTCCGGGGGTCGGCGTACTCGTAGGTGGGGCCGCCGTCGAAATTGTAGAGGCCGAACGCGTCGCGGGGGAAGTGGGCCGGCACCCAGTCCAGAATGACCCCGATGCCCGCCTGGTGAAGCTGGTCGATGAGATACTTCAGGTCGTGAGGCGTACCAAAGCGGCTGGTGGCGGCATAGTAGCCCGTACACTGGTAGCCCCAGGAGGCATCCAGAGGATGCTCCGTGACAGGGAGCAGCTCCACATGGGTGAAGCCCATCTCCTTGACGTATGGGGCCAGGTAGGACGCGATATCCCGGTAGCTGAGGAACTCCCCCTCGCCGGTGCGCCGCCAGGAGCCTAAATGGCACTCGTAGATGTTCATGGGCCGGCGGTACAGGGGCGTTTTCGCCCGGTAGTCCAGCCAGCCCTGATCTCCCCACTGGTAGCCCGACAGATCGTAAACCTTGGAGGCTACGTTGGGACGGGTCTCACTGTGGAAGCCGTAGGGGTCTACCTTTCCGGTGAAGCTGCCGTCCTCGTGGTGAACGGCGTACAAGTAGGAGTCGTACTGCTGGAGTCCGGGAATGAATCCCTCCCAGATGCCGCCCTCCAGAAGCTTCAGAGGATGGGCGTTCGGGTCCCAGCCGTTAAAGGAGCCGTAAACACACACCTGCTTGGCATTTGGCGCCCAGACCCGGAACCGATAGCCGTCCACGCCGTCTTGCTGGGCGGGATGGGAGCCAAAGCAGCGCCACGCGTGACAGCTTCGCCCTTCGCTGAAAGCCTCCAATTCCAGAAAGAGATCATAGGAAGACAGGGTAAAGTCAGTTTTTGCCAATCAAAACACCTCGTTTCGGAACAGTTTTTTCGCAAAATGGGCAAATCAACATAAACGGCTGGGAAGCAGCCTGAATATATTTAGGTAAATTATACAACACAGACGCAGTCCAGTCAAGTAAAAAGGAAATAAAAAGTTTGATTTGTCAGGCAGCGCAGCCCTTGGGCGTCACCCTCATCCGTCACGGCTTCGCCGTACCACCTTCCCCCGTGAGGGGGAAGGCGCACAGTCTGGTTAGTTGACAAAATGCGGCATAGAAACGCGGGATGCAGCAATGAACTTTTCCTTTGCTTTATGTAATTCGGACAGGAGGCTTTTGGGCCTTTGTCCGAACTTTTTGAGCCATTTTGGGCCTCACTGCTTCAGCCCGCCATGAACAGCTCCCGCAGCAGTCTGGAAAAAATTCCAGGCGCTGTCAGCCGCTGCGCCCCTTGGGCGGAGACGATGGGGATGGTATCCCGCAGCTCCCCGTTTACATAAACGGTCAGCTCTCCCAGACGCTGGCCCTGCTCCACAGGCGCCTCCAGGTCCGCAGGCAGCTCGACCTGGGTGGTGACGGCCGACTCCTCCCCGCGCCGCACCAGCAGCCGGCAGTCCCGCTCCAGCTGGGGCTGGACCTGCGCGCAGTCCCCCAGCAGGACTGGGATGGCCGCCAGAGGGGCGTCCGGGTAGACGTTGGTGAGGGTGTACGAGGCAAAGCCCTGGTCCAACAGCGCCTTGGCATCGTCAAACCGCTGGGGGGAAGTAGGCGCTTTCATCACCACCGCGATCAGCTCCATGCCGTCCCGCTCCGCCGTCGCCGCCATGCAGTATTGGGCGGTATCTGTATAGCCCGTTTTCAGGCCAGTGGCCCCGTTATAGAACCGGATCAGCCGGTTGGTGTTGGTCAGGCCGAATTCCCCGTCCCGGATGGAGTCCATCCAGATCGTGGTGTACTCCCGGATGCCGGGATGCTTTAAGATCAGCTCCCGCGCCATCAGCGCAATGTCGTGTGCGCTGGTGAGATGGCCCTGGGCCGGTAAGCCCGTGCAGTTGATAAAGGTGGTATCCGCCATCCCAAGCTCCTGGGCCCGCTGGTTCATCTGCGCTACGAAGGCCGTCTCGCTGCCCGCCAGATGCTCCGCCATCGCCACCGCCGCGTCGTTGCCGGAGACAACGGTGATACATTTGATCAGCTCGCCGGCGCTCATTTGCTCCCCTTCCTCTAAATAGACCTGGGAGCCGCCCATGCCCGCCGCCGTGGATGAGATCGTCACAGGGTCCTCCCGGCGGATGCGTCCGGCGTCCAGCGCCTCCATAATCAGCAGCAGCGTCATGATCTTGGTGACGCTGGCAGGCTCCATGCGCTGGTGCGCCTCCTTCTCGTACAAAAGCTGGCCCGTCTCCTTCTCCATCAGTACGGCAGAGCTGGACACCAAATCTACCGCCGGAAGCTGCTCCGGGGCGGCCCACGCCGCCGGTAAGCACAGACTGAGCGTCAGCGCCAGGGATACGATGCGTTTCATAGAAAGTCCCTCCAAAAAGACCAGTTTTTTATGTGCATAGTCAGGATGTGGAGAGATGGGCTTGGATATACACGTTACGCCAGCTTGAAAATTTTCCAAAAAATTTTTTGCGAAATTTTTTCTTAGGTGTACGCAAACGTACACCTTTTGCCCCCTGCCCGCTAAGGGTGAGGAGTGGTTTCATTTGGATGAGAAAGAAAAACAGCGGCGGGAACGTCTGCTGCGGCAAATCTTGCGGCTGATGCAGGCCCCCGTCAATGACGCGGTCAAGCTGGCTTACCTTCAGGAGGAGGAGACCGAGCGGATCGACGGGCTGGATCTGACCGCCTTGAAAGAATTTAAACGGAGCGCCAACGGCGTGGTGGAGCTGAAATTCATCGACCGGCTGGAGGTCGCCCGGCAGCTGCTGGAACGGCTCCCCGGTGAGTCCAGACTGGACCCCGCGGAGTCCTTCTTCCAGCTGACAAAGGAGGGATAGAAGCTTGTACTTTTCCCCGAAACAGTGGCGGGTGCTGCGCTGGTGGCAGCCCGGCTCCCCCGATGGGGATTTTGACGCGATCATCTGCGACGGCGCCGTCCGGTCCGGCAAGACCCTGTGTACCGGGCTGTCCTTCCTCTACTGGGCCATGCGCGGCTTTCACCACAAAAGCTTCGCTTTGTGCGGTAAGACCATCGTGTCCGTGCGCCGGAACCTGGTTCAGGAATTGCTTCCTTTGCTGGAAGAGCTGGGGTTCGTCTGTGAGGAGCAGAAAACCAAAAACCTCTTTACCCTGGAGAGCGGAGGCCGGAAAAATACCTTCTACCTCTTCGGCGGTAAGGACGAGGGCTCCGCCGCCCTGATTCAGGGCATGACGCTGGCCGGGTGCCTGCTGGATGAGGTCGCTTTGATGCCCCGCTCCTTCGTGGAACAGGCCTGCGCCCGCTGCTCCGTGCCCGGAAGCCGGCTCTGGTTCTCCTGCAACCCGGAGTCGCCGGGGCACTGGTTCTACAGGGAGTGGATTCAAAAAGCAGAAGAACGCAACGCGTTGCACCTCCACTTTACCATGGACGACAACCCAGGGCTGTCCCAGGCCGTGCGGGAGCGCTATGAGCGCATGTTTGAAGGGGCCTTCTACCGGCGGTTCGTGCTGGGAGAGTGGACAACCGCCCAGGGTCTAGTCTATGACTTCTTCGACGACAGTATGCTTCAGGACGTTCCGGAGGATGCCGAGAACGCCATGGAGCGGTGGTACATCTCCTGCGACTATGGGACCGTGAATCCCACCTCCATGGGACTGTGGGGACTCAGGCGCGGCGTTTGGTACCGAACGGCGGAGTTTTATTATGACTCCAAAATCCACCGGCGGCAGAAAACCGATCAGGAATACGCCGCGGACCTGGAACGCCTGGCGGGCGGCCGGGAAATTCAGGCCGTCATTGTGGACCCGTCCGCGGCCAGCTTTATGCTGGAGCTGCGGCGGCGGGGCTGGAGAGTCCGGAAGGCTGTGAATGATGTGATCTCCGGCATCCGAACAACCGCCCAACTGCTGAAAAGCGGGAAGCTGGTCATTTGCAGAGGGTGCGGGGATACGCTGCGGGAGCTGGGCCTGTATCGGTGGGCCCAGGGGGAGGATGGGCAGGACAGGGTGTGTAAGGCCGATGACCACGCTATGGACGAGATGCGCTACTTCGCCGCCACTGTGGCGGGCCGGGAAGGTGCGTTTTTCGCCGGGTGCGTAGAAAGGAGCAGCTTTTGAGACTTAGATGGTTGGAAAAAAAACGAAAACCGGACGGTGACTCCCAGAGCGCCGCGGTGCAGCTGCGGGAGAGCGGACAGCACCCCTTCCGTATGCTGGACGGGTACGCACCCCTGAACGAAGGGGAGCTGCGGCTCTACCGGGCCATCCGGGAAGCAGTACCCATTGTGGACGCCGCCGTGCTGAAGCTGGTACGGCTGTGCGGCGGCGTGCGCGTCCGGTGCCGGGAGCAAGCCGCCCAGGCCGGGCTGGAGGAATTTTTGCGCCGGGTGGACACCGGGCGGGGCCAGAGAGGCATTCAATCCTTTTTGGACGGTTATCTGGACAGTATGCTGACCTGCGGACGGGGTGTGGGGGAAATTGTGCTCTCCCCCGATGGACGGGACATCCGGGCGGTACTATGCGCGCCGCCAGAGCAGGTGGCCGTCCGGGAAGGCGAGACCCCCTTGGATTTTGCCCTGTGTGCCAGAGGCATCGGGGGACATCCGGAACCTTTGCCCTGGCAGGATCTGCTGCTGTTCACCCCCTTTCAGCCCGAAACAGAACACCCCTATGGCGTGTCCCTGCTGCGGTCTATGCCCTTCCTGACGGAAATTCTGCTGAAAATCTATCAGGCCACTGGCATGAACTGGGAACGGATGGGCAATGTGCGTTTCGCCGTGATTTGCAGGCCCGGAGAGGATGAGCGGGGCTTCGCTCAGGAGCGCTGCCAGCAGATTGCCCAGGAGTGGAGCGCCGCTATGCAGGCCGGCCGGCAAGGCGCTGTGCGGGATTTCGTCGCCGTGGGAGATGTGGACATTAAAGTAATCGGCGCGGATAACCAAATCCTGGACAGTGAGACCCCCGTGCGGCAGATTTTGGAGCAGCTCATTGCCCGGACCGGCATCCCGCCCTTTCTGCTGGGGCTGTCCTGGTCCTCTACCGAGCGGATGAGCGCCCAGCAGGCCGATTTGATGACCAGCGAGATCACCGCCATCCGCCGGGGGCTGGAGCCTGTGGTGGAACGGGTCTGTGAGCTTTGGCTGCGTCTGCACGGCTGCGACAGCCGGGTCTGTGTGGACTGGGAGGATATCAATTTGCAGGACATCGTGGAAGAGGCTAAGGCCCGGCTCTACCAGGCCCAGGCCCAACAATTGGAAGGAGGAACTACATGAATATTCGGAAATCGCCCCAGGCGGGCACATCGGGTCAGCCGTCCCTGGAGGAACTGGCCCTGATTAATCAGCTTAGTCAAAGAACGCTGGCCGCTGAAGAAGTATATACCTTCGGCGTGCGCCTGTGTGACAACCAGGTGGACCGGGACGGGGAGCGCTTCCCCTTGCAGACGCTGGAGGAGCTGGCCCCTATGTTTTTGGGCAAAAGCGGTATTTTTGACCACGATTGGTCCGCCAAAGGGCAGGCGGCCCGGATTTACCGGACCCAGATCGTGCAGGAGGACGGCGTGCTGACCGCGGCGGGGGACACCTACTGCTATTTGAAAGGGTACGCCTACATGCTGCGCACGCCGGGCTGCCAGGATTTGATTGCGGAAATCGAGGGCGGCATCAAACGGGAGGTCAGCGTGGGCTGCTCGGTGCGGCGGGCCGTCTGCTCCATCTGCGGCCAGGACATCGCCCAGTGCCCCCACGAAAAGGGCCGGGAGTATGACGGTCTGCTGTGCTTCGCGGAGCTGCTGGACGCGGCCGACGCATATGAGTTTTCCTTCGTGGCCGTGCCCTCCCAGCCCAACGCCGGGGTCATGCAGAAGCATTTCGGCTCCGGGAATTCCGGCAGCTCCGGCGAGTTGGCCCGGCTGGGTAAAAAATACCTGGAACAGCTCCGGGGCGACGTGATCCGCCTGGGCGCTCTGGCGGACAAGAGTATGGACGCCGGGACTTTGCGGACCATTGTACAAAAGCTGGGAGAAGAGGAGCTGCTGGCTATGCGGCGGGGCTATGAGAAAGCCGCCGGAAAGCGCTATCCCCTGCACACCCAGCTGGAGTACGGAGAGGGCCGCCCCGCCAGCCAGGACGGCGACGCGGCATTCCTGATTTGAGTTTTTGAGAGGAGGATTTTTTATGAATAAGGTTTCCTTTGGCGGTATTGGCGAGATCGCGGCCACCTTCTTTGCCGGTGAGGACGTGGTCCCCGGTCAGGTGGTCAAAATCAGCGGCAACAGTACGGTAGATGCCTGCGGGGACGGAGAGGCTTTTTGCGGCGCGGCTCTGTCCTGCGAGTGCGGCTTCGCCGGGGTGCAGGTGAAGGGCTTTTTGTCCTTGCCCTACTCCGGAGAGGCCCCGGCTGTGGGCGCCGCTGTGCTGGCGGCGGACGGCAAGGGCGGTGTGAAAACCGCCCAGTCCGGGACGGCCTGCACCGTGATTCACGTGGACGAGGCGGAATCGCTGCTTGTGGCGCTTCTGTGATGGTTTATTTGGGAAGGAGAATGTGATATATGGCTTATCGGTTTGACAATTTGAAGCTGGAAAAAGGAATGTATCAGCAGGCTGGACGGTCCTTCAGTCAGGTGCTGGAGAGCCAGGACCCCTCGGAGCAGTATAAAGGCTCCGCGCTGGAAGGACTGGACGCGTTTCAGCGGCAGCTCAAGCGCTTCGACATCAAAGTAAAAGGCTCCGCCTCCGACGCGGTGGAGAAGTTTTTCCGGACCTCCGACTCTGCGGTGCTGTTCCCCGAATATGTGGCGCGGTCGGTGCGGCAGGGTATGGAAGAGGGCGACCTTATTCCCCAGCTTACCGCCGCTGTGACCCAGTTCGACGGGATGGACTACCGCTCCATCACGACAGAGGCCGGTGGTATCGAAAAAGAACTGCATCAGGTGGAGGAAGGCGCGCAGATTCCCAGCACCACTATCCGCGTCCGGGACAGTTTGGTGCGCCTGCGTAAGCGCGGAAGAATGCTGGTGGCCTCCTATGAGGCCGTGCGCTACCAGAAGCTGGACCTGTTCAGCGTCGCCCTGCGGCAGATCGGTGCGCACATCAGCCGGATGCACCTGGACGACGCGGTCAGCGTGCTGCTCCAGGGAGACGGCAACAACAATCCTGCGGAAATCTCTCAGACTGCCGCGGCAGAGGCCTTGAGTTATGACGATCTGGTGGGCTTTTGGGCCAAGTTTGACCCCTACGTTCTGAACACGATGCTGGTGAGCGGTCCTATGATGGTCAAGCTCCTCAAGCTCCAGGAGTTCCAGAATCCCCTGACCGGGCTTAATTTCCAGGGGACCGGCCAGCTGGCCACCCCCATGGGTGCGGCTTTGCTCCGCAGCGGCGCGGTGCCCGACGATATGATTATCGGCCTGGACCGGCGGTTCGCGCTGGAGCTGGTCCAGGGCAGCGATGTGACCGTGGAGTACGACAAGCTCATCGACCGGCAGCTGGAACGCGCCGCCATCACGACCATCAGCGGCTTTGCCAAGCTCTTCTCCGACGCCTCCCATGCCTTGCAGCTGGCCCCGAAGGCGTGACCGCTATGCTGACGCAGGAGATTTTGGAGCTGGCCGGCCGGATGTGCGGCCAGGGGGCAGACAGAGAAATTCTGCTCCCCCTGTGCCAGGCCGCCCGGCTGGAGGTGGAGAGCTGGCTCAGGCCCGGCAAGCTCCCCCAGGACTGCGGCTCCGCCTTCGTGATCGCCGCCGCCTGGTTAGCTTTAGCCGGGCTGGAGACCAGCCGCAATGAGGCGGGGGTGTCCTCCTTTACCGCGGGGGATTTGACCATTCGGAAAGAAGGTGGCAGCAGCGTCGAGGGCCTGCGGGAACAGGCCTGGACGCTGATGGCCCCCTTTCGCAGGGATACATTTTGTTTTCAGGGGGTGCGTGGATGACAGATAGTATGATGGCCCAGGAGTGGCAGGCAATTCTGAGCCGGCATGGGTTGGATGTGACCGTTTTCGCCCGCCGGGATGGAGAGGGACAGTCTGGCCGGGCCTTGATTCAGCCGATTTTGGAGCAGACCAAACATCAGCTGGAGCCCTCCCCCTTGGGGGGACGGTGTGAGAGCCGGTTTCTCTATCTGGGGGAGCCAGGGCTTCCCCTGGAGGCCGGAAAGGGTGGTCGGGTGGAATGCGCCCTGGGGGCGTTCTCCATCCAGTCCGCCCACCCAATCCAGATTGCCGGAAATACCTCCCACTGGTGGGGGGTGCTTCGGCCCATGGACCGGAAAGGCCAGGTGGAGCCATGAGCATGGGTTTGGAAAAAATCCGGGAGCGGATGTGCGCGTTTCTCAACGGACAGGGCCTCCAGACTGTGGTGGCCTGGCCCCGGCAGGAACGGGAGGAAATCTCCGGGGCTGTGGTCTCCGTGGCCTTGCGGCACTGTGAGGCCGGGCCATCCGGCTTCCGGGATTATTTAGGCGAGCGTTGGAACGAGGAGACCCAGGAGTGGGAAGAGCTTTATGGCCGGAAAACCCGGCTGACCTTTGGGCTGGACCTGTACGCGGACCCCCTGGAGGGGGAGAATGCGATTCAGAACGCTTTCGACCTGCTGCTGGAGGCCTTTCAGGAGGACGGTCCCGCTGGCCTGAAGCTGCTGGAGCTGTCCTGTGGGGAGACGGAGTTCGATGTCAGCGGACGGCTGCTGCGCCGGAATGTGGAGGCGGTCTGCTCCGCCTACCTGTACGCGGTGACCCAGCCCGGCGGGGCATTTTTGGATTTTGAAATTCGAGGGGATGTGAAAGTATGAAAATGACAGTCCATGAACGGCCGGGGGTGTACTCCTCCTACAACTCCTCCACCGTGGTCAACGGTGGGGGCGGACGGAAAGCCGTGGGGCTGGTGGGCGTGTGCGCCGGTGTGGAGGCCGTGGGCAAGGTCCAGACTGTGACCAGCTTTGAGGAGGCCTCCGCCCTGTTCGGCTCCGGTGAGCTGACCGAGCTGATTCGGATCATTTTGCGCAATGGCGCAGGAAGCGTCGCCGCCCTGGCGATTGAAAACGAGGACGGGTATACTGCCGGGTTCGAGACTTTGGAAAAGCTGGAAAATCTGCCGGTGATCGTGTGCGGCTCCACAAAGGCAGAGGTCCACACCGCCCTGCGTACCAGCGTGGAGAGTGCAAGCGCCCTGCGGCGGGAACGCATCGCGGTCGTCGGCGGAGGGAGAAACGAGGCGGTCGCCGCCCTGGCGGCACGGGCAAAAGCTCTGAACAGTGAGCGGATGGTGCTGGCCGCCCCCGGCGCGGTGGATGACAAGGGGACGGCGCTGGATGGGGTGCGGCTGGCTGCGGCCATCGCCGGGGCGATCGCCGCGGAGAGCGACCCCGCGCTGCCTCTGAGCGGCGCGGCCCTGTTCGGGCTGTACGGCGTGAGCGCGAACTACAACGACAATGAGATCGATCTGCTGATTCAGGGGGGCGTGACCCCGGTGGAAAGCGTGGGCGGTGAGATCTCTGTGGTGCGGGGCGTGACTACCCGGACGAAAACCGGTCAGGAAGAGGATTTGACCTGGAGAGATCTGTCCACCATCCTGATCGTGGACGACGTGATCCCCGCCGTGCGGGGCGCGCTGCGCAGCCGCTTCCAGCGCAGCAAAAACACCGAGCAGAGCCGGGGTGCGATCCGCTCCCAGGTGGTGCTGACCTTGGAAAATAAGCTCAGCCGGGAAATCATTACCGGCTATGACAGCGTGCGGGTGAGCGTGGACCCGGAACGGCCCTCCGTGTGTCTGGTGGACTTCTCGTTTACCGTGGCCCACGGGCTGAACCAGATCTGGCTGACCGCCCACATTACCATTTAAAGGGGGGATTTTTTATGGCGATTGCAGGTTTTCCCACCAGCAGCGACATCTATCTGGAAGTGGATGGCGTGAAAGTGGCCGTGGTTCAGAGCTACTCCGCCCGCGCCACAAAGACCAGCTCTACTGTAGAGGCCTTCGGTGAGGCCGAGCCTGTGGCTACCGTGCCGGGGCAGACCACCCACACCCTGGAGCTGACCCGGCTCTATGCCACCGACGAGGCCATCCGGGACGGCATCGACTTCTACAGTCTGAACGGGTTCTCTTTGGTGATCTGTAAGCCGGACCGGAAAGTGATCTATTCCGACTGCCAGTGGAGCAGCATCAGTGAGACAGGTACCTTGGGCGATATGGTACTGGAAAAGGTCGGCATCGTGGCTACGAAACGGCTGGAAACGGAGGTGTAACGCTTGGAGACATGTATGTTAGCCCAGGCAGAACGATTGGAGCTGGAGCATGGTCAATCTCTGCGGCTCCTGTCTGCGCTGGAGGTGCTGCAGGCCCGCCGGGAAGCCGCTGGGCTGGCCCAGGAGGACAAAGAACAGGCGCTGTGCGCCAACGCCTGCCTGCTGGCAAAAGCCCTGGAGCGGGACGGTGCGCCGGTGTTTGAGAACGGCGGGGATGCGCTGGCCCGGCTGACTGTGGGCGAGATCGCCGCCCTGAGCGGCCAGTGGTGGGAGTTTAACCGGACGGTCAACCCCTCCCCCAGTATGCCGGAGGAGGAGCTGGAGGAAGTAAAAAAAAACTAGCCGGGCACGCCCAGGAACGGCTGCGCTGGCGGGTGCTGAAGCAGTTCCGGGCGCTGCCGACCGAGCGGCGGGTCAGGGACATGCTGGACCGGGATTATGTGTGGTGTCTGGCCCAGCAGCTTCTGGACGACGAGGAGGAATTGGACAGGCTGTGCCCCGCCTGCCGGGCCCGCGCCGAAGAGGCCCGGTGCCCCGGCTGCGGGGCCCCGGTGGGGACTCCGGTGAAGGAGAGTAACCCGAATTTTGATTGGGCACGGTTTGAACGGTTGAAACAGGAGGGCGGAGCAATTTGATTGACTATCTGGAGAAAATTTTGGCGATGATGGCCGGTTGGGAGGACGAGGAATCCAGCTGGCCGGAGCGGAAACAGGCTTCGCCCGGTGAGAAAAATTCCGCGCTGGATGAGGCGCTGGCTGTGCCGGAGGCGGGAGTGCGGCCCGCTTCCGGCATGGACCGGCCCAGGCGCGTTTACATAGACGATCGGTTTCAGGTCGATCATTTGGAGCGATTGATTCAGGACGGTCAGGGGCAGGCCGCGGCCTCCCCGCCTGCTCCGGTCCGGGACCAGGAACCTGGACCGGAGCCAACATGGGGCGGGAGCTTGGACGGCCTGCTCCTGACCAGGACAGACAAACATGAGGAGCGTTCGGAACAGCGCGGAGGGGCTGCCAATGGAGGTTTCCCGCTGCTGGCGCAGAGTCGGAAACGCAGGCTGGCTGTGGAAAACAGCCGGAGGCGGGACGCGCTGTTCCCTGCCGGGCAGGCCCCGGCGGCGGTATCCCGCTGGGAACCGGGACGCTGGCAGAGGGAGTCCCAGACCCAGGCCCAGGACACCGCACAGCTTGTGGACCGGGCCTTCCGGCGGGACGCCCGCCGC
>CAJTOE010000001.1 GCA_910577805.1 uncultured Oscillospiraceae bacterium | reverse complement strand
GTCCCGCGGCCCCCTCCGGGGCGTAGAGCCACCGGTGGAAGCACCGGGCGGCCTGCCGGTTCAGCTCCAGGAGCTTTTGCCGCCGTTCCCGGCCTCCGGGCGCGCCGCCGCCGCTGGCGGGGACCTCCATCCCCACCCGCTTGGCCAGCACCGCCACCGCGTCCTGAAAGGACAGGTTCTCCAGCTCCATCACGTAGTTGAAGGCCCCGCCCCCCTTGCCGCAGCCGAAGCACTTATAGATCTGCCGGTCTGGCACCACATGAAAGGAGGGGGTCCGCTCGCTGTGAAAGGGACAGCACCCCCAATAGCTGCTGCCCTTCTTGGTCAGGCGGACCGACTCCGACACCAGGTCCACCAAATCGGTCCGGGCCAGCAGCTCGTCCAAAAATCGCTCTGGAATGGGCATACGCGCCTCCTTCCCGGTAGTTTTAGCCAAATTTCTGGTAAAATAACCTGTTTTTCCTCATTTCACCGCCCAGCCCGCCGGGATAAACAGGCGGGTGTACTCCGCGATGGCAAAGGGGTCGGTCATACCGGCGATGTAGTCGCAGGCCGCCCGCTCCGGGCCTTCCCGGAGCAGGATGTCCTGAAAATCCTCCGGGAGCCGGTCGGGGTTGTCCCGGTAGAACCGGAAGAGCTGCTGTATCATCCCCTCGGCCCGGCCCTCCTCCCCCTTCGCCATGGGGTTGGTGTACACGTTCTCGAACATGAACGCCTTCAGCCGCAGCATGGCGTCCCCCACCTGGGGAGATTGGACGATGCGCTCCTGGCCCTGGCTGGCCTGGATGGCGTCGGTGACCAGGGTGTTGATGCGGGTCTTGTGGTCGAAGCCCAGGACCTGGGAGCAGTCCAGGGGGAGGTCGGTGGGAAAGATCACGCTGCCCCGCAATGCGTCCTCGATGTCGTGGTTGATGTACGCGATGTGGTCCGCCAGCCGGACCACCTGGCCCTCCAGGGTGGCGGCGTCCTCCCCCTTGGTGTGGCAGAGGATGCCGTTGCGGACCTCCCAGGTCAGGTTGAGTCCGTCCCCGTTTTTCTCCAGCCGGTCCACCACCCGCAGGGACTGCCGGTAGTGGGCGAAGCCGCCGGGGGTCACCTGGTCCAGGGCCCGCTCTCCGGCGTGGCCAAAGGGGGTGTGGCCCAGGTCGTGGCCCAGGGCGATGGCCTCGGTCAGGTCCTCGTTCAGCCCCAAGGCCCGCGCGATGGTCCGGGCGATGCGGGAGACCTCCAGGGTGTGGGTCATGCGGGTGCGGTAGTGGTCCCCCTCCGGCTGTAAGAATACCTGGGTCTTATGCTTGAGCCGCCGGAACGCCTTGCTGTAGACGATCCGGTCGGTGTCCCGCTGAAAGCAGGTGCGGATGCCGCACTCTGTCTCCTGCCGCTGCCGCCCCCGGCTCTGGGCCGAGAGGCAGGCCAGAGGTGAGAGCGTCCGCCGTTCATGTTCCTGGGTCTGCTCACGTAAGGTCATAGGTGTATTCCCCCTGTCAAGCCTATGAAAGAAATCCAGTCCACTATCTATATACGCGCCGGAGGGCGAAATTCCTTTTTTTTCGGAAAATTTTTTGCAAAATTTCGCCCCCTCCTGGGAGGGGGCAGGGTCAGATCTTGAAATCCTCGTCCTTCAGCTTGCTGAAATCCGCCTTGACAGGCCGGGGCGGGACGCGCTTCAAGGGGTCGTACCGGAAGGAACGGCAGCTGGACGCGGCGGACATGACCCCCTTTTTCTCGCAGACCACCTGCTCCTCGTTCAGGGGGCGGCAGCGGGTACAGTAGGCGCAGCGCGGCTCGATATGCTTTTGGAACAGACTCATAGCGGGGGCCTCCCTTGCTTTGCTGTTCTCTATTATACACGCCTTTGGTCCATTTTTCTACTGCTTTTTTTCAGCGCCGCCACAGAAAGTCCGACAAAAATCAACCAAAGTCCCCAGGCGGCCCCCGCCGAAACGAACAAAGCCCGTGAAAACTCCAGCTCGGCGAACCAGTCCACCTGCTCGGCCAGGTAGGCGGACACGGGCTGTTCCAGGGGGAGGCACCGGGCCAGCCCCGCCGCCAGCACAGCGGAGATGCCCCCGTGGAGCAGTTTTCCCACAAAATAGGTTTTCATGGACAGGCCGCTGTGCTCCAGAAACGAGAGGACCTGACAGTGGACGGACAGCCCCGCCCAGCCCAGGATGAACGCCGCCATGGACAGCCGCCCGGACAGGGTCCCCTCCCCGGTGAGGGAGGACACCCCGGAGGAAATTTCCAGAAAACCGGTGAGCAGCTTTCTGGCCCAGACGTCGGTCAGGCCCAGGGGGGCCAGCAGAGCGCACAGGCCGCCCGCCAGCAGGTCCAGCGCCCCGGACAGGGCCAGCAGACGCAGTACCACCGTGAAGAGCAGTACAAAGGCGCAGATGTTCAGGCAGGAGGTCAGGCTTCCGGTGACAGACCGGGCGAAGGCGGCGGGAAAGCTGACCGCCTCGAACTGCACCCGTGCAGTCCGGCCCCGTCCGGGGCCTTGGGACGGCTTGTAGAAGCGGAACAGCACCCCCACGCACAGGGAGGCCAGCAGATGGATCAGGTAGAGCAGCAGGCCGATTTTTCCGCTGGCGAACACCCCCGCGCCCACCACGCCGAAGATGAACGCGGGGCCGGAGTTGTTGCAGAAGGCCAGCAGGCGTTCGGCCTCGGTTTTGGAGCACTGCCCCTTCTCGTAGAGGGCGATGGCGGTGCGGGCGCCCACCGGGTACCCCCCCACAAACCCCAGGGCCAGGGCGGAAGCGCAGGCGCCGTTGACCCGGAAGAGCGGGGCCATCACCCCCTCCAGCAGCTTGCCCAGATACCGGGACAGGCCCAGCTCCACCACCAGAGCCGCCAGAGCGAAGAAGGGGAACAGAGAGGGGACGATCACATTGGCGCACAGAGACAGGCCGTCCCGTGCGGCCTCCATGCTCTCCTGGGGGTAGGCCATCAGGGCCAGGGCGGCGCAGAAAAGCCCCGCGCCTAATAGCCAATCCCGATATTTTGCCAGCAGACGGCCCATAGAAGCATCCCCTCCCATAGGGGAAGTGTATGGGGGCGGCAAGGAAATCTTGCCTGTCCCGATGCAAAAAGTAGGGTGTTCCCTTAAATTACTCAACGTTGGAGGAAAGCAATGTGATGGAATTGCATATTTGTAGTAAGGATGGAAGAATTTTTATATCCTCAGATCATATATTTTTTGAAATTACCAAAGTTGTTGAGCGATAAATTTTAATTGATTTTTACATTTGTACACAGATTGATTTACCGTTACCCGAACTCTGTCAATAGTTTTTGTTTCACCGGCATTTAAAAGTTCCATTGGTTTCGATTCAATGGAGGAAATCCTACCTGAACCAAGAAAATCGTCTAGCATGAATAAGTGGTTTTCTGGATTATTTGTAGATAAAAGGGTGCGATATTTGGATAGGAGATCGTAAACTCTTTTCAGATAAACTTTTGTCTGCTGATTTGGTTCATTTCTTGCTCCAGCAGATGTTGACCAGCCACAGTGAGTTAAAACAACCATTTGTATTTTGGGAATATTTGTGTCATTATCTGCCAAATATTTTCTAAATTCACTTTGTGGACTGCTAAGTGTTGTGATCAATAATTCTAATGATTTAATCGATTGCTGGTCTGTGCGGACTGGAATAATCAGTGCATCTGCCGCATACCAAGCAAGTTGTGTTGCTCCAGCAAAAAACGGAGAAGTATCTATTAAACACGTATTCAAGTTGTTTTCAGTGAGTTCCCTGCAAATTTCTGTTTTTAAAGAATAAAGAATACTTTTCAATGCTTGATCTTTATGAGGGGATTGCAGACCATAGGCTTGATTGATTGCCGTATTTAGTTGAGACGGCAAAAGATATAATTCTTCTGAAGACGGAATATAGAAATTATTCTTGTTTGAAAAATATTGATTTGTAGCGCCAATATATGCAGCTACCCGTGTTGCTTTCCCCAATCCTGGAACCAGATATGGTAATAGCATGTCTTTTACATTGGTTTGATGCCCTGCGTAATAATTATTGTCATAGAAAAACGACAGGTTTCCCTGTGGACAGGTATCTATAACCAATAGATTATCGGTCAAATAACTTAAGTTAAAAGATAATGTTGTTTTTCCAATTCCTCCCCGCAAGTTACACATTGCATAAATTTTATATTTTGGTAATTGAATAGGGCCTGCCTGGTTATTGGCAATGTCAAATTGCCTATTAATGATAGTCTTAATTGATTGCATGATATTCTCCTTTTTGAAAATTAGATTTGCAATTTTTCTATCAAACTGTAAATCTAATTATATAGCATTATTCTGCATTGTCAATATCTAATTTAATATATCTCAAAGTTGAGTATTGGCTTCACTCCATCCGCCGCCGCAGGCGGTGACGGATGAGGGTGAAAAAAACTCCCCCCGAACCTTCCGCATCCGGGGGGAGAACAGCGTTACTCTTTCACATAATTCACATGCAGCAGCTCATGGCGCTCCTCCTGGCCCAGCTTCTCCAGAATATTCAGCACCGACGGGTTGCGCTCCGCACGCTTGAAGGGGGCCGTCCGGTCCACCTCGTACAGACCGTCGGCACGGCGCTGCTTCCGGGTGAGCAGGGCGTGGGGCTGGCCCGCGCCGCCCACACAGCCGCCCTGACAGGTCATGACCTCGATCAGGTGGTAGTACGCCCGGCCCTCGTCGATCTCCTTCAGCAGCTTCTGGGCGTTGGCCAGACCGTGGACCACCGCAAGCTTGATCTCCCGGTCGCCCACCTGGATGGCCGCCTCCCGGACGGAGGACTCCATGCCCCGCAGGGGGGAGTAGCGCAGCTGCCGCAGGGCGTTGCGGGATTTGTCGGGCAGACAGTGGCGCACCACCGCCTCGGCCACGCCGCCGGTGGCGCCGTAGATCACCGCCGCGCCGGACCCCAGGCCAAAGGGCATGTCCGGGGACTCCAGCTCCATATCCGTCAGGTCGATGCCGGATTCTTTAATCATATTGATGATCTCCTGGGTGGTCAGCACCAGGTCCACATCCGGCTTGCCCTCGTGCTGGAACTCCGGCCGGGCGGCCTCCATCTTCTTGGCTGTGCAGGGCATGATGGCAATATGGAAGGTCTCCCGTCCGTCCTCCTTGTCCTTGGCCTGGTAGTGGTCCCGGATAATAGAGGCGAACATCTGCATGGGGGATTTACAGGTGGAGATATGCTTCAGATATTTGGGATTCTCAAACTCCAGATACTTCACCCAGGCGGGACAGCAGGAGGTGAACATGGGGAAAGGCCCGCCGTTCTCCAGCCGGTGCAAAAACTCCTCCGACTCCTCGATGGTGGTGAAGTCCGCGCCAAAGGTGGTGTCGTACACCTCGTCCACCCCCATGAACTTCAGGGCGGTGGTGAGCTGGTCCAGGGCGTTTTCTCCGGCAGGCTGTCCGAAGGCCTCGCCCACGGCCACACGGACCGCGGGGGCGATCTGCACCACCACGCGCTTCTTGGGGTCGTGGATGGCCCGCCAGGCCTTGCCGATCTGGTTGTAGACGGTAATGCCGCCGGTGGGGCACACCGCCGAGCACTGGCCGCAGCTGATGCAGTGGGTCTCGGACAGCTTGCGGTCAAAGGCGGGCATGACCCGCATATTATAGCCCCGGCGGGCAAAGTTGATGATGCCCATACCGATGCCCTCGCTGCACACCCGCACGCAGTCGCCGCACAGGATGCACTTGCTGGGGTCCCGGACCACGGCGGGGCTGGAGTCGTCCAGCTGGGATTCCTCCCGGCTGTCCCCGAAGCGGACCTTCCGCACACCGAAGCGGGTAGCCAGCTCCTGGAGGCGGCACGCGCCGCTCTTCTCGCAGGTGGTACACTCACAGTTGTGGGAGGCCAGCAGCAATTCCAGGATCATGCGCCGGTGCTTCAGCAGCCGGGCGGTGTTGGTGCGGATTTTCATGCCGTCCCTGGGCTTCATGGAGCAGGAGGTGTCGATTTTCCCCCGCTCGTCCTCCACCACGCACATCCGGCACGCGCCGTAGACCGACAAGTCGGAGTAGTAGCAGAAGGTGGGCAGATAGATGCCGGCCTTGCGGATGACCAGCATGACGTTGGGCTCGCCGTCGAAGGGGACCCGCTGGCCGTCGATGTACATATAGCCTTTGTTTTCCATACCGCTCACTCCTCCCGAATGGCGCCGAAGGGACAGCAGCCCCAGCACGCGCCGCATTTGATGCACTTGCTCGTATCAATGACGTGAGGCATCCGGATCTGGCCGGAGATGGCCTCCATGGGGCACTGCTTCATGCACTTGCCGCAGCCCTTACACAGCACGGGGTCAATTTGCAGCTCTTTCTTGCGGCCGTTGCAGTGGGGACAGTGCTTGTCCACCACATGGGCCAGATACTCGTCCCGGAAATATTTCAGGGTACTCTGCACCGGCTTGCAGGCGGACTGGCCCAGGCCGCACAGGGCGGTCTCGCTGATGGTGGAGGACAGCTCCTCCAACAGGTCCAGGTCCTCCAGAGAGCCCTCGTTGTTGACGATGCGGGTCAGGATCTCCAGCATCCGGCGGGTGCCCTCCCGGCAGGGGACGCACTTTCCGCAGGACTCGTTCTGGGTGAAGTTCATGAAGAACCGGGCCACCTCCACCATACAGGTGTCCTCGTCCATGACCACCAAGCCGCCGGAGCCGATCATGGCCCCCACCTGCTTCAGGGAGTCGAAGTCCAGGGGCATGTCCAGATGCTCCTGGGTCAGACAGCCGCCGGAGGGTCCGCCGATCTGCACGGCCTTGAACTGCTTTCCGTCCTTGATGCCGCCGCCGATGTCGAAGATAATCTCCCGCAGGGTGGCGCCCATAGGGACCTCGATCAGTCCCGTGTTGACCACGTTGCCGGTGAGGGCGAAGGCCTTGGTGCCGGGGGATTTTTCCGTCCCGATGGCCTTGTACCAGCCGGAGCCGTTCTGGATGATGAGAGGCACGTTGGAGAACGTCTCCACGTTGTTCAGCACCGTGGGTCTGGCCCACAGGCCCTGCTCCACCGTCCGGGGAGGTTTTACACGGGGCATACCCCGGTTGCCCTCGATGGAGGCGGTCAGGGCGCTGCCCTCGCCGCACACGAAGGCTCCCGCCCCCCGGTTCACGTGGAGCTGGAAGGAAAAGCCGCTGCCCAGGATATTTTCGCCCAGCAGGCCCAGCGCCTCCGCCTTGGCGATGGCGGTTTTCAGCCGGGAGACCGCTAAGGGGTACTCGGCCCGAACGTAGATATAGCCCTCGTCGCTGCCCGCGGCCACACCGGCAATGAGCATTCCCTCAATGATGGAGTGGGGGTTTCCCTCCATGATGGACCGGTCCATGAACGCGCCGGGGTCACCCTCGTCGCCGTTGCAGACCACGTATTTCTTGCCCTGGGGCTGTTTGCGCACGCTGTCCCATTTCCGGCCCGCCGGGAAGCCGCCGCCCCCCCGGCCCCGCAGGCCGGAATCGCTGATTTCCTGGCAGAGCTGCTCCGGCGTCATGTGGAACAGCGCCTTTTCCAGGGCCGCGTAGCCGCCCCGGGCAATGTACTCGTTTACGTCCTCCGCGTCGGTGGTGCCGCAGTTGTGCAGGACCATCCGGTGCTGTTTTTTATAAAAGGGAATCTCACTGTGCTGGGCGTAGGTCTTGCCGTCCAGCTCGTAGAGAAGGCGGGGGATCACCTGACCGCCGATGATGGTCTGCTCGATGATCTCGTCGCAGTCCTCCGGCTTTACGTGGATGTACATGATGCCCTGCGGCTCGATGTGCAGCAGGGGACCCATTTCGCAGAACCCGTGACAGCCGCTGCGCTTCAGGTAGAGGCCGTCGCCCTTCGGCTCCCGCACGTCCTCCTTCTGGCCCTCCTCCTGAAGGCCCACATACACGTCCAGACCCCGGCGCTCACACTCCGCCTTGATATAGTCGTAAATTTGCAGGGACCCGCCGGCGATGCACCCGGTTCCGGCGCAGATCAGCACCTGCTTTTTCTGGCTGCGCAGCGCCTCCTCGGACTTGATGCGCAGGACCTGGAACTGCTCTCGTGTCAGTTTAGCCATGGGCGCGCTCCTCCCTTCTCAGCTCCTCCAGCAGGTCAATGGCCAGCTCAGGGGACATTTTGGAGTGGACCTCGTCGTTAATGGTGACCACCGGGGCCAGGCCGCAGGCCCCCAGACAGGCCACCGTCTCCAGGGTGAACAGCCCGTCAGCGGAGGTCTTCTGCTTGCCCTCCAGCTCCAGGTATTCGCTGATGGCGTTGAAAATAGGCTGTGATTTGCGCACGTGGCAGGCCGTCCCGTCACACACCTTGATGATGTACTTTCCCTTGGCCTCCAGGGAAAAGTTTTCGTAGAACGTGGCCACGCTGTAGACCTTTGCCACGCTGATGTGCAGCTTTTCTGCAATCAGCTCCAGCACGTCGGCCCGCAGATACTTGTACTCGCTCTGGATGTCCTGCATGATGGCGATCAAATGCGCCTTTTCGCACCCATAGGAGTCGATGATCTGGGCGACCCGGTCCATAGAGATAATGTTTGACATAATATGGAACGACCTCCTTCGATTTATTTCGTGCCAGCCGCTCTATCATATCATATCTCTTTGCACAAATCTATATTTTTTTATCCAGTAAGTTTTGCATCTTTTGCATACAATTTACGCAAGCAAATATTTATTAGGACAGAAATTTGCAAATTTGGAAACAGAAGGTTTTCACCCCCCCCGTCCGTCACGCTTTGCGTGCCGCCTCAAACCGGATGCCGTTTTCCTTGGCGTACTGCTCTGCCGCTGACCCGGCGGGGGCGTGGATGGTGAGCTTTTTGCAGCCATCGAAGGCACTCTCCCCGATTTCCGTGACGCCCTCCGGGATGGTGACATCCCCGCCGGGGCCTTTGTATTCCTCCAAAACGCCCTTTGTGATAACAAAATCCTGCATGTTTTCCATAAAAAATACCCCCATAAATCAGTCCAAAATTTCCCCGGTCAAATCTCCATCCAGACTGCCGGTGATTTTTACCCAGACAAAGCGTCCCGCCTCCACAGGCTCCGGCGACGTGAACAGCACCCGGCCGTCGATCTCCACCGAGTCGGCGAAGCTGCGCCCGGCCCACAGCCCCGCCTGGCTGTCGAAGCCCTCGCACAGGACCTCCATCGTCTGGCCCTGGCGGCTGTCGTTGTACGCGTCCATAACGCGGGACTGCAAGTCCAGCAGCAATTCCACCCGGCGCGCGGCGGTCTCCGGGTCCACCTGCCGCTCCATTTTGGCGGCCAGGGTCCCCTCCTCCGGGGAGAACTGGAACACCCCCACCCGCTGGAGCTTCTGCTCCTGGAGAAATTGGCATAACTCCTCAAATTCCGCCTCTCCCTCGCCGGGCAGGCCGCAGATCAGGGAGGTCCGGAACACCACCTCCGGCATGGCCCGGCGCAGCTTGGCGAACAGGTCCAGCAGATCCTGCTTGGTGTTCCGGCGGCGCATGGCTTTTAAAATGCCGTCGTTGCAGTGCTGGATGGGGATATCCACATAGGGGAGGATTTTCTTCTGCCGGGCCATGGTCTCGATCAGCGCATCGGTGACCGCCTCCGGGTAGAGGTAGTGCAGGCGTATCCAGTGGAAATCCAGCTTGCAAAGCTCGTTCAGCAGGGTGACCAGGGAAGTCCCGTCCTTCAAATCCTGGCCGTACCGGGTGATGTCCTGGGCAATGACAATCAGCTCCCGCACGCCCCGGTCCGCCAGTTTTCCGGCCTCCTCCAGCAGCGCGTCCTGGGGGCGGCTCCGGTACGGCCCCCGGAGCTTGGGGATCACGCAGAACGCACAGGCGTTGCTGCAACCCTCGGCGATTTTCAGAAACGCCGTCCAGGGGGGCGTGGTGACGAACCGCGCGCCGTTGTCGTCCGCCTGGCGCACGTCGCCGAAATAATCCGGACGGCCTCCCGCCATCAAATCGTCGATGGCCTGGACCACATCGGTGTAGCTGCCGGTGCCCAGCATCCCGTCCACCTCCGGCAGGTCCTGGGAAATTTCCTCCCGGTAGCGCTGGGTCAGACAGCCCGCCACCAGCAGCTTTTTCAGCTTCCCGGCCTGCTTGAGCTGGGCAAGCTGCAAAATGTTGTCAATGGCCTCGCTTTTGGCGGACTCGATAAAGCCGCAGGTGTTCAGCACGGCCACATCCGCGCCCTCCGGGTCCCCGGTGAGCTGGTGCCCCGCCTGACGGCACAGCGCCATCATCTGCTCGGTGTTAATCAGGTTCTTGGAACAGCCCAGGGACACAAACGCAATTTTATAGCCCAAAATACGATCCTCCTCACCGGTGATAGCCGATGTATTTTTCCCAAATGCCCCCTTGGGCACATTCGTCGGTTTTATAAAAACCATAGGCCCGGAAAAAGCCCAAAATTTCCTTCTGCTCTTTTGCGATACACAGGCGTAAATAGCTGCGGCCCAGGGGGCGGTACACGGAGACGGCCTGGCCAATGAGCTGAACGCCCAGGTTCTGGCCGGTAAAGGACGGCTCCAGCGCCAGGCGGGTGATCCACCCGTTCTGCTCCTCCGCCTCCCGGTCCAGCTCCAGCTCCAGCTGTCCGGCCAGGGTGTCCTTGGAGAAGGCCTGCCAGAGGCCGGGACCGGCGGGCACATAGCGCAGGTTCACATCCTCCGCCTTGCTGTCCTTGCGCCACCAGAGCTGCTTTTTCAGGGTGGACAGCCCGTCGGGCACGTGGGACGCGTCGCTGGTGTACTCCACCAAAAACTGCGCCCCGTCCCAGACCAGCTTGGTCACGGCGGTGTTGTCGCTGTGGCCCAGGGTGCTCCACTGGTCGGGGGGGAGGCTCCGGATACGGGCCACTGCCTGCCGGATGGCGGTCCCATGGCTGAACACCGCAAGGCTCTGGTCCGGGTGGGCCTGGACGATGCGGGCGAGGGACCGGACGAGCCGTTCGCCCACCTCCTGAAAACCCTCGCCGCCGGGCCTGCGCCAGGCGGGGTCGCTGTGGTGGAAGAGGGCCATATTCTCCGGGTCGGCGTAGTGGGCCTGGCCGAAGGGAACGTCCTCCAGGTCGCCCATTTTGATCTCCCGCAGGTCCGGGTCCGTCCGGAGCGGGAGCTTTTTGGGCACGTAGACCGCACGGGCCGTGGTCATAGTCCGGTACAGGTCGCTGGAGTACACCGCGTCAATGGGAACGTCCGCAAAGCGCCGGGCCAGGGCCTCGATCTGACGAAAGCCGTTGTCGGTAATCAGCGCGTCATACCAGCCGTGGATGCGGCGGTACAGGTTGCCCTCGGCCTCGGCGTGGCGGACTAAGTAAATCGTTGTCATAGTATCGTTACCTGCTTTCGTGTTTTTCGCCCTTCATCTCCACATGTATCAGCAGAGACAGCAGCGCCCGCAGTAAAATCACCGCGCCTAAAACCATCAGCTCGTTCAGGTCCCGGACCAGCACGGTTTTCAGGATCTCCGCCGCCATTTTGAACTCCAGGCTGGTGGCCAGGCCGTCGGCCAGGTCGAATTTGACGTTGCAGGGGCGTTTTTGGAACATACCCCAGCAGTAGCGCCAGAAGGCCCGGACCGTGGTGACGGCCACCACAAAAATGCCCATCAGCTCGCAGACCCCGATGATGGTAGGCAGGCACAGCTCAATCATACGCTCCAGCATGATTTCTCACCTCACCAGGGCTGCACGCCGCCGGTGAGCTCCCGGACGGCGGACAGGCTCTGCTTTTGGGCCAGCCCGGCCAGCTCGTCCCGGACGGTCAGGGGGGCGAAGGGGTCGGCAAACAGGGCTGTCCCCACAGCCACGGCGCTGGCTCCCGCCAGCATCAGCTGGGCCGCGTCCGCCCCCTTGGACACGCCGCCCATCCCCAGGATGGGGAGTGTTACCGCCTGGGCGGCCTCCCAGACCATCCGCACCGCCACCGGCAGGACCGCGGGGCCGGACAGTCCGCCGGTGTTCATTTTCAGGATGGGGCGGCGGGTGTTCACGTCGATGCGCATTCCCCGCAGGGTGTTGATGAGGGAGAGCGCGTCCGCTCCGGCGGATTCCACCGCCCGGGCGATTTCGGTAATATCCGTCACGTTGGGGGAGAGCTTCACCATCACCGGCACGTGCTTTGCGTGCTGCTTGGCGGTTTCGGTCACCTCAGCGGCCAGTTCAGGCCGGGTGCCGTAGGCCAGGCCTCCCGCCTTCACGTTGGGGCAGGAGATGTTGACCTCGATCATGTCCACGCCTGCGTCCGCCAGCTTGTCGCACATCACGCCGTATTCCTCCGGGGTATTGCCGGAGATGTTGGCAATGACTTTCGTGTCAAACTGCCGCAGGAAGGGCAGTTCTTCCGCGATAAACGCGTCCACGCCGGGGTTTTGCAGGCCGACAGAATTCAGGATGCCCATAGGGGTCTCGGCGATGCGGGGCGCGGGGTTGCCCTCCCGGCGGTGGAGGGTCAGCCCCTTGGCGCAGATACCCCCCAGCTCGGACAGGTCGTAGAACTGGCTGTACTCCCGGCCAAAGCCAAAGGTGCCGGAGGCCACGACGATGGGATTTTTCAGGGTCACACCGGCTAAGCTCACGGACAGGTCAAGCATCCCAGTCCACCTCCTCCGCGTAAAATACCGGGCCGTCCTTACATACGTGCTTCCGGGCGCCGTCCGCCATGTCGCAGGCGCACACCAAACACGCCCCGACGCCGCAGCCCATCCGCTCCTCCATGGAGACCTGACAGGGGACGCCGAAGCCGGCGGCGGCTTTTGCCACGCTGCGCAGCATGGGCTTAGGCCCGCAGGCCAGCACCCCGTCGTAAGCCCGGTCCTGGGCCAGCTCCTGGCGGACCAGCTCGTCCACAAAGCCGTGGTGGCCCAGAGAGCCGTCGTCGGTGGCGGCCAGGGTTTTGGCGCAGTCGCCCTCAAACAGCTTCAGAAGGGCGGCTTTTTCCTTGGATCGGAACCCTAAAATGGCGGTGGACCGGCCGCCGGTGTACTGGGCGCAGCCCCGCATGGGGGGCACGCCGATGCCGCCGCCCACCAGCAGGTATCGGCCCTCCGGTCTGATGTCGAATCCATTGCCCAGCAGTCCCAGCACATCTACGCTGTGGCCCACGGGCCGGCGGGCCAGCCATGCGGTGCCCTCGCCCCGGACCTCGAAGGCGATAGACAGGGTGTCCTCCGGCTGGTCCTCCTGGCAGGAGCATACGGAGATGGGCCGCCGCAGCAGCCGGGAGTGGCCGCAGTTGATGTGGACAAACTGTCCCGGCGCCCGGAAAGAGGTGCGCACCATGTCGCCTACCTCCAGGACCATGAAAATCGCGTCCCCCAGGGTTTCCTTGGAAATGATCTTGCATTTGTGTTCCCGCTTCAAATGATCACCGTTCTTTCTTCAGTCTGCGCTCTGTTTCCTTTTGAATCACCTGGCAGACTTCTGTAAAATTTTGGGTTATTTCTTCATTTTTGAAGCGCAGGAGCTTCAAGCCCAGCGCCTCAAAATAGTCCGTTCGGATTTGGTCGTACTCGATCAATTTTCCGCCTTCATAATGCTGATTTCCGTTCAGTTCTATGACGAGGCGTGCTTTCGCGCAGAAGAAGTCTGCGATATACTCCCCAATGATACGCTGGCGATTCCACTGTGGGGACGCGGTGCGCAGAAATTCGTACCATAAGCGCCGTTCCTGGGGCGTAGGATTGTTGCGTAATTGGGTGGAATGGGGCCGCAGATGTTTGTCTCTCGGCAAAACGGGCATGTTTGGTCCACCTCCCAAAAGCCCCCTTTGGAAAGGGGGTGGCACGCGAAGCGTGACGGGGGATTGCCGCGGCAGACAAGCGTTTAAGCGTCTGCCTAAGATTTAAGTGTCTGTCTAAGATTTTTAGGTGGGGGGAGTGCGTCGGGGGCAATCCCCACCCGGCTGCGCCGGAAGCCCCTTTCCAAAGGGGCCTTTTTTCCGGGACCTTTTCGCTCTGCTTCTTACGAAGGGGGGCTATTCTTCTCCCGTCCAAGTCAACCTACACAATCGTTACAAACTGCTTCAAATCGTCCCGCATAGCGATAGCGGCGTTTCGGGCGGCTTGGGCAAAATCGTGCCCGTCCCCGCCGGTTTTCTGCCACGCGCACATGATCCCACGGGAGGAATTCACGATAGCCCCATGACCGTACTGGTCAAAGGCGTGCTGTACATCTTCAGAGGTCCCCCCCTGCGCGCCGTAGCCGGGCACCAGGAAGAAGGTATGCTCCAGCCGCTTGCGCAGGTCCCGGATGTCCGAGGGATAGGTGGCCCCGGTGACCGCCCCGGCAATCGTATAGCCGTATTTTCCCACAGTGTCCTTGGCAATGCGCTGGTTCAGGTCGCCCATGGCCTGATAGATTTGACGGTCCCCGGCAATCAAGTCCTGCAATTCCCCGGAGCTGGGATTGGAGGTCTTGACCAGCACAAAGACGCACTTGTCCTGGGCCTTTGCAGCCTCCAGGAACGGGTTGATGGAGTCGGACCCCATGTAGCCGTTGAGCGTCACGCAGTCCGCGTCAAAGGCCGGGAAAACCTCCCCCTCGATCTTCGTTCCGGAGAGCCAGCCCTCCGCGTAGGCGGAGGCGGTGGAGCCGATGTCCCCGCGCTTGATGTCGGCGATCACAAATAACTCCTTGGATTTGGCGTAGGCAATGGTGCGCTCCAGCATCTCCATGCCCTGCCAGCCCAGGTTCTCGTAGTAGGCGGACTGGGGCTTTACCGCGGGGACGATGTCGCACAGTGCGTCGATCAGCCCCACGTTGAACTGGTAAATGGCCTCGGCGGCCCCCTTGCGGCCCACGCCGTACTCCGCAAAGGCGGCCTTGCGGATGTGCTCCGGGACGTATTCGATGCGTGCGTCCAGACCGGCGACAGTGGGGTTTTTCATCTTGCGGATTTTGTCCTGTAAAACATCAAATGACATATTATTTCCTCCCTTTTTCCTTCCGTTCTGCCCATATGAGCAGTACAGCCATCACGATCACTGCGCCGCCCAGCAGCCAAAGCCTCACCCTCCAGTCCATGTCAATGGGGACCAGGATAATCAAACTGACAGCAGCCAGAAATACAATGTCAGACCATCCATACACATTCCGATACCACTGGGAATTGCCGTCCATCTCCGGGTTCCAGCCAAGCAAGGTGCATACCGCCCGCCAGAGCTGCGCGGCGCACAACAGTACCACCCCCCAGATGGAACGGCCTCCGGCTGCCAGCTGCACGAGTATAAATCCAACCACCAGGGCGATATAGACCGATTTACACAGCCAGTTTCTCATTTGTTTCATACTATCCCTCCTTGTAAATCACACGTCCTCCTGCGATCGTATATTTGACTCGTCCTTTCACAGTCTGGCCCGCAAAGGGGGTGTTGCGCCCCTTGGAGGCGAACTGCTCTGGGTCAATGACCCAGCTCTCGTCGGGGTCGAAAATGACCACGTCTGCGTCGCTGCCCAGCACGAGCCGCCCCTTGTGGGCCAGGTGGAGGATATTGGCGGGGTTGTAGGCCATGCGGCGGATCAGGGCGGGCAGCTCCAGCTTGCCCGTGTGGTACAGGTAGGTCAGGCTCAGGGCCAGGGAGGTCTCCAGCCCTATCATGCCGCTGGGGGCCTTGGCCAGAGGACGGGCCTTCTCCTCGGCGGAGTGGGGGGCGTGGTCGGTGGCGATGGCGTCGATGGTGCCGTCCCGCAGGCCGCTGATGATGCCCCGCACATCCTTCTGCGTACGCAGGGGAGGATTCACACGGGCCAGGGAGCCTTGCGTCAGAATTTCGTCCTCCGTCAGGATGAAGTACTGGGGGCAGGTCTCGCAGGTGATGGCAACCCCCTTTTTCTTCATGGACCGGATGATGGACACAGACCTGGCGGTAGACACGTGGCAGATGTGGACCGGCGCGCCGGTCTCCTCCGCCAGCATTGCGTCCCGCATGACCATGATCTCCTCGGCGATGGCGGGCCGGCCCTCCATCCACAGCTTCCGGGACACCCGGCCCTCGTTGACCGCCCGGTTTCCCGCCATGGACGTGTCCTCACAGTGGGACAGAATGGGCATATTCAGCCGCTTGGCCCGGATGAGCGCGTCCCGCATCAGGTCCGCGTTGTCCACATTGCAGCCGTCGTCAGACAAGGCCACCGCACCCGCTTGTTTCAGCTCCTCCGCGTCGGTCAGCTCGATGCCCTTCATCTCACGGGACACCGCCCCCACCGGGTAGACCCGCACGCCGCTGCCCTGGGCGGCCCGGTCCAGGACGTACCGGATCTGCTCCGGGCTGTCGGTGACCGGCTGGGTGTTGGCCATGCACACAAGGGAGGTCACGCCCCCGCGGGCGGCGGCGGCGGTGCCGGTGAACACATCCTCCTTGTATGTAAGGCCGGGGTCCCGCAGGTGTACGTGCATATCCACCAGCCCCGGCGCGACCATCAGGCCCGCCGCGTCGATGGTCTGGTCGGCCTCCACCTCCAGCCCCCGTTCCAGCAGAGCGACCTTGCCGTCCTCCAGCAGCAGGTCTATCCGGGAGATGGCGTCCCCGGCGGGGTCGATGACAGAGCCGTTTTTGATAAGAAGCTTCATAAAAAAATCCTCCGGAAATAGACATAAAATATCATTTTGATTATAGCGGAAATAATGGGATTTAGCAATGTATTTTTCTGCATTTTCTGCGGGATGAGGGTGAATCCCCCAAGTCCTGCCAGCCGCTTTCAGAATGGAACCCGCCATTTCGGGAAGAATACCACTATGCGCTCTGAGCGCGAAAAAGGAGGCTATGATTATGATGCACGAGGAATCCTGGGGAGCGGGAAAATTTGTCTGCGGTATGACCACCGGTCTGCTGGCGGGAGCCGTTTTGGGCATGACCATGGCGCCCTCCCGCCGGGAGATGCGGCGGTGCGCCCATAAGGCCGCGAAGCATGTGACCCAGGCGGTGGACAATTTCACCGACGCAATCGGGATGTAAAAAGGCGGCGGGGGGACGGTGGTTTTGCCGTCTCCCCTTGCGCCCTCTCTCTCCCTATGGTACAATGAACAAAAGCATTTCAAAATCTACCCAAGGGAGAGGGCACTGTGTACACCTGTTTTTCCAATCTGGACCGCATCGAGTTCGTGGTGACGCTGGCCTGTACCGGGCGCTGCAAGCACTGCTCCGAGGGGGACCACCCCGCCAGCGGAGAGCATCTGGACGGCGCTCTGGCCGCCGGAGCGGTGACAGAGCTGTCCCAGCGTTACCAGCTTACATCCCTGATGGTGTTCGGCGGAGAACCGCTGCTCTATCCGGATACAGTCTGCCATATCCTGGAGGCCGGGAAGCGGGCCGGCATCCCCAGACGGGACCTTATCACCAACGGGTTTTTTACGCAAAATCCCACTCAAATACGGGACACCGCACACCGGCTGGCCCTGAGTGGCGCAGTCAATGTCCTGCTCTCCGTGGACGCGTTTCACCAGGAGACCATCCCCCTGGAGCCAGTCCGGGAATTTGCGGCGTGCATGAAGCAGGAGCATGTTTCCATCTCCACCCATCCCGCGTGGCTGGTCCATCCGTCGGACGAAAACCCTTACAACCGCCGGACATGGGAGATTTTGGACGAATTTCAGGCCATGGGCATTGGACCCTCCAGGGGCAATCTTATTTTCCCCGGCGGAAATGCAAAAAAATATCTTGCCGCTTATTTCGCCGAAAACCCGCCCCCGGACGACCCCTACGAGCAGGACCCCAAGGACATTCATACGCTCAGTATTTCCCCCAACGGAGACCTGCTCCATGGAAATTTAAAGCAGCAGAGTATTCTGGAGCTGATTGACGCTTATGACCGGAGCTTTGATTCGTAGGGGGGTGAAAACCCAAACAACACAAAACCAGAAAGGAGCGTTTCCCATGACAGATCAAGAGTTGATTCAAAAAGCCGTTGAGATGCAGAAATTTTCCTACATACCCTACTCCCATTTTCCCGTAGGCGCGGCCCTGCTCTGCGGGGACGGCCGGGTCTTCACCGGCTGCAACGTAGAAAACGCCGCCTACGGCTCCACCATCTGCGCCGAGCGCACCGCCCTGGTCAAGGCGGTCAGTGAGGGCTGTACCTCCGGCTTTACGACGCTGGCCATTGCCGGAAAAGGTCCGGACTACTGCTGGCCCTGCGGAGCCTGCCGGCAGATGCTCTACGAATTCGCGCCGGATCTGCTGGTGCTGGCCGTCCGGGGAGACGGGCAGTTTGCCCAGGCTGCACTGCGGGACCTGCTCCCCCACGGCTTCGGGCCGGATAATTTGGGCTGAGTCCGGGTATACTACCAATCGGAATCCCATTTTCCAAGGAGGTGATCCGATATGGTAATGGACAAGATCGCCCTGACCCTGCTTATCATCGGAGGACTCAACTGGGGCAGTGTGGGCCTGTTCAAATTCGACCTGGTAGCCTTTGCCTGCGGCGGCTCTGGCAGCATGATCAGCCGGGTGATCTACACGCTGGTGGGTCTGTCCGCTGTGTGGTGTATCTCCCTGCTGTTCCGGGACAAGGACCCGGTGGAGCAGCGCAGTTAAGGCTTTCTTCGATTCAATTGCAAAAAAACGGGACCGCCAGTCAGTGCTTGACCGGCGGTCCCGTTTTGGCTTAGTAGCGGGTCCAGATGGTGGTGTAATTGTTGTTCAGGGAGCTGATGGAGGCCGACTGACCGTTCCACCGGACATAGCCCGCGTTGTCCACAAAGGCGTAGCTGTAAAGATTGTTGTTGTGGTTGACGTCGGTGACGATCTGATAGGACAGGTCGTACAGGGAGCTGGTTTCGATCATGTCGCCCACCTTCAGGTTGTTGGGGTTGGTCTGGCGGGTGGCGTAGTTCCGGTTCTGCCCGAAAATCTGGTCGCTGATGTAGTGGGCGAAGGACCGGGCCGTGCTGGAGGTACCGCCGCCAAAGGCATTGGAGACATAGTTATAATTCAGGCTCTGGTTCCAATTATAACCGTCGTAGAAATAGGAGCTGCCCAGCTGGCTTGTCAGCACACTGCGGATGTTGCTCTCCGTGGCGGGCAGGCCGTTAGCCAGAGTCGTCCCGCTGACGTTGGTATTGGAGGGGTAGCGGGTCTGGACGGAGGTGATGGTGGGATAGAAGCCGGTATTGCTCCAGGTGTTGTTCCGGGCGTAGCCCTGGCCGTCCAGGGCCAGATAATTGAATCCGCCGTTGGAATAGCTGTTGGTGAGAATACCGGAGGTCCCGTCGTTGAACCGGACCACGTCGCCAGTGCGGGGGAGGTAATTATAGGTGTTGCTGTAGGAGGTCACCGGCAGATTGCCGAACACCTCGTCGCTGACGCGGTAGGCCATGGCCTGACTGGGGGTGGAGCCGCTGCCCAGCACGTTGGACCGGTAGCTGTAGTTGGGTCCGAAGTAGCCGTTGGCGGGGTAGTTATTGCTGCGCTGGAAGTTGCTCAGAGCCGTGTTCACATTGGCCTCGTTGGGCTGGGTGCCATTCACCAGAGTGCCGCTGGCGGCATTGTTATAATTTCCGTTGCCGGAGTTGTTCCCGGTGGGGTAGCGGGTCTGGATGGAGGTAATGGAGGGGTTCAGGCTGCTGTTGGTCCAGGAATTGCTCCGGGCGTAGCCCAGGGAATCCAGGGTCAGGTAAGTAAAGCCGCCGTTGGAGTAGCTGCCGGTAAGAATTCCGTAATCCCCGTTGTTGAACCGGACGACGTCGCCGGTGCGGGGGGTGTAGCTGTAGAGGCTGCTGTAGGAGGTCACCGGCAGGTTCCCGAACACCTCATCGCTCATGCGGTAGGCCAGGGCCTGACTGGGGGTGGAGCTGCTGCCCAGGATATTGGACCGGTAGCTGTAATTGGAGCCCCAGAAGCCGTTGGAGGGGTAGCTGCTGCTGCGCTGGAAGTTGCTCAGGGCGGTGCCCACGTTGGCCTCGGTGGGCTGGGTGCCGTTCACCAGAGTGCCGCTGGCGGCGTTGTTATAGTTCCCGGTGCCGTTGTTGTAGGAGGGATAGCGGCTGTAGATAGACACGCTGCCGCTGGTGTAGTTGGACAGATTGCCCGACTGGTTCCAGTTGGCGGTGGCGGTGTACCAGGTGCCGGTGCTGTAATAGAGGGTGGTATAAGTAAAGCTGTTGTTGCTCGACACGCTGGTGACCAGACCGGCGTTGTTATTGTTGTCGAAAATCACGACATCGCCCACGCGCAAATTGTACTGGCCGTTGTTGGTGTAGCGGCTGTAATTCAGGTTGCCGAAAATCTGGTCGCTGAGGTAGTAGGCCAGAGCCTGACTGTCGTAGGCGGTGCCCAGCACGCTGGAGCGGTACTGGAGCCGGTTCCCGCTGGTGGTAAAGGCGGTGTTGGTCCGCCAGTCGTAGCTGTTGGCGGGGTAGCGGGACTGGAGCGTGGAAATCAGACTGCGCACGTTCGGCTCCGTAGCGTCGGTGTTGTTGGTCAGCTTGCCGCTGGTGTTGGTGGACGGGGTGGTGTTGGGATAGCGGCTGTAGATGGGGTAGCCGTTCAGGTCGGTGAGCTTGGCGCTGTTGTCCCAGCGCACCGTGTTGTTGTACACGTTGGCATACCGGAAGGTCCCCTGGGTCTTGTTCACCTCCACGACGATGCCATAGGCGGTGTCGTCGTTCTGGTTGCCCATGCGGAACACGTCGCCGACCCGCAGGTCGTTGGGCCGGTAATGCTCCACGGCCTTCAGGTCCCCAAAGACCTCGTCGCTGAAGTAGTAGGACAGACCCCGGCTGCCGTAGCCGGTGCCTAGGACTTTAGAGGTGTACCGGTCGTTGGCGCTCCACAGGCTCCCGTCGTAGTAGCTGCTGTTCAGGTTCCACAGCGCCTTGGAGACGTTGCTCTCCGTGGGGGCCAGGCCGTTTGCCAGGGCGTTGTCCACGGTGGTGGAGCCGTACCGGGTGGTGATGCTGTCGCGGGAGGTCAGGTCACTCAGCCAGGCCGTGCCCCGCCAGGTGACCGAGCCGGTCTCGCTGCACCCCACATAGTCGAACATCTCGTCATCCACGTCGGTGACCACGCCGTACAGGCCGGTTTTGGACATATGCACGATGTCGCCTACCTTCAGGGCGGCGGAGTTGGTGTGCCGGGTGGCCTTGAGGTTGCCGAACACCCGGTCGCTGAGGAGGTTGGCGAAGGCCTCGCTGCCGATGCTGGTGCCCAGCTGGCCGGACTCATAGGCCTTGTTCATGTTCCACTTGTCCCCCTGGGGGTACTCCAGCCGCAGGGCGTGCAGGGCGGCGGAGACGTTGGCGGCGGTGGGCGTTTTGCCGTTGACCAGATTGGTCGTATTGGTATAGGTGGGGGTCTGCTCGCTCTCGTTCTCGTCGGAGAGCTTGCACAGCACCACCGCGCCCTGGGCACGGTTCATGGTGGCGGTGCCCAGGAAGGTCCCCTTGTTGTCCATGCCGGACAGGTATTTTTTGGCGTAGGCGGAGGCCACGGCGTTCTGGTACTTGCTGGGAATGCTGCTCCAGTCGGCGATCTGGCTCTGGGCGGTGGAGATCTGGCTGCTGGTAGCGGGAGTCCAGTCCTCCTCCTTGGCTACGTTCATCATAATCTGGGCCATATCGTAGCGGTTGATCTCTGCGTTGGCCATTTTGGCGGTCCAGGTCCCGGCGGCGGAGCGCTCCGAGGCAATGGTCGTATTATTCAGAATGCCCACGCTCTGGGCGGCGTTTAAGTACGGGAGCCACCAGTTTGCACCGCTGCCGGAGGGGAAGCTTTTCACGTTGTCCTCGTACAGCAGATTGCAGACCATGGTGATGAACTGGGCGTTGGAGAGCTTTTCCTCCGGGCCGAACTTTCCGTTGCCCATGCCGGAGACCAGACCGTCCCCAGCGGCCTTGTCAATGTAGGAATAGGCCCAGTGATTGCTTTTCAGGTCACTGAAGTCGGAAGCCTTCACGGCCTGGGCGCTTCCCACCAGCAGACATGCGCTTAAGGCCAGCGCGGCGGCTTTTTTCATGCTTGACCTCATACTCGTTGTACTCCTTTAGATCCTCCCCGGAACGCCCCGCGCTCCGGGGATGTAGTGAGGTCTATTTTAGCTTGTTTTGCGGCAAAAGTCAATTCTTCAGGCGGGTAAGAAATGTTAAGATTTTGTGGAGGGGGAGGGTTTTATGGGAAAAGCAGTATGTTCAATCCCAGCCCTTGATAATATGGTAGGGGCAGTCTTCATATTTGCAGAACCGCGTTTTTCCTCTTTTTTGACATAAAAAGTGCCGTTAACGATTCCGTCCTCGCTGTACAGTGTAATCTGGCCGTCTCCAGAGCTTTTCGGGTCGTCCAAATCGTTTAAAATAAGCTCCAGCTCCGATTTGCGGATATACCCGCTGGTCCAGGGACCGGTCGGCCCGCCGCCCCGTCCGCGGGCGGGAATCATTTCGTCGGTTTCCGGCTGGGTAGTCTCCGGTGGAACGGTTTCCGGCTGGGTGGGTTTCGTTTCCCAGGTCACGATCTCCTCATACAATGTGCTGCCGTCCTCCCGCTCCATTGCGACCCGCACCGTATTCGGCTCTGCATACGGGACGCCCTGGGCGGTCAAGCGGTACGGTCCGTCGGAGGACACTTCCCAGTTTTCGTCATAGTCCAGCCACAAAAGCCCCTGCGCATAGTTCGCGCCAAGCAGCTCCGCAGCAATGGCCTCATCGCCGGTCTGCCGGATGGCCTCTGCGGCCGCCTGGACCAATCGGATGGCGGTATTCTCCGCCGAAACATGGGTGTCCCGCTCGTCCATGGACTCAAACTGCACCAGATTCTCATCTACAGCGATGGTCAGCTGCTTGCCGCTGTACTTCTTGGCAAATTCCTGCATTTTTTCCACTACATCGGTTTCGTTTAACTGCAACAGCGCATCAAAATCCGTCTTTTGGAAGAAATTCCTGACCTCCCCCATGAAGCCGTTTACCTGGCGGTCCCGCTCCGCCACGGTCATAGTGTTCTTGTCCGCCACATGGTAGGAAAACTGATACCACAAATGGCACCAGGCCCATTCCCCGTCGTCACGGTCCAGCTGCTCTGCGGACACACAGGGGTCCTCTGCCGGACTGCCGGTTTTGATGCTCTGAATCATCCGGTAGTTTTCCTCCTGGGACAGGGGCATGGTCAGCCGCAAAAACTCCAGCTCCTCTTCGGACAGCTCCATGGGGAATTCGCTCCGGGCGGTGTCCTCCGTAATACTCTCATAGGCGTTGAAATACTTGTTGCCCCAGTTCAGCACCAGTTCGTTGAACTCCTTCAGGGACAGATCTTTATATCCTGTAATTTTCACGGAGCTGAATAACGTTTCGTAATCTTCCTTTGTGCCGGGGACCGTTTGTCGGCCCTCATACCACTGACTGCTCAGGCTCTTGCTGAAGCTGGTCCAAGCCCGCTTGTTCCAGTACTGGCTGTTCTCCTCTTCCGTGGGGAGCCGCAGACCGGTCAAATTTCCTTCCGCGTCCCGGACGGCGAACAGCTCAATGGAATCGGGGTTGAAGTGGGTGCTGCCCGCCGTTTCGGTGATCCAGATTTTGCCATCCACGATGCCCCGGACTACATAGCCCTGGTAGGTCATGCGCAGGCCGCTGCCCTCCAGCGCGGCCCTGGGGTCCAGCTCAAAGCGCAGGCCGAAGGGGAGGTAGGGGGCCAGAAGCTGGTTCCAGTTTTGGGTAATGTCCCCCAGCGAGTCCTCCTCCCAGCCCTCGCGGACCACCGCGTAGACTGAGGCGGTCATCATTTCGTTGCTCCACTTTTCCATCAGCCGCTGGCATTCCAGCTCAACAGCTTCGATGGTCTGTATGGTCCCGTCCCAGACCCGGCCAAGGGAGTCGAAAATGTCCAGGCGGGCGTCGTTATACGTCCGAACGGTTAAACGTTCCGGTTTTAATACCGTGAGTTGATTCTCACACTCCAGCCAGGGGGAGCTGGAGACTGCGTCCCCGTTGGCGGAGCCATAATGGGTGAACTGAAAGGTATAGCTGTCGCCGAACAGCAGAGGCTTGCACAGGTCCGTGTAGAACATCAAAAATTCATGGAGGGCCTGGTTGTCTTTTCTGGCATCGTCCAGGCTGTGGTCACTCAGGGCCGCGTCCAGCCGCTGGAACAGGGCTTCCGCCGCCGGGTCGTCCCGGAGCTTCAGCATCTTGTCCCGGTACTGGGCCACGGTCAGTTCTTCATCGCCGTCGCACCAGATGGACATGAGTGTCGCGCTCTCCTCCTGGGTGAAGCCGGGGATGGCGGTTTCGTCCGGCTGATTGCCGGGCATAGCTGAGGTGGCGAAGGCCGCTGTGATCCCGATAATCAGGGCCAGCGCGGCACAGACCGCCGATATAGTCAATTTTTTTGTTTTCATAATGGCTGTAATCCTTTCTTCCATGGCGTTTTTGTTGAAGTAGCTGTACAGCCCCGAAAGTCCGCTTTTCTGTTCCTCCATGCCGATCAGGGTCATGGCGTAGGCCCGCCGGGCGTTCAGGCCGAACTGCCGCACGACTTCCTCGTCGCAGGACAGCTCCAGGTCCCGGTTGGCCAGCAGGTACATCACCCACACCAGCGGGTTGAACCAGTGGATGCACAATGCTCCGGCCAGCACCAGCTTGGTGGCCGCGTCGAACCGCCGGATATGGACCAATTCGTGGGCCAGTACATATTGCAGGGTCGCTTTGTCATTCCAGTTCGTATTTTTTGGCATCAGGATAACAGGATGAAGCACCCCATAGGTCAGCGGCGCGGAGATGCGGTCCGACTGCCGCAGGGAGATGCTCCGCCGTGCGCCGCCCACGGAGAGGGACGTGCCCTCCACCGGCAAAGAAGTCTGGAACTCCCGGCGGCACCGCCAATAGGACAGGGCGAAATACAGGAAGCACGCTCCGGCTCCCGCGCCCCAGACCACGGCTTGCAGGGGAATATTCAGAGGTGTCTGCTCCGGCTCCGGCGCGGGGACAGGAGGTTCTCCGGCAGTCTCTCCGGCGGGGAGCAGCGTGGAGGGCTGTACGGGCTGCCGGATGGGCTGTACCTGCACCGGCGCGGGGATGGGGGCGGGTTCTACGTAGGTATACACGCTGAATACAGACGGCAGGGAGAAGGGGACCAGCAGCCGGACCAGCACCACCGCCCACAGAGCCAAGAACGCCTTTTTGGGCAGACGGCTGAGGGCTGCCGCACGCAGGATGGTGATAACGGTGATCAGAACGCCCCCGGTAAAACTCATTTGCAGCAGATTCATAGTGACCTCCTCACTCCAGCTCTCCCACAATGTCCTTCAAGCGGCCGATCTGCTCTGCGGAGAGCTTCTTGCGGCCCAGCAGAGCGGCGAATAACTTGTCCTCCGAACCGTCGTAGATGCGGTCAATCAGCTCGTTGGTCTCCGCCTCCTGGACAGCCTCCTTTTCCACCAGCGCATGGCACATGAAATGGGGTTCTTTCCGGGCGATGGCCCCCTTTTTCATACAGCGCTTGATGAGCGTATAGGTCGTGTTCCGGTTCCAGCCCACCTGCTCGATGAGGACGTCGGCGATGTGCTTTGCGGTGGTGTCGCCCTCCCGCCAGAGAACGCCCATCACCTTCAGTTCCGAGTCGAATAATTTTTCTGCCATAGCGTAGGGCCCCTTTCTGTAAAAAAAGACAAGACTGTAGTAGTACCACTGTTATGATACTACCACAGTCTTGTGAATTTGTCAATACTACTGCCCTCTTATATTTTGGACGGAGGGGGAAGGACGCCCCCGCTCACAACCCGCACAGCTCCGCCAGCCGCCGCCGCAGGTCCAGCTGGACCGAAACAGGATAGCTGTCCACCGACAGCGCCCGCTCCTTGGTGCAGCCGTCCACTGCGCCCGCGTTCACTACAGCCTGGAGCAGCGCCCGGTCCTCCTCTGGGGTCAGCATCAGGTTTCGTCCGGTCTCGTGGGACAGCAGCGCCGCCAGACCTGGCCCCCACCAGTTGGATACCCCCGCGCCTAACGTGTACTGCGCCGGCAGGACCGCCCCAATCTCGGCCCCGTGGGGGACTCCCGCCGCGATCTGCGGCAGCAGCGCGCCCATGCCCAGCTCATTGCCGCCGTCCCCAATCGCCACAGTCACGCACCCCCGCTGCGCCGCCAGGGCCAGCAGGCAGTCCGTGTCCGCGGTCATAGCGTCGATCACAGTACCCCGCATGTTGTGAAAATGCCCGTTCGAGGCCTTGCCGGGCCGCTCGATGCTCAGGAACAAATCCGGCTGCAGCTGTTCCCAAAGCGTCCGTGCAAACGCCTCGGTGTCCTCCATGGGAGCCTCCTCCAGGCGGGCTGCCGGGGCCGTCTGGGCCAGGGCCGCCCGCAGCAGGGGAATGGAGGGCGCGTCGGTCACGACGGTCACCTGACAGCCCAGGGCAGTCAGTACCCGTGCAATCTCCGCCGCGCCGCAGGGGCCGTCCGTCTCTCCGATCACATAATCCCCGCAGTCGATGGGAAAGCCGGTCAGCACAAGTGCCCGGCGGCTGGAGGACAGCGTCCGGGCCAGCTCCGCCAGGGGCGGCTGGGGGACGGTCAGTCCCCGCCCGCCGCCCTGGAGGGTTTGATAGAGCGCTTGATAAAAATCTCTCTGTTTCATCTCTCACACTTCCAAAACGCTACACTGTAGGGCGGCAGCTCGCTGCCCCCGCCGAAGTCGTGCAGTTTTCCGGTAATCAGGTCGATGGCCTGGCCGCAGTTGGCATTGAAATGGGCCGTGTAGGGCTGGCTGTCGGCGTTCACCGCCACCAGGACCCGTTCCGTGTCCGTCCGGCGCTGGAAAATGGTCTGCTTGTTGGTCAGCACCACGTCCTGGAAATCGCCGTAACACAGAGCCTCGCTCTCCCGGTGGGCCTTGGCCATGGCCTGGAGCAGGTCCGTCAGCTCGTTCCACTCCGGGGCCTCGAAGCTGGGCCGCAAGGCCGGGTCGCCCTGCTTTTTGTCCGCCTTCTCCCCCCACTCGCTGCCGTAATACAGGCAGGGGATGCCCGGCATACCAAACAAAATGCCGTACATCAGGGGCAGGTGCTTGGGGTCGGTGAGGACGCTGGCGGCGCGGGTCACGTCATGGTTGTCCGCAAAGCAGAACAGGTGCTTTCCTTTATACAGGGTCCACTGCTCCGGGCCGAACTGCCGCTTGAGGCTGTGGACGATCTCAAACAGGTTCATGCTGTTCAGGGCGGACCACAGGCCCTTGTAGCACTCGTAGTTGGTGCAGCTGTGGAGCATCCCGTCTCCCACCCACTGGTTGTAGTCCCCGTGAAGGGTTTCGCCCACCAGGAAAAATTCCGGCTTCAAGCCGTCTGTGAAGCTCCGCAGGCGGCGAATGAAATCCTTGTCCAGGCAGTAGGCCACGTCCAGCCGCAGGCCGTCGATGTCGAATTCGTCCACCCAGAACTTCACGCAGTCCAGCAGGTAGTCGATCACGGCGGGGTTGCGCAGGTTGAGCTTCACCAGCTCAAAGTGGCCCTCCCAGCCCTCGTACCAGAAGCCGTCGTTATAGTTGGAATTGCCGTCGAAGGAGATGTGGAACCAGTCCTTATAGGGGGAGTCCCATTTTTTCTCCTGCACGTCCCGGAAGGCCCAGAAGCCCCGGCCTACGTGGTTGAAAACGCCGTCCAGCACCACCCGGATGCCGCGCGCGTGGAGGGATTGGCACACCGCCTTGAAATCCGCATTGGTCCCCAGGCGGCAGTCCAGCTTCCGGTAGTCGCGGGTGTCGTAGCCGTGGGCGTCGCTGTCAAAGATGGGGGAGAGATACAGGGCGTCCACCCCCAGCTTCTCCATATGCTCCCCCCATTGGGCTACTTTTTCAATACGGGGGACCGTCTGTCCGTCGTTGTGCTGCGGGGCCCCACAGAAGCCCAGGGGATAGATCTGATAGAAAACACTTTTTTCAAACCACATAGCTGATCGCTCCATTTCTGCCCGAAAATTTCCGGCGGGATTATTTTATCACATATCCGGTTTTCTGACAAGGTCCGCGCCGGGCTTGTCCTATAATCTTAAATACCAAAATATGGAGAGGAGGGGCGTATATGCCCGTCATTTGTCAGGAGGAGGGACGCTGCCTCACCGCGTCCATCTCCGGGGAGCTGGACCACCACCGGGCCAAGGAGATCATGCGGGAGCTGGACCGGCAGATCGACGCCGCTTTGCCCCGGTCCCTGCGGCTGGACCTGGAGCAGCTCACGTTTTCCGACAGCTCCGGCATCGCGGTCTTGCTGCGGGCCTACCGCCGGATGCGCCAGCTGGAGGGCAGCATGGAGGTGTGCAACACCCCCGCCCAGGCCCGGAAAGTGTTTCAGGCGGCGGGGCTGGAAAAATTGATCCAGTTTGCAGAGAAATCAGAATAAGGAGGCATTTTTACATATGAAGCCGGATAACTACACCATTTTGGAGTTCCCAAGCCGCTCCGCCAACGAGGGCTTTGCCCGCACGGCGGCGGCCTGCTTCGCCGCCCAGCTGGACCCCACCCTGGACGAGGTCAACGACATCAAAACAGCCGTCAGCGAGGCGGTGACCAACGCCATCGTCCACGCCTACCCGGACACCCTGGGCAAGGTCGTTGTGAAGCTGCGCATCCTGCCCGGACAGGTGCTGGAAATCGCCGTGCGGGACTGGGGCGTGGGCATCGAGGACGTGGAGCAGGCCCGGACCCCTCTGTTCACCACCGGCAGCGACGAGCGCTCCGGGATGGGCTTTACCATCATGGAATCTTTTATGGATACGGTCAAGGTCCGCTCCAAGCCGGGCAAGGGGACCACCGTGGTCATGCGGCGGAGCATCGCCCGCCGCGCCGGGCGGTGAGCGGCACCTCCTCCCCGCCGGAGCTCCTCCAGGCTGCGCGGGAGGGGGACAAGCTGGCCTGTGAGCAGGTCCTGGAGGACAACACGGGGCTGATCTGGAGCGTCGTGCGCCGGTACTACGGCCGGGGCGTGGAGCCGGACGACCTGTACCAGCTGGGCTGTCTGGGCTTTTTGAAGGCGGTGCAGGGCTTTGACCAGTCCTTCGGCACCCAGTTTTCCACCTACGCCGTCCCCAAAATCGCCGGGGAGATCCGCCGTTTTCTCCGGGACGACGGATCCATGAAGGTCAGCCGGGGGCTGAAGGAGCGGGCTTTGACCATCCGGATGGCCCGCGGACGGCTGTGCGCCTCCCTGGGCCGGGAGCCGACCCTGTCGGAGCTGGCGGAGGAGACCGGCTTCACCCCGGAGGACATCGCCGCCGCCGAGACAGCCGCCGACCCGGTGGTATCCCTCCAGGCGGAGACCGGCGACGGCGGGCTGACGCTGGAGGGCGTGCTGAGCAGCGGCGGGATGGAGGACGGCCTGGTGGAGCAGATCACCCTGCATTCCGCCCTGGAGCGCCTGCCGGAGCGGGAGCGCCAGGTGCTGGTGCTGCGGTACTATCGAAGCCTGACCCAGACCCAGACCGCCAAGGTGCTGGGGGTGTCTCAGGTGCAGGTGTCCCGGCTGGAGCGGCGGGCGGTGGAGCGGTTACGGCAGATGCTCATAGGGTGAAGGGGGCAGATCGCGAAAAACAGTCCCGTTACGGCGCGTCCAGGAATTGGAACACCCGGCGGTTAAAATCCTTTGCCTCCTCGTAAGCGGCATGTCCCAGATCCGCGTACACATGCAGCTCGCTGTTTGCAATTTTCTGGTTCAGCTCGTAGGAGGCCTGAACCCCGACCGTTTTGTCCAGCCCGCCGCCAATAATGAGGGTCGAACAGCAGATTTTGTGCAGCTCCTCGCTGGCGTCGAATCCAAGGATTGCATTCGCATTGACTAAGAATCTGTCATAGTTCGACGGTTTTCCAACCGCTCCGAGTATTGGATAAAACATTCGATATTTTTTCAGATAATTCGGTGAGTAACTTTTTTCCGCTGTATCAATCATCAGCTTTTTGTGATTGTTCTGCTGGGCAAAGCTGATCCACTGCTTCACGCATTCCTGTACCAGGCTGTTTGCACGCGGAGCCGTGACGGCAAGGACAAGCTTCCCGACCAGTTCCGGATAGTCTATGGCTAGATACTGGGCGATCATTCCGCCCTGGGACACGCCCAGGATAGCGCTCCTGTTTTTTCCAAGCTTGTCCAGTGCCTTGGCCTGATCTCTGGCCATATCCCGTATAGAAGCGTTTTCGCGTAAATCGTTCTTTCTGCTGAACATATACACCGTATAGCGGTCCAAAAAAGGGATGTACGGCGCTGCCAGCAGCAGAGCCTTTCCTTTGACTGTCACCAATCCGTCGGATAGCCCAGGAAGGAGGACCAGTGTGCGTTCACCGCGTCCAAAGGAGACGTAGCTCATCTCCGTTCCGTCCAATGTGACCTCTCCGTTTTTCGCGTTCCAGAGCATAAATGACCTCCTAAATAAACAGGAGCCTCCGGCAGGCCGGAGGCTCCTTCCTATGCACGGCGATCCTTGAGGGTCGCTTTTAGCAGCCGCAGCCGCAGTTGTTCCCGCCGCAGTTATTGCCGCAGCCGCAGCCACAGTTGTTCCCGCAGCCGCAGAGATTGCCGCCGCCGTTGCCGCAGCCGCCGCAGGAGAACAGAATGATAATCAGGATAATGATCCACAAAGAGCCGTTGCCGCCCCAGCCATTGCCACCCCAGCTATTGTTATTGCAGCACCCCATGATGAAGTACCTCCTACAAATAAGATTCGAGCCGGCCTGATCGCCGTTCTCAATTTCATCTTATGCGGCTGGGCGGCGGGGGTTCAGGGCTGTGTCAAAAAATTTTCCGCGAAGTTTTGCAGCATCACCGCCACCTGGGCGCGGGTCGCGGAGGACTGCGGCTCCAAGACCAGCTCGCCGGGGGTGGTGCTGGACAGGATACCGGCGCCCACCGCCCACCGCATGGCCTCCAGCCCCCAGTTGTCCACGCGGGATACGTCCGCATACGAGGACAGGTCCGC
This sequence comes from uncultured Oscillospiraceae bacterium, assembly GCA_910577805.1. Taxonomy (GTDB): domain Bacteria; phylum Bacillota; class Clostridia; order Oscillospirales; family Oscillospiraceae; genus Lawsonibacter. The sequence goes on along the minus strand of CAJTOE010000001.1, from coordinate 25,768 downwards.
CCGCTGGTAGAGGTTCAGGCCCAGATACCGGGTGCCGAAGTTGTAGAGCAGCACCATCACCTGCTGCCGGGTCACGGGCTGGCCGGGGGAGAACAGGCCGTCTCCCGTACCGGCGGTGATGTCCTGGCTGGCGGCCCAGCGCACGTAGGGGGCGAACCAGTCCTTGTCCCGCACATCGGTGAAGGAGGCCTGAGCGCTGGACATCTGGTCCGCCGGGGAACCGGCCAGGCGGTAGAGCACCGTCACCAGCATGGAGCGGTCCATTTTCTGGTTGGGGCCGAAGGTCGTGTCGTCCATGCCGGAGAACAGGCCGTTTTGATAGACGTAGGCCACGGCGCTGTAGAACCAGTCCTTTTCCCGCACATCGGTGAAGGGGAGCGGCCCGGCGGGGGGCTGGGGATCGGTGCCTGGATTGCCGCTGTTCAGGTCCAGACGGTAGGGGCCGCTGAAACCGGCGGAGGAAGCGGCGCTGAGGGTAAATTCCGCACGGGTGTCCTCGGCCACCAGATAGCGGTGTCCCGCCGTGAGGCTCCCGCCGGAGAGGACTTCTGTCCCGGTGGTAGCGTCCACCACCGCGCCGTCATGGCGCACGGTCCCGGCCCCGGAGGCCAGCAGGAAACAGCCCCCGGTCTCCAGGGTAACGGCGCTTCCGGCGCTCAGGGAGCGGGGGGACAGGTCCGCGCTGTAGGAGCCGGCGGGGGTGGCGCTCCCGGCGATCTGCTGTGCCCGCTGGAGGGCCTGGTCATAGGCCTCCAGGAGGCGGTTTTCCTGGATGCTCTCCCCCTGCTGGACGGTCTGGGGGATGAAGGAGGCTTCCAGGTCGCTGCGGGAGATCAGGCTGTCCCCCTCGCCTAAGGCGGCGGCACACAGGACCAGCGCCCCGCACACCCCCGCCGCAAGAACAGGTTTAAGTTTCATCGCCGCTCCTTTCCCGCTGGGTAATCATGTAGCTCAGGGCCAGAAGGCTGTCGGAGAAATGGACGCTCTCCACCACTACATGCTCCGGGGCGCTGATTTCGTAGTTGGTAAAATTCCAGATGCCGCTGACGCCGCAGCGCACCAGCCGGTCGGCCATCCCCTGGGCCGCCGACATGGGGACGGCCAGCAGTCCCACGCTGACCGGTGTGCGGCGCAGGTAGTCCTCCAGCTGGTCCGCGTGGACCACGGGGATGCCGGAAATCATTGTGCCGACCAGCTCCGGGTTCACGTCGAAGGCGGACAGAAGCTGAAAGCCGTTGGCGTTGAATTTGAAGTTTTCGATCAGGGCGCAGCCCAGGTTGCCGGCCCCCAGGACCACGACGGTGTGGCCCTGGTTGACCCCCAGAATGCCGCCGATCTCCTCCCGGAGGCTTTCGACCTTATAGCCGTAGCCCTGCTGGCCGAAGCCGCCGAAGCAGAACAGGTCCTGGCGGATTTGGGAGGCGGTCAGCCCCATGGATTTGCCCAGCGCGCTGGAGGAAATGCGTTCCACGCCTTTTTGCTGAAGCTCGAACAGGTGCCGGTAATACCGGGGCAGACGGCGGATCACGGCGGTAGATACTTTGGCATTTCGTTTCATGTGGGACCTCCTTTCCACCATTGGGAATAGTGTAGCGGATTTTGTGGGACTTGTCAAATTTTTTAACAATCTTTTTGCGGGGACCGGGGGGTTCCCCCTCATTCCTCCGTCCGGCCAGCGGCCAGCGCCCGGACCACCGCGCCCGCCAGCACCAGCCCCGCCGCGCCGGGGACAAAGGGCACAGACCCCGGCGTGCGTTCCCCGGTGGACGCAGGCTCCTCCGGGGAAAAGACTACCATCAGCTTGGGGACGCCCCGGCGGCGCAGCTCCTTGCGCAATACCCGCGCCAGAGGACAGCCCTGGGTTTTATAGAGGTCCGTCACCACGAACGCCGAGGGGTCCAGCTTGTTCCCCGAACCCATGCAGCTGATCAGCGGAACGTGTAAGCGATAGCACCGCTGGGCCAGCTCCAGCTTGGCGGATACGGTGTCGATGGCGTCGATCACGTAGTCGTACTGGCTCAGATCGACCTGGTCCGCGTTTTCGGGCAGGTAGAACATGGGGACAGCCCGTACCTGGCAATCCGGGTTGATGTCAGCGGCCCGGCGGGCCATGACCTCCGCCTTGTACTGGCCCAGGGTGGAGTGGAGAGCCACGAGCTGCCGGTTCAGATTGGAGGGGGAGACTACGTCGTTATCATATACGTCCAGCGCGCCTATGCCCGCCCGGACCAGCGCCTCAGCACAGTGCCCGCCTACGCCGCCCACGCCGAACAGCGCCACTCTGGCCTGTGCCAGCCGGGTTAAGGCCGCATCCCCCAGCAGCAGGCGGGTGCGGGAAGTTTCTTCCTGATTCATGTATAAAACCTCCTGATTTTCTTGGATTATCATACAATATTGCGGTAAAAAATGCAAGGAATTTTCTGTTTACAGATTCTTAACAGACGGCCTCGATTCATTTATACCCAATTTATACCCGAAGCGTTATAATGTGTATTGGTCCAAGGCAATGGATCGGGAAGAATGAAGAAATGGAGCGTGATTTTTATGGAGAAGCGTTTGCAGGCAGCTTTGCAGGAGGGGGAGCAGGTGAAGTGGAGCGGCCGGCCCGCACAGTTCCGGCTGATGCACAGCACCTATCGTTCGGCGGTGGTGCTGACCTGGCTGATGTCTGCCTGTGTCGTTTTGCTGGTGGGCTATTTCCTGGCCCCTTACTATTTGAATCATACGCTGACCGGCGATATGCTGCTGGCCGCGCTTGTGATGATATTTATGCCCACGATGCTGTCGGTACGCCCCCTGCTGGATAAGCGGACCCTGGAGAAGGAGACCGTTTACGCCGTGACCGACCGCCGGGCGATCGCCGTTGTGAAGGACGATGTGATGGCGATGCCCCTGGAGGACCTGAAGGCTGTGGCGAAGGACTGGGACGGGACTTGCGCGAACCTGTACTTCGGCAAAGCGGCGGAGGTGCCTGTGTATAAGAGCCGCGTCTACGCCATGTCTGGGGTGCGGGAGTACACAGACGAGCTCAACGGCTTGATTTTCTACCATGTGGAGGAGCCGGAAGCCCTGGTGCGCTGCCTGCCTGAGGTGCAGCTGGTTCGCTCCGACGTGTCCGGACGGATTTTTCCCGCTGTGTGAATAAAATAAGGATGCCGGTCTCTCTGTGAAGCGGAGAGGCCGGCTTTTTTTGGCTGGTGCCGTTTGAAATTTTTGTTGACAGATTGTTGTTTCGTACATATACTATAGATAGATGGATGATACTTCGTAAAGGAGACGAGTGACGGCTCTGACTCGTCGGTAAAATAAAAACTGGCCGAGCGATGGAGACGAGTGACGGCTCTGACTCGTCGGTAAAATAAAAATTGGCCGAGCGAAGTGTTGAAAGGGGTTAGTCAGTAAAGACTAACCCCAATCCATTTCACTGGAGTGTCGAAACATGAGTTATGATGTAGATATTTGTTCTTTATCTGAGGCGTTTTATAGGGCTTATCCAGAGTGCAGATACCCGGAAATTTTAAGAAAGTCAGGCAGGCCCTATACGTGTCTTTTAATTCATTCACATGATGGATATTTGATATGTATACCGTTCCGTTCATCCATAAAGCATAATGAGGCATTTTTATTTTCAAAAACGAACAGATCAAGAAGAACACGGTCCGGGCTGGATTACAAAAAGGTCGTATTAATCAAAAACGCGTCTTACATAAATTCTTCCAATGCAATAGTGGATGCAGATGAATATAGGATGATGATGATAAATATTGAAAAAATTGTAGAAAGCATTCATTCTTATATATCTATGTACATTTCTCATAAGAAAAATATCAATGTTATTCATAGCAGAGAATATAAAAGAAAGTATGAGTTTTCAACTCTGCCATATTTCCATGATATTTTGGACATTACATGAAAACAGTGTGGGTACTATTTATGCCCACACTGTTTTTCTTTGAAGGCTGTGTATGAGAGTCCTTCGGGTTTTTCACCCTCATCCGTCACGCTTCGCGTGCCTCCCTACCCCCTCTGGCCTGCGGCCATCTCCCCCTGTTAGGGGGAGTCGGCCTTCCCCCGTGAGGGGGAAGGCCTCAAATACTGGCACTCGCTAGACTGCACAGTAGTCTCGATAGCCGCACCGAAAAGCCTTCCCCCTAGTGGGGGAAGGTGGCTGGCCGGAGGCCAGACGGATGAGGGTGAAGCCGAAGGTCTGCACAATTTCCCGAATTACAAAAAATCGCAGAAAAAAGCACTTGACTTTTGGGAGTTTTAATTATATAGTTTATGAAGGTCGAAAGTGAGGTGTTAAAATGTCCCCACGGACCGGACGGCCTACCGATAATCCGAAGCCCTATAAACTTTCTGTTCGGGTAGATGAAGCGAGCAAGAAGATACTGGAACAATACACGGAACAAGAGAAAGTCAGCACAATGGAAGCGATACGGCGCGGGATTAAGCGGCTGGAGCCGGACCTAAAAAAATAAGAGTTTTGGCGGCCCTGACAAGTCACATCCAAAACTCTTAAACACAAACCCTGTGAGGCTGAACCCGTGAGGTTTGGCCAAGGAGGCTTGATAAATTCAATTATATCATACCTCCGGGGAAAATCAAGCGGAAAAATCGAGGAGGTTTCTAGTTATGCAGCAAGAAAACATGTTAAGCCAACTCCAGCAAATCCAATGCGACCTGAAAAGCGGACTGCGAACCTTAGAGCAGGTAGAGCTGATGCTTTCGGAGGAAAGCCCGCCCAACTGCTATTCCGATGCACTGTACGTAATCTACACCTTTCTACAGGGGACCTACCAGGAGCTGGTCCAATGGAGCTGGGCCTATGAGCAGGCAGAACTCCCATAACACAAAAGAGCGGCAGAGCCAAAGGCCCTGCCGCTCCCGCATATTTACCCGAATTACGTCTCGTCCTCGATCAGCCCGTAGCCGCCGTCGTGGCGGCGGTAGACCACAGCAAACGCTCCGTCCGCCTCCTCGTCCCGGAACGCGAAAAAGCTGTGCTCCAGCAGATTCATCTGCAAGATCGCCTCATCCCGGCTCATGGGCTTGATGGGGAAGCGCTTGCTGCGCACGATATGGAAATCGTTCTCCTCCGGCTCCTCCGGCGCGAAGGAAGTGGAGGTATCCACCGCCCGCTCGAACGCGCCCTGGCGCAGACGCTTTTCCAGACGGGTCTTGTTCTTGCGGATCTGGCGCTCCAGCGTGGTAACGGCCGCGTCGATGGACGCATACATATCGGAGGTACTCTCAGACACCCGGAAAATGGTGCCGCTGGACCGGATGGTGACCTCCACCTTATTGTTCCGGTCCTTCTCTACACTGAACGTAATTGCGGCAGTAGCGTCCTCCCGAAAGAAACGGTCCAGCTTGCCCACCTTTTTTTCTGCGTACTGGTGTACGGAGTCGGGCAGGTTCACCTTTTTGTCCGTAAATACGAATTTCATATTTCTCGCTCCTTTCACCCCCGGCTGGGGGCAGCTAATGGACCGCAGGGGCATGTCCCCCGGCGTCTGTGTTTATTATAGCACAACGCCAGAAAAAAGCCAGACATTTTTGTGAAATTTTTATAAAATATTTGTTCAGTTTTTCAGGCTTTGCATCGGCGCGGGAATACGCCCGCCCCGCTGGACAAAGGCGGCGCTGGAGAAGGGGTGGACCGGCTGTACGGGGGCGGAGCCAAGCAGTCCGCCGAACTCTACCGTGTCGCCCACCTGCCGGCCGGGGGCGGGGATAATACGCACCGCGGTAGTCTTGGAGTTGACCATGCCGATGGCGGCCTCGTCGGCGATAATGGCGGACAGGGTCTCTGCCGGGGTGTCGCCGGGGACGGCGATCATGTCCAGCCCCACAGAACAAACACAGGTCATAGCCTCCAGCTTGTCCAGGGTCAAGGCTCCGGAGGCCGCGGCGGCGATCATGCCCTCGTCCTCACTGACGGGGATGAAGGCTCCGGACAGCCCGCCCACATGGGAGGAGGCCATCACGCCGCCCTTTTTCACCGCGTCGTTGAGCAGAGCCAGCGCGGCGGTGGTGCCGTGGGTGCCGCAGACCTCCAGGCCCATTTCCTCCAGAATACGGGCCACGCTGTCCCCGACGGCGGGGGTGGGGGCCAGGGACAGGTCCACAATGCCAAAGGGGGTGTCCAGGCGGCGGCTGGCCTCCTGGGCGACGAGCTGGCCCATACGCGTGATGCGGAACGCGGTCTTTTTGATGGTCTCCGCCACCACGTCGAAGGGCTGTCCTTTGACGGACTGAAGGGCGTGATACACCACCCCAGGGCCGGACACCCCCACGTTGATGACCCGTTCCGGCTCGCCGACTCCGTGGAAGGCTCCGGCCATAAAGGGGTTATCCTCCACCGCGTTGGCGAACACCACCAGCTTGGCACAGCCAAAGCCTCCCTGGTCCTTGGTGCGCTGGGCCAGGTCCCGGATGGTCCGGCCCATCATGGCGACCGCGTCCATGTCGATGCCCGCCTTGGTGGAGCCCACGTTGACGCTGGCGCACACGATGTCTGTAGAAGCCAGGGCCTCCGGGATGGAGGCGATAAGCCGCCGGTCAGCCAGGGTCATACCCTTCTGAACCAGGGCGGAGAAGCCGCCGATGAAGTTGACGCCGCAGGCCTTTGCCGCCCGGTCCAGGGCCAGGGCGAAGGGGGTATAGTTCTCCGTCTCCGCCGCCGCGGCCACCAAGGCGATCGGAGTGACGGAAATGCGTTTGTTGACGATGGGGATACCGAACTCTTTTTCGATATCCTCCCCGGTTTGCACCAGCTTTTCGGCGTATTTTGTGATTTTGTCATAGATTTTATCACAGGCGGTGTTCACATCGCTGTGGGCGCAGGAGAGCAGGGAAATGCCCATTGTGATGGTCCGCACGTCCAGATGCTGCTGGTCGATCATCTGGATGGTCTGCATGATTTCGTTCTGATTCAGCAACATAGCTCCACCTCGTTCAAATGCGGTGCATGGCGTTGAAAATATCCTCCCGCTGGATGCGGATGGACAGGCCCTGGGCCTTGCCGGCCTCCTCCAGGACGGCGGACAGCGCACCGATGCTGGAGGTGCTGGCGGTCAGGTCCACCAGCATGACCATGGTGAAATATTCCTGCAAGACGGTCTGACTGATGTCCAGGATATTGATCTGGTGCTGGGCCAGCAGGGAGCAGACCGCCGCGGTGATGCCCACCTGGTCCCGGCCAATGACAGTTACAATGGCTTTCATAAAAAATCTCCTCTCAGTTCAACTTGATTTAACTAAAATCAACTCAATTCAACTCGTCCAGAGTCAATTCAAAGTCGGGCAAAAACGTCTCCATAAAATACCCCAGCGCGGGCAGGGGATTCTGGTTCAGGGCGGCGTAGGTCTGCTCCTTTGCCTTTTTGAACTCCGCGTTGCCCGCCTTCACCTCCTCCACACACTTGAGGTACGCGGATAGCTTGTCCGCCGCTTTGACCAAGGCGCGAATCTCGTGGTCCTCCGGGGACAGCACGTCCGAAAAAGTGGGGCGCAGCTCCGGGGGGAGCATGTCCAGCAGCCGCCGCTCCGCCGAAGCCTCCACCTGCTTGTAGGCGTTTTGAAGCTCCGGGTTGTCGTACTTGATGGGGGTGGGCATGTCGCCGGTGAGGATCTCGGAAGCGTCGTGGTACAAAGCGGCCACCGCCACCCGGCCTGGGTCGGTCTGCCCGCCGAACCGCTCGTTCTGGATGACGGCCAGGGCGTGGGCCAGCACGGCGACCATGTGGGAATGCTCCTGAATATTTTCGGAAAACGTATTACGCATTAATCCCCAGCGGTGGATATACCGCATACGGGAAATCATGGGGAAAAAAGCCTGGGGCATGGACAGACCTCCTTTTTCGGTTCTGCCTATTGTAGCACAGATTGGGTTTGCTTGCAAATTTTTAGGGGGATTTTTTTGGTGGGGGGAGAGCGGTGGCCTTCGGTTTCACCCCCATTCCCAAATCGAATCACAAACCCAAAAAATATTTGTAAAAACCCGTATCCTTTTTCCGCACTTTATGGTATGATAAAGTGGATTCTTTATGAGGAGGGGACCGGTGTGAAACGGATATTGGCATTGGGCGGCTGGCTCACAGTCATGGCCGTACTTCTATCCGGCTGTCTGTTCGGCCTGGCGGAGGATTTATACCGTCTGCCGGAAGGCTCCCCAGGCTACGAGGATCTGACCCAGCGCATCAACGAGGCCCGTAACGCCCTGGAACGGGAGTATTCCGCCGTGGTGGAGTACGCCCAGATCTATTCCGGCGAGCATATCTCCACCGTCCAGCTCCAGGACCTGGACGGGGACGGCCAGCGGGAAACCGCCGTCACCTTTTTCCGGGTGCCGGGGGCGGAGCGGCCCTTGAAAATTTATTTCTTCACCCTGCAAAAGGACGGCAGCTACCGGGCCACCGCCGCCCTGGAGGGGGACGGCGCCGCCATCAACGCGGTGGACTACGTGAGCATGAACGGCGAAGGCTTGAAGGAAGTGGTGGTGAGCTGGCAGGTCAGCAGCGGCGTGTACCAGCTGGGGGTCTACTCCCTGGACGAGCGCATGACCCACCGGGGCCAGAGCAGCCTGGAGGGCGTGGCGGTCCCGCCCCTGTCCAGCCTGCTTGGCACTGAGCTGCTTTCCACCAATTACAGCGAGTATAAGCTGCTGGACCTGGACGAGGACACCCTGACCGAGCTGGCCGTGGTCCGGCTGGACCCGGCGGGGGAGAACAGCGGCGTGGACCTGTACGGCTGCACAGACAGCGGCCTGGAGCGCCAGGGGACAGGCCGGCTGTCCAGCGGCATCACCAGCCTGCGCCGGGTCCGCACCGGCTACTTGGCCGGCGAGCTGCCCACCCCGGCCCTCTACGTCACTGGCGACCTGGTCGACGGGCGGCAGGTGGTGGATATCCTGGCCTGGCGGGGAGGCGAGGTCCGCAACGTCGTGCTGGACCGGGAGACCGGCATGAGCCGGGAACGGCTGTACCTGCCCGAAGGGGTCGATCTGACGGACATCAACGGAGACACAGTGCTGGAGATCCCCCATTTGCAGCCCCTGCCCAGCTACGGGGAAAACTTTAGCGACTTCTGGCTGACCAAGTGGGAGCAGTACAACCGGTATGCCGAACGTTCCCTGGTGTGTACGACCTATCATAATGTGGCCGACGGCTGGTATCTTGAAATCCCCTTCAGCTGGGGGACTCGGCTGACCATTTCCCGCAACGACGTGACCAGCGGCCAGCGGGCGGTGATTTTCTCCCTGTGGAACGGCACGGACATTGAGCCGACCCGTTTTCTGGTCATTTACAAGCTCACCGGCGTGAACCGGGCCACGCGGGCCACCACCGGCGACCGGTTCATCCTGTGGGAGGACGCCAATACCATCTATTCCGCCGCGTTCTATTCCAGCGGCTGGGACTGCGGCCTGGACGAGGCCGGAGTGCGGGAGCGCTTCCACTTGATCCTGCCCAGCTGGTCCAACGACTGATTGGCGGTACGGCGGAATGTCTGAAATATTTCTAGGAGAGCAGAAGCTATGAGAAAGGTTTTGGTCCTGGAGGACGAGGAAAATATCCGCAGCTTTGTGGTCATCAATCTGCGGCGGGCCGGCTACGAGACCATCGAGGCCGGCACCGGGGAAGAGGCCCTGGAGGCCCTTCAGAGCCACCCGGACATTAAAGTGGCTCTGCTGGATATCATGCTGCCCGGCATCGACGGCTTTGAGGTCTGCCGCCGCATCCGGGCCATGGACAACCGCATCGGCATCATTATGCTCACCGCCCGGACCCAGGAGATGGACAAAGTGACGGGGCTGATGACCGGGGCGGACGACTATGTCACAAAGCCCTTCTCCCCGGCGGAGCTGACCGCCCGTGTGGACGCGCTGTTCCGCCGCACCGGCGGGGAGGTGGAGACCGCGGCGGCGGACGAGATCTATCAGCCCCCCTTCCGCCTGAACACCCGGAACCGGACTTTGGAGAAAAACGGCCAGCGGGTGAAGCTGACCCAGGTGGAGTACGGCATTGTCCGGCTGTTCATGGAGAACCAGGGCAAGGCCCTGTCACGGGAGGAGATTTTGGACTGCGTGTGGGGCAAGGATTATTTTGGCGAGCTGAAAATCGTGGATGTGAACATCCGCCGCCTGCGCATTAAAATCGAGGACAACCCCACCAGCCCCGTGTATATCAATACAGTCTGGGGCTTTGGGTATAAGTGGGGAGGGTAAGCGATGCCCAAGCGCGTTGAGCTCCAGGACAAGGGTAAGATTCGCGGCATCCGCCGGCGCTGGCTGCTCAACAGCATCGGCGTGCTGGCGCTGATTATGGTGCTGCTGTGGGCCACCTTTGCGGTGTCCCTGTGGACCTACTACTCCTACACCATCACCGCCGACCTGTCCGCCCGGGCAGAGCTGGCCGCCAATACCTTTAAAAGCTACACCCGCAGCGAATATCAGATTGCCGCGCAAAACTATATCAGCAACTTCGAGGACCGCAGCAAGCTGGAGGTGCAGTTCATCGACACCACCGGCGCGGTGCTCTTTTCCGGCTACGGCCTCACCGCCGGCACCACTCCCGGCACCCCGGACATCACCGACGCCCTGGAGCAGCGCACCCCCCAGGTGTGGCCGGGCCGGGACCCGGCGACAAAAGAGCCGATCATGGCCGCCTCCGCCCCGGTAATCTACCAGGGGACCATCGTGGGGGTCATCCGGTTCGTAACTTCTATGTCGGAGGTCAACCGCCAGTTTATCCTGGGCGTGACCGTGGTGACCCTGATTATGGCGCTGTTCATGTCCATGATGTACTTTTCCAACCTCTATTTTGTCCGCTCCCTGGTAGAGCCCCTGACCAGCATCGTCCACACCACCCGGCTCATTGCCGGCGGGAGCTACGGGACGCAGATCGAGAAAAAATATGACGACGAGATCGGCGAGCTGATCGACGCCATCAACGATATGTCCCTGAAAGTCAAGCAGTCGGAGACCACCCAGTCGGAGTTCATCTCCTCCGTCTCCCACGAGCTGCGCACCCCCCTCACCGCCATCAACGGCTGGGCGGAGACGATACAGAGCGGGGAGATCCGCACCCCCAATGAATTTCACAAGGGCATGGAAATTATTATCAGCGAGGCCCGGCGGCTGACCAACATGGTAGAGGAGCTGCTGGAGTTCTCCCGGATGCAGGACGGCCGGTTCACGCTCTCGGTGGAGCGGCTGGACCTGAAATCCGAGCTGGAGGATGCGGTGTACACGTATCAGGAGTTCTTCCGCAAGGAGGGCATCACCCTGGAGTACCAGGAGTGCAAGGACGAGATGGTCCTTATCTCCGGGGACCCGGAGCGGCTGCGGCAGGTGTTCTGCAATCTGCTGGACAACGCCGCCAAGCACGGCGGCTCCGGCAAGCGCATTGACGTGTCCCTGGACCGGGACTCCACCGACGCGGTGCTTCGCATCCGGGACTACGGCCCCGGCATCCCGCCGGAAGAGCTTCCCCAGGTGAAGATGAAATTTTACAAAGGCTCGTCCAAGGCCCGCGGCTCCGGCATCGGACTGGCGGTGTGCGAGGAGATCGTCCAGCGCCACGAGGGCATTCTGGACGTGGACAACGCCCCCGGCGGCGGCTGTCTGGTGACGGTCCGCCTGCCCATTGACGAATGAAAGAAGGCAGCAAATGCAAAGCAAGCAAAATTTTAAAACCATGTGCGGCGGACAGGCCCTCATTGAGGGCATTATGATGCGCGGCCCGAAAAAGCAGGCCGTGGTGGTCCGCCGCCCGGACGGAGAGCTGGAGATCCAGGAAAAGGAGCTGCATTTCATCAAGGAGCGGCACCCGGTCCTGGGCTGGCCTCTGATCCGGGGAGTGGTCAACTTCGGCGGGTCCATGGCGGCGGGGGTGAAAGCCCTGCTGTACTCCGCGGAGTTCTTCCCGGAGGAGGAGGGAGCGGACGAGACGCCCTCCGCCTTTGAAATCTGGCTGGAAAAAAAGCTGGGCAGCGAGAAGGCCGCGTCCTTTTTCCTCACCCTGGCGGTGATTTTAGGCCTGGCCATGTCGGTGGGGCTGTTCATCCTGCTCCCCACGGCCCTGGGCGGGGCGGTGACCTGGCTTTTGGGCGAAAACTCCATGCTGGCGCGAAATCTGGCGGAATCTCTGCTGAAAATCCTGATTTTTGTGGGCTATCTGGCCCTCTGCTCCCGGATGAAGGAGATGAAACGGGTCTTTTCCTACCACGGGGCGGAGCATAAGACCATCTTCTGCTACGAGGCGGGCCTTCCCCTGACGGTGGAGAACGTCCGCAAGCAGCCCCGGCACCACCCCCGGTGCGGCACCAGCTTTTTGTTTGTGGTGATCGCAATTTCCATCCTGGTCTCCACGGTGGTTTTTTCGATCTGGCCTGTCCATCAGGTGCTGTGGCGGATGCTGGCCCATCTGGCTATGCTGCCTGTCATCGTGGGGGTCAGCTATGAGTTCAACCGCTACGTGGGGCGGCACGACGGCCCGGTCACCCGGCTGCTCACCGCCCCAGGGCTTTGGCTTCAGAATTTCACGACCTTCGAGCCGGACGACTCCATGATCGAGGTGGGCATCAAGGCCCTGGAGCTGGTCCTGCCGGAGGAAAAAGGCGCGGACGCCTGGTAATATTTTAGAGAGGTGAGGAAAATGGCAACCACCTACAATAATTTATTTTTAGACACCCGGACCCGGCTGAAAAAGGCGGGCATCGAGTCGGCCCAGCTGGAGGCCAGGGAGATCCTCTGCTACGCCGCCGACAAGACCCGCGAGCAGTTTTATAGAGATATGGCCCTGTACGTCTCCGGGGAGCTGGAGCGCCGGGTTGACACGCTGGTTCAGCGCCGGCTGTCCGGGGAGCCGGTGGCCTACATCATTGGCGAGTGGGAGTTCTACGGACTGACCCTGGACGTATCCGGCGACGTACTCATCCCCCGGATGGACACGGAGATGCTGGTGGAGCGGACCATTTTACGCGCCCGCGCGGCCGGGGAGGAGGCGCGGGTGCTGGACCTGTGTGCCGGGAGCGGCTGCGTGGGGCTGGCCGTGGCCTCCAACGTGCCCGACTGCCGGGTGGTGCTGGCGGAGCTGTCCGAAGGGGCGCTGCGCATCTGCAAGCAGAACATCCGCCGCACGGATATGAACGCGCGGGTGACCAGCGTGTGTGTGGACGCGCTGGAGCCGCCCAGCTCGACCCTGTGGGATTTCGACGTGGTGGCCTGTAACCCCCCCTACATCCCCACCGGCGACATCGACGCGCTGGACGTGTCCGTGCGGGACTACGAGCCGCGCATGGCCCTGGACGGCGGCACCGACGGGCTGGAGTTCTACCGGCAGATCGCCTCCAAGTGGAAAAACGCCATCCGCCTGGGGGGCGCGCTGATCTTTGAGGTGGGCGTCAGTCAGGCGTCCGAGGTAGAGAAGATCATGGCGGAAAACGGCTTTGAGAACATCCAGACCACCGCCGACACCCAGGGCATCTGGCGGGTGGTGGAGGGGACCATCAACCAATAAAAACCGGTCCGTTTTTTGGGACTGTACTTATGCTAGACTGTATCCACTGACCAGGAAAGGATGATTGAATATGGCATCGAAAAAACCTGCCGTAGAGGCCGCGGCCCCCGCTGCGGATAAGAAGAAGGCTCTGGAGACCTGCGTGGCCCAGATCGAGCGCAGCTTCGGCAAGGGCTCCATCATGCGCCTGGGCGAAAATACCGGCGTGGTGGTGGACGCAATCCCCACCGGCTCCCTGGCCCTGGACGTGGCCCTGGGCATCGGCGGCGTTCCCAAGGGGCGCATCATTGAGATTTACGGTCCGGAGTCCTCCGGTAAGACCACGCTGGCCCTGCATATCGTGTCCGAGGCCCAGAAGCGGGGCGGCGAGGTGGCCTTCATCGACGCGGAACACGCCCTGGACCCCACCTACGCCAGAGCTTTGGGGGTGGACATTGACTCCATGCTCATCTCCCAGCCGGACACCGGCGAGCAGGGCCTGGAGATCTGCGAAGCCCTGGTGCGCTCCGGCGCCATCGACGTGGTGGTGGTGGACTCGGTGGCGGCGCTGGTGCCCCGGGCGGAAATCGAGGGCGACATGGGCGACAGCCACGTGGGCCTGCTGGCCCGGCTCATGAGCCAGGCTCTGCGCAAGCTGGCCGGCTCCATCGCCAAAACCAACTGCATCGTCATTTTCATCAACCAGCTGCGGGAAAAAGTCGGCGTGATGTACGGCAACCCGGAGGTCACCACCGGAGGCCGGGCGCTGAAATTCTACTCTTCGGTGCGCATCGACGTGCGGCGGGTGGAGGCCTTGAAGGTCAGCGGCGAGATTATCGGCAGTCATACGCGGGCAAAGATCGTGAAAAATAAAGTCGCGCCCCCCTTCCGGGAAGCGGAATTTGATATCCTGTACGGCGAGGGCATCTCCAAGTGGAGCGAGCTGGTGGACCTGGGGGTGAAGCTGGACATTTTCCAGAAATCCGGCTCCTGGTTCAACATGGGCGAGCTGCGCCTGGGCCAGGGCAAGGACGCCGCCAAGCAGTATTTGAAGGACAACCCGGAGGTAGCCGCCGACGTAGAGGCCAAGATCCGGGCCAACGCCTATAAGCTGATGAGCAAGCAGTCCCAGATTGCCGCCAAGGCCGCGGGCCGCGCGGTGGACGTGTCTGCCGACGATTTTGAGGACGGCGCCGCGCCAGCGGAAACCGAAGCCGTGCCCGCTGAGGACGAAGCATGACCATCCAGGAGCTGAAGCCCTCCAAGCGGGTCCGGGACCGGTGGTTAGCCGTGCTGGAGGACGGGTCCATCCTGCGCCTGGGGAAGAATCAGATTGCGGATTTCGCCCTCTACGCCGGGCGGGAGCTGTCGGACGAGGAGGCGGACCGGCTTATCCAGGCCGTCCAGACGGAGAATTTCCGGGCTTATGCCCTGCAAACCCTGCTGAACGGGCCCAAGTCCCGTAACATGCTGCTGGAGCTGCTGGCGAAAAAGGACTGCCCGCCGGAGCAGGCGGGGGAGATCGCGGACTGGCTGGAGGAATTTGGCTATCTGAACGACGGGGCCTACGCCGCCGAGCTGGCCCAGAGCTGTGCCCGGCGGGGGTACGGCCCGAAGAAGATACGGGATGAGTTCTACCGCCGGGGGGTCCCCCGCGAGCTGTGGGACCAGGCCCTGGAGGACTTGGAGGACCCGGCGGAGCAGCTTGACGCGTTTTTGTCCAAAAAGCTGGCGGGCGTGGAGCATCCGGACCGGAAGGAGCTTCAGCGGGCCTCCGCCGCCCTGGCCCGGCGGGGCTACCAGTGGACGGATATTTCTGCCGCCCTGCGCCGGTACGGGGCCGAGATAGAGGAGGACTGAAATTTTTGGCAAGTGAACTGTATCTGCCCACCCTCTCCCACTGGGAGCACGGAAACCCCTGGACGGGCAGCTGGGGGCCGAAGGCCCGGTTTTATATCGTGCCCCAGGAGGGTCAGATGAACGTCCAGATGTGGGAGGGGCCGTTATGCCGCACGCTGGCGCAGCTGGAGGAGCCGGTGCAGTTCCCCATCAGCGAGGAGGGCATTGAGCAGGTCCGGACCTGGCTGCTGGCCCAGTGCGCCCGCATCAATGGGGAGGACGGGCCATGAGCTTTGCGCGCAGCTTTTTCCTCCCCGTCTCCCAGGAGGATATGCGGGAGCGGGGCTGGTACTACTACGATTTTCTGCTGATCACCGGCGACGCGTATGTCGATCACCCGTCCTTTGGTACGGCGGTCATAGGCCGGGTGCTGGAGGCGGAGGGCTACCGGGTGGCGGTGCTGGCCCAGCCGGACTGGACCTCCCCGGACGCGTTTGCCGCCATGGGACGGCCCCGGTACGGGGTGCTGATCGGGGCGGGAAATCTGGATTCCATGGTGGCCCACTACACCGCCGCCAAAAAGCGCCGCCATGACGACGCGTACTCCCCCGGCCGGAAGGCGGGCCTGCGGCCGGACCTGGCTACGGTGGTCTACTCCAACCGGGTCCGGGAGGCGTTTGGGGATATCCCCATCGTGATTGGCGGCCTGGAGGCCAGCCTGCGCCGGTTCGCCCACTACGACTACTGGCAGGACAAGGTCCGCCGTTCCATCCTGTTCGACGCCCAGGCAGATTTGCTGACCTACGGCATGGGGGAGCTGGCCTCCAAGGAGATCGCGCAGCGTTTGGCCTCCGGGGAGGGGCCGGAGACGATGACGGATATCCGGGGGACCTGCGTGTGCGTGGATACGCCGGAGGCCTGTGCGTATGAATTTGTAGAAGTCCCCTCCTTTGAGGAGGTTTTGGAGAATAAAACCGCCTATGCCCAGGCGAATCGGATAGAGTACCTGGAGCATGACCCCTTTGTGGGAAGGGCCATCGTGCAGAAGCACGGCAAAAAGTATCTGCTCACAAATCCCCCCGCCCGGCCCCTGACCACCCCGGAGATGGACCAGGTGGCGGAGCTGCCCTACGTCCGGGAGCCGCACCCCATGTACGACGCGCTGGGGGGCGTGCCCGCGATTGAAGAGGTGCGCTTTTCCGTTACCCACAACCGGGGATGCTTTGGGGCGTGCAATTTCTGTTCCCTGGCCTTTCACCAGGGCCGGGTGATCTCCGCCCGCAGCCACGACAGCGTGGTCCGGGAGGTGGAGGCCCTTACCAAGCATCCGGGCTTCAAGGGCTATATCCACGATGTGGGCGGGCCCTCGGCGACCTTCCGCCGGCCCTCCTGCCAGAAGCAGCTGGAGCATGGGTTCTGCAAAAACCGGGCCTGTCTGGCCCCCAAGGCCTGCCCCAACCTGGACGCGGACCACATGGATTATCTGCGGCTCCTGCGCCGCCTGAGGGAGGTCCCAGGGATCAAAAAGGTCTTTATCCGCTCCGGTATCCGGTTCGACTTCCTGATGCAGGACCCCACCGGGGAATTTTTCTCGGAGCTGGTGCGGTATCACATCTCCGGGCAGCTCAAGGTGGCCCCGGAGCACTGCGTGGCCCACACCCTGGACTATATGGGCAAGCCCCATATCTGGGTCTATGAAAAATTCAAGGAAAAGTACCAGAAGCTGAACCAGCGCTACAAAAAGGAGCAGTATTTGGTGCCCTATCTGATTTCCTCCCATCCGGGCTGCACCCTGGAGGACGCGGTGAAGCTGGCGGAGTGGCTGAATCAAGAGGGCCACATGCCGGAGCAGGTCCAGGATTTTTATCCCACCCCTGGGACCCTGGCCACCTGCATGTGGTACACCGGGCTGGACCCCCGGACCATGCAGCCGGTGTTCGTGCCCCGGACGCCCCATGACAAGGCGCTCCAGCGGGCGCTGATGCAGTGGCGCAAGCCCCAGAACCGGAAGCTGGTGCTGGAGGCGCTGCACAAAACGGGCCGGGAGGATTTGATCGGCTTTGGGAAAAACTGTCTGCTTCGGCCCCAGAAGCCGCAGAACCAGCAGAAACGGAAAAAATAGGAGGGTTTATTATGGCGCTGCCGCAGGAAAAGCAGTGGACCTACGCCGATATGCTGACCTGGAGCGAGGAGGAGCGGGTGGAGCTGATTTACGGCCAGCCGCACATGATGGCTCCGCCGTCCCGGAGGCATCAGGAAATTTCTGGTGCGCTTTATTTGCAGTTAGGAAGTTTTTTAAAGGACAAAAAATGCCGGGTGTATCACGCCCCCTTCGGGGTACGGCTGTTTGAGCGGGAGGGAGATTCGCCCTCCCAGGTGGACACCCTGGTGGAGCCGGACCTCACTGTTGTGTGCGACCCGGATAAGCTGGACGACGCGGGCTGTAAGGGCGCGCCGGACCTTATTATTGAGATCATTTCTCCGTCTACCCAGCGGCACGACCGGCTGGTGAAATACAATCTGTACCAGCGGGCGGGAGTCCGGGAATACTGGATCGTAGACCCCGCCTCCCGGACCGTCTCCGTCTACACACTGGAGGACGGCGCGTATCATGCCGCCGCCGTCTACGCCGGGACCGACTGCGTTCCGGTGGGGGTTCTGGAGGGATGCGGCGTGGAGCTGGCCGGTGTATTTGCGCAATAAAGAAGGAAAAAGCAGAACCAGAAAGCGGAATCCGGCTTTCTGGTTCTGCTCATTTCATTCGCCCATAGTATCAGAAGCTTAAGGTTTGACCGGTAAGCTTCATATTCGCGGTATCCAAAACTCTATGGGACCGTTCCATCTGGGACGCAAAGAAGGTATGGCTGGTTCTTCCATCATAGATAGAGGTGCTTTGGGCGGGCTTGGTGATCTGCTTGCCGCCCGTCATCTCTTTGTAGGCGTTTTCCACGTTCTGCTTCATTCCGCCCAGCGTCTTGGAGGCGTTTTCCAGAGCTTTCATAATTTCCTGGGGGTCGTCGGACAGGCCGGTCAGCCCCAGAGACGCGGCGGAAATAGAATCGAGCTGATTTTCCATTGCGCTGGACGCCAGCCCGCCGGACAAGCTGTCGTATTCCTCCACTGTGGTCCGGTGCGGATTTATGTGGCTTTGAATGAGGTCTGTATAATCCGTCTGGATGCTGTGCTTGTAGTTATGCAGATACGTTTCCGCCAGCTCTTTGGTCATATTGGGGTCGCTGTGGGTGCCTGTGCCGTTCAGATAGTTTTCCAGCTCGGAGATTTTGGACATTGTATACTGCAATTTGGATTTTGCGTAGTCCACGATATCGGAAACCGTCTGGATGCCGTCTCTCTGTGCCAAAAGCGCGTTTTCGGCCCACTCTTCCTTGGTGAACATGTCGGGCGCGTACTTCTGATACGCAGAAGCCTCTTCCGCTTTCTTGGTCTCGTCTGCTTTTTTGGTGTCGCAGGCTTCCAGAAGCTCCAGCGCCTTTTGGCTCAGTTCCACGGTATCACGGTTTCTTCTGCTGCTGTAGTTGGTATTTACCTGCTGAATCACCTGCGCCAAACCAGGATTTTGCAGTTGTCCCATGGTTTTTTGCATCGGATTCTGCATTTGAAGCCGCAGCATATTCTGGGCGCTTGCCAGTTGTACTCGCATAGATGCTTCACTCCTTATGTTGTTTTGCGGAATAGGGGGGAAACCCCTACAAGTGCTTTTTCGCCGCCGCCTCCGCGATACGGGACCGGCGCTCGTCCACCTGGTCCCGGTTCCGGCTGCAAAGCTGCTGAAACAGAAGGTCTAAGATCAAAAGCTGTGCCATCCGGGCGGACACGGACCCCGGCTGCAGAGGACTCTCGTTGACGCCGCACTGGAGGACCACATTGGCCTGCTGGCCTCCGGGGGACTTGGGGAACCGGGAGACCAGGATTACGGGCACCTGCCGGGTGCGGGCCACCTCCAGCGCGTCCTGGAGGTCGCGGGTGGACCCGGAGTAGGAGAAATACAAGACAGCCTCGTCCGGCTCCATCCCCGCCAGGGTGTTGATCTGCAAGTGGGAGTCCGGCACGTAGATGAACTTGGAGGAGACCATGGAAAACAAAGTCCAGGCCTCCATGGCCAGCACCATGGACCCGCCCTGGCCGATGCACGCCACCCGGCGGGCCTGCTCCAGCAGGTCCACCGCCTGCCGCAGGGCCTCCCGGTCCACGAGCTGGAAGGTCTGCTCCAGGGCGGAGATGTTGTCCCCCAGCACCTGCTTGCACAAAGCGGCAAAGCCGTCGCTGGAGACGGAGAGGGCTGGCGTACGGGGAAGCGCGGCGCGGGCGTCCATAGAAGCCCGCGCCAGTTCCAGCTTAAAGGCGTTGTAGCCCGGCAGACCCAGCCGGCGGCAGAAGCGGGAGATGGTAGCGTCCGCCACCTCGCACTCCTCCGCCAGCTCGGAAATAGACATATACTGCGCGTCGATCCTGTGGCCCAGTACATAATCGGCTACCTTTTTTTCGGAATGGGTCAGGTCGAAGTACTGGCTGCTGATGGTCTCGAACACGTTTTGCGTCATGTTACTCGCCTAAAACCTCTCCCAGGAGCTGGTCCGTCATGATAAGGGCGCGGGGCACATGGAAGGGACCCTTGAAGGTACAGCCCTTACAGGCGGGCTGGGTGGGCTTGCCGTCCCGGCGCAGATAGCCGTACCACTCGCCGCACTCCGGGTCGGCAAAGTAGGTCTTGCAGTAGTCAATGATCTTATAGAACCACTCCAGATATTTTTCGTCGCCGGAGTCCCGGTACATCATCAGGCTGGCGATCATGCTCTCGTTGTGGGGCCACCACAGCTTCATATCATGCTCGTAGGCCTCCGGGGGAAAGCCCATGCAGTCCACGAAGTACAGCACGCCGCCGTACTCCTTGTCCCAGCCCCGCTCGATGGCCATATCGAAAATTTCCATAGCCTTGGCCCGCAGGTCCGGGTCATTGCGGCGGTTGGCCTCCTCCAGCAGGAACCAGGAGCACTCGATGTCGTGGCCGGGGTTGACGAAGCGGCCGGCGGAGATATCGGACATGAACTCGCCGTTGGGACCCACGGTCTCCAGGGTGCATTTCAGCTCCGGCTTGTGGTGATACTTCAAAATGGTGTCGATGCAGGCCTGGGCGCGCTGGTCGTACAGCTCCGCACGCTCCGGATCGCACCGGCGCATGATGGCGGTGACGTTCAGATAGATCATGGGGTCGCCCAGGGAGCGGCCCGTGCGGGTCTCCGGGATGGTCTTGGGACCCATGCCGGTGGGGTCCTGGATCAGGCCGTTGTTGAGCTGCCAGACCAGGTCGTAGGCCCGGCGGGCCCGCTCCAGGCACGCCTTGTCGCCGGTGAGGGCGTAATATTCGGCGTTGGCCTGGGTGTAAAAGTCCTCGGAGAAGCAGTACCGGCGCTGGCGCAGGGGCTTGCCGTCGGCGGTGACGGTGAAGTACATCCGGTCGCCGGCCTCCCGGTTGATGCAGTGGGCCTCCATGAAGTCCAGGCAGCTCTTGCTGGCCCGGAGCCAGTCCTCCCGCACGCCGTACACGTGGCACAGGTAGGCGTAGATCCATCCGCAGCGGCCCTGCATCCATACGCTTTTATCCGTAGAGAACCGCACGCCGGTCCGGTCCAGGCAGGTGTAAACGCCGCCGTGTTCCGGGTCCATGCCGTACTTGAGCCAAAAGCTGGCGCTGCTCTCCAGCTCCTTCTGAATCCATGCGCGGATATCCCGCAGCTTCTGCACATCCTTCATTACAAATCACTCCTTTTATGTATTTTATACCAATTCGGATGCTTGGATTCAGTATAGCATACCTGAAAGTGATTTTCAAATTATTTTTCTTTGAAAAAATTTTCTGTGCTGTCGGAAAATGGGGGGGGAGGTTTTGGCGGTGACTGGAAGTCTCAGTGAGATGGCCCGCCCAGGGGGTCGGGCCCCACAGTTCACTGCTCCGTGAGGGGGAAGCTGAAGGGCTGCACTATTCACAAATCAAACATACACTTACAAGTCCCCACCCCAAAGCCCCCTTTAGAAAGGGGGTGGCACGGCGGAGCCGTGACGGGGGATTGCCTGCGCACTCTCTCTACCGAAACATCTCAAATAGAGGCTGCTCCGGCGCAGCAATCCCCACCGCCCTGCGGGCGGAGCCCCTTTCCAAAGGGGCCTTTTGGGAGGAGTCCTGGAGATTTCAGCGTAGATGGCCAAAAGAGCCGTATCTCAAAACCGACCCGGCCATTGTGGAATTTTTTACAAAATGTGACACTTTGAAAAATATTTTCGTTACTGGGGTGACATTTGCCAAAATCTATGGTATAATAAACAACAGTATGGGCTTTTAAGCCGCTGAAATCTATTCATTCTAGCGAAAAAGAAAAAAGTGGAGGCGTTATCATGAATCACTGTGGCATCGCGTTCGACGTGAAGAACCGTCCCTGCCTGGACAGCGAATTTATGCCTGTCCTGCTCTTTAACCGCGCATTCCTGAAAACCGCTAAAAAGCCGGTCTCCATCGCGGTGGAGCGTGCCAGCGGCCAGATGGCCGTGTATCACACCTTTGTCCACGGCACCCCGGAGATGGCCGAGGCAGACCGTTACTATGTCAACCGCCTGGTCAAAACGGCCCTGTGGATGAAGGGCGGCTTTAAGCTCTACGTCTCCGACGAGGGGGTCTATCAGGCCCTGAAGGGAGACTTCTGTGCCGGCGGCTGCCAGGACTTCGATTTCGACTATATGGCCAACGTCTTTGAGCATCCCTTCGAGATCGTGCTGACCAGCGACATCCCCCAGGCCAAGGACTCCCCCAAGGCCATGGGCGGACACCTGAAGGGCTGCCGCATCGGCTTCGACGCAGGCGGCTCCGACCGAAAGGTCTCCGCCGTGATCGACGGCGAGAGCGTCTATTCCGAGGAAGTGGTCTGGTTCCCCAAGACCAACTCCGACCCGGATTACCACTACGACGGCATCGTGGCCGCTCTGAAATCCGCCGCAGAGCATATGCCGCGGGTGGACGCGGTGGGCGTGTCCTCCGCCGGCGTGTATATCAACAACCGCACCATGAATGCGTCCTTGTTCCTCAAGGTCCCCAAGGACCTGTTTGACGCAAAGGTCAAGGATATCTATATCCGCGCCATCACCGACACCTTTGGCGATATCCCCTACGAGGTGGTCAACGACGGCGACGTGTCCGCCCTGGCGGGCATGATGAGCCTGAACGAGCCCAACGTGCTGGGCATCGCCATGGGCACCAGCGAGGCTGTGGGCTATGTGGACCAGCAGGGCCGCATTACCGGCTGGCTCAATGAGCTGGCGTTCGTGCCCGTGGACTGCCACCCGGAGGCCATGCAGGACGAGTGGTCCGGCGATATCGGCTGCGGCGTGAAGTATTTCTCCCAGGACTCCGTCATCAAGCTGGCCCCCCGTGCGGGCATCGAGCTGGAGGAGTCCCTGTCCCCCGCCGAGAAGCTGAAGGTGGTCCAGAAATTGATGGCCGAGGACGACCCCAACGCCGCCAAAATCTACAAGACCATCGGCACCTACCTGGGCCACACCCTGGCCTATTACTACGAGCTGTACGGCTGCAAGCATGTGCTGCTCCTGGGCCGTGTGATGTCCGGCAAGGGCGGCGACATCATCCTGGAGGAGGCCAAGCGGGTGCTGGCGGACGAGTATCCGGAGTGCGCGGGTAAGCTGCTGCCCGGACTGCCCGACGAGAAGTTCCGCCGGGTGGGCCAGAGCGTGGCCGCCGCTTCCCTGCCGGAGGTGTAAGCCATGGTCATCGGCAACGCGAAATTATTCCTGGACGGCAAATTCCAAGAGGGTTCGATCTCCTTTGAAAACGGCGTGATTACGGAAATCGGTCCCGCCAATGCCCCGGCGGACGTGGACGCCCAGGGCAAATACGTGGTCCCCGGCTTTGTGGACGTTCACACCCACGGTGCCATGGGCGAGGATTTTTCAGACGGCAAGCCCGAAGGGCTGGCCCCCGCGGCCCGGCACTACGCCGCCCACGGGGTCACCTCCTTCCTGGCGACGACCATGACGCTGAAAGAAGAGGTGCTGACCCCGGCGATGCACGCCATCGGGGGCTTCCAGCGCCCGGCGGATGGGGCCAAGTGCGCCGGTATCCACCTGGAGGGGCCGTTCCTGTCCTACGCCAAGCGGGGCGCGCAGGCGGCAGAGAACCTCCACAAGCCGGACGCGGCTCTGTTCCACCGGCTCAACGAGGCCAGCGGCGGCCTGGTCCGGCTGGTGACCGTGGCCTGTGAGGAGGAGGGCGCGATGCCCTTCATTCAGGAGGTGTCCAAGGCCTGCACCGTCTCCCTGGGCCACACCACCGCCGACTACGACACGGCGATGGCCGCCTTCCAGGCCGGCGCCAGCCACGCCACCCACCTGTATAACGGCATGCCCTCTCTGCTGCACCGGGCCCCTGGGGTCATCGGCGCGGCCTTCGACAGCGGAGCCACCGTGGAGCTGATCTGCGACGGCCTGCATATCCACCCCAGCGTGATCCGGCTCACCAGACAGCTTTTTGGCAAAAAGCTGGTCATTATCAGCGATTCCCTGCGCTGCGCCGGAATGCCCGACGGCCAGTACGAGCTGGGAGGCCAGCCTATTGAGATGAAGAACGGCAAGGCCACCCTGCTGGGGACCGATACCCTGGCCGGTTCCTCCTCCAATCTGCTGGACGAGGTGCGCAATGTGGTGTCCTTCGGCCTGACCCTGGAGGACGCGATCTATGCGGTCTCCCAGGCCCCGGCCCAGGCCGTGGGGCTGAAGGATGTGGGCGTGCTGGAGGCGGGAAAACGGGCCGACCTTCTGGTTTTGGACGGCTCCCTCAACCTGGAGCAGGTTTATATTGACGGAAATTTGATTGGAGGCTGATTTTTATGAGACTGATCCGCGTCAAGGATTATGAAGAGCTGAGCGCTGTCGCCGCCCGCATCATCGCGGCCCAGGTGACCCTGAAGCCCGATTGCGTGCTGGGTCTGGCCACCGGTTCCTCCCCGGAGGGGACGTACAAGCAGCTGATCGCCGCCTATGAGCGGGGCGAGCTGGACTTCTCCCAGGTCCGCACCGTCAACCTGGACGAGTACGTGGGCCTGGAGCCTACCCACGACCAGAGCTACGCCTACTTCATGCGGGACCGGCTGTTCGACCACATCAACATTGACTTGAAGAACACCAATATTCCCGACGGCATGAACCCCGACCCCGCCGCGGAGTGCGCCCGGTATGACGCGCTCATTCACAGCCTGGGGGGCATCGACCTCCAGCTTCTGGGCATCGGCCCCAACGGACACATCGGCTTCAACGAGCCGGGCGAGGCGTTCTCCCTGGGCACCCAGCAGATCGAGCTGACCGCAAGCACCCGCGAGGCCAATAAGCGTTTCTTCGCCAGCCTCGACGATGTGCCCACCCACGCCCGGACCACCGGCACCCGTGAGATCATGCAGGCCCGCCGGGTCCTGCTGGTCGCCAGCGGCGCGAACAAGGCCCAGGCGGTCAAGGGGCTGCTGTCCGGCCCGGTGACCCCCCATATGCCGTGCAGCATCTTGCAGTACCACCCCGACTGCATCGTCGTGGCGGACGAGGCCGCGCTGTCTGCGGTGTAACTTGTATTGAATAGAAAAATAGTTTTGATTTGTGAAGGGGTGTGGCCTTTGGATGTGACTGGAAGCTTCAGCGAGATGGCCCGCCCAGGGGGTCGGGCCCCACAGTTTATGCCGCCCTTACTTTGCGAATCAAAAGAAAATTTATGAAAGACTTGTTTTTTTTCGCCGGGATGTGCTATGATAACTAGGATACAATTTCTATATAAAGCGAGGTAATCGACCATGCACTGTGTTCGCAGTATTACACGGGACCTGTACTGGATCGGCGGCAACGACCGCCGCCTGGCCCTGTTTGAAAGCGCCTACCCGGTCCCCAGAGGCGTGTCCTATAACGCCTACGTGCTGCTGGATGAAAAGACCGTGCTGTTTGACACGGTGGACCGCAGCATCACCGACCAGTTTTTTGAAAACCTGGACCACGTCCTGGACGGCCGCGCTCTGGACTACGTAGTCGTTCACCACATGGAGCCGGACCACGCCGCCACGCTCCGGGACCTGCTGGCCCGCCGTCCGGATGTGACGGTGGTGGGCAACCAAAAGACCCTGGCGATGTTCGCCCAATTTTTCGGACAAGCCCCCGTCAACACCCTGGTGGTCAAAGAGGGGGAGACCCTGTCCCTGGGGCGGCATACGCTGACCTTCTGCATGGCCCCCATGGTCCACTGGCCGGAGGTGATGGTGTCCTACGACAGTACGGACAAGGTCCTCTTCTCCGCGGACGCGTTCGGCTCCTTTGGGGCGCTGGACGGGGCGCTGTTCGCCGACCAGGTGGACTTTGACCGGGATTGGCTG